>JAJPHK010000105.1 GCA_021325315.1 Alphaproteobacteria bacterium
CCGTTCCCGATGAACCAGCAGGCGGAAGACTTGCTGATGGGCGCGCCCTCGGAGGTCACGCCGAAGCAATTGCGCGAGCTGCACATCCGGCTGAGTTTGCCGGAGAAGAAGAGCTAGAGCCGGATCGAACGGACAACCTAGGAAAAAATAATACGGCTCAACCGCTTGCTGCACTGCCGGTTATATCGATCCGCGGGCTTGCATCTAAATTCTGCCCTCGATAACGATACTGGACGCCTTAAAATGTGTATCCCCGGGGAAATCGCAATGCTCGCCGCGCAGGATTTAACGCAAGATAAGCTGGACGTCGCGATCCGCGATCCTTTTTTCATTTTCGAATTTCACGACATTTTCGATCCTACAACTTATGACGCGCTCAATTCTCAATTCCCGGACAAATCGCTATTCCCCGCGACCTGGGTGGACCGCGGCGGCAAGAGCCATATGAACAGCAAGATGCCGGAGTTTACCGAATTCACGAAGAAGACTCCGATTTGGCGAGAGCTCTACGAAAGCTTTTCCAAGCCGGAGATAGTTCAAAGGCTCTATGAGCTCACGCACTCGGTGCCATCGGAACGGCCGAAAAGCGAAACGAAGCCATGGAAAATTGATGATAAGAGCTTTTCCGGCTTCCTTCGTAAACCGCTCACAAAATTCAACCGGCTGCAAAACAATCTGCGCGGCAACACGCCGGTAAGGCTGACCTTCGAGTTTTCCTATCTCGAGGCGGGTTGCTATATCCCGCCGCACACCGACGTCGCGGGCAAGCTGATCTCGCTGATGATCTATTTCCCCGACAAGGGAGTCGACTATTCTTCCGGCGCCGGCACGGAATTTTACCGCGGCAAGAACAAGACCGCCGCACAAAGCGGCTGGAAGGCCGGCATGATGGACGACGAGGCGTCGAAGGAATTTCTCGACAAGCACGAAGTTTTCTACACATCCGACTTCACGCCGAACAAGCTTGTCGGCTTCATCAAGTCCTCGAATTCCTGGCACGGCTTGAAGAAACTGGAATTGCCGCCGAAAGCAACGCGCCGCTCGCTGAATGTAAATTATTATCTGGCCTAATCTCGAAGCAAGCTTCATGCGCCCGATCCTGGATTACGGCCTGCGCGAATGGTTGGTTTGCGACCCGATTCGGCACAGGATCAGGCGCTTACGCAATATTGCAATCCTCGCTGCCTACAAGAATCGCAAAATCGATCGTCAAAATGAAATCGTTGCGAAACTCAGGAGGCAAGTCGAAGGAAAGGTTGCCGTCTTCACAGTTGCGTTCAATGTTGATCGTACTATCGAGTGGCTTGCAAACGGCTTTGCAGCGCATGCCCCTGACGCAATCTTGATTGTTTGCGATAATTCTTCCACTGCGGAGGCGCGCCGGAAAATAAAAGAGGTTTGCGCGGCAAGGCAGGTTCACTACATCCCGTTGCCAAGCCCGCCCTTGCGGAAAATCGTCACCACAAATGGTTCGCTCTCGCATGGCATCGCGCTGACCTGGATTTTTTACAACCTCGTACGGCCGTTACGGCCGAAAGTTTTCGCTTTTTTTGATCATGACTTAATCCCCACGGCAGCATTGGATCTTCAAGAACTTGTAAAAAATCGGCCGCTTTACGGGAAGGGATCCAATAAGCCTAATTTTGGGCCATGGCATTGGTGGCGTGGCAAACCAATTGCAGGGCCGTGGTATTTATGGGCTGGCTATTGCGTCTACGATTTTACGGCTGTGGCGGATTATCCTCTCGATTTTACTCCCGACAACACCTTGAAGCTCGATACCGGCGGGCAAAACTGGACGCGGCTTTATCGTCATCTCGATCCCGGCTGCGTTCGGTTTGCGCCCGTCAAATTTATCGAAATCTCGGTTGAGGGGAGCGCATTGTCCGAGCCCTTCATGCTGGTCGACGGATCGCTCCTCCATATCGGCAAATTAAGCTTGCGTGACAACGCGCAGGAACGGATCGAAATGGTCGAGCTCATTCTCGCAAAACTACGAAGCGGCCGCCGTTTGAACGAATTGATCTCGAATGAAGGCGGCCACATCAGGCAAGCCTGGCTGCGCACTAGTCGCGCATCGCGGCGCTAGTGCCTGGATCGATGCTGGCCGGCGACCGTTCGGCAATCAAAGCACGAAGTTTCGAAAAACTTTCATCCAGCACCGGCGCCCACGCCCTGCCGTCCTTTCCCGCAACGCGCAGGGTCGGGTACCAGGGCACACGATCGCTGAGTACCGGCAGATTTCGCCGAAACCAGTCGTCGCGCAGCACGACCGCCGGCACGCCCAGCGCGGCGCTGACATTGGTAAGCGTGCTAATGATGGAGATGGTTCCGTCCATCGCTGCGACCTGGGCGCAAAAACTGTCCATATCCACAAGCTGATCGATCGATTCGTCGACGATGATCCGATCGCGCCCCAGAATGTCCAGATCGCCCGCGATATTCCCGTATTGCAGCGAGACGAACGTCGCGTCCGTGCGGGCGATAAAATCGCGCCAGTCGACAAGCGGCGGAAGGTCCTTGCCGTGATGCCCGCTGTACCAGGACAGGCCAACGAGCGGCTTGCCGCCGGAGCTCATCGCCAGATATTTTTTTCTTAATTGCGCGGTTTTTTCCGGGTTGGGCAGAAGAGGGGAGAAATTTTCGCCGGCGGATGGCTGTTTCAGGTCGAATTCCGCCAGCAGATACTCGTGCAACGCGACGAAATCGACCTCGTCTTTCGGAACGTCGTCCAGCGATGTGAAGATTTCAAGCGCCGGAAATGTTCGGCGGTAGGTCGGAACCTGGCGCGGCTCGACCACGGCCATCGTGCGGCGAGCGCGTCCGATCAGTTTCGCGACCACGTGTGCGCAGCGATATCCGACTCCCATCCCGTAGACGTCGGGCTGATACAGGTTGATGAGAAGTATTTTTCCCGAAAGATCTTCGCCTCTCCATTCGTTCGGCGCGCTTTTCGTTCGGGCAATTTCCGAAAGCCACAACCGTGCGCTTTCCCGGTAACACCCGACGCGCTCAAGCGCGAGCGTCATTTCGCCGATCGTTTGCCGGTCGCGAATTTTCACCGCCTGTTCGGTAACAGCGAGCGCGTATTTCTTGACCCGCGGCCAGTCGGCCGCGTCGATCGCCTGGCGATAGCGAAAATATGCGGCCGCGAGCTTGGGGCTTTTCAAAAATCGAACGGCCTGCCGCCGCCAAATCTTTCGGCGGTCGCGCTGACGCATGATGCGCAACCAGCGGTCTTGCGAGATCCAGGAGGGGCGCTTTTTGAACAGCATGTGGAAATTCGGAAGGCGCCCTTAGGCGGGGATCAGCCTTCTCACCTGCTCCAGATCGGACAAGGTATCGACAGATATGGCGTTGTCGTCAGGCGTCCGTACCATTGCGACCTCGTAGCCGTGCTCGAGGAAGCGTAGCATCTCGACGCCTTCCGCGCGTTCGACCGGACCGGGCTTGTGCTGGGCGAATTTTTCGAGCCCGTTTTTGCGAAATGCGTAGAGCCCGAGCTGCCGGTTGTATTCGCCGGCGCCGTCCTTCGGATAGGGAATCGGAAGGCGCGAATAGGAAAGGGCGAGCCCCGCCGCCGTCATCGTGACCTTGACCGCGTTCGTGTTCACGACCTCCGCGGGATCGTGAATGGGCTTGAAGCCGTTGGAGGCGAGGACGCGCGGATCGTCGATCTTCAGGATCGCGTTCGCGACGATGTCGATCGCTTCCGGCGCGATCATCGGCTCGTCGCCTTGCACGTTCACATAGATGTCGGCGTTCACCGTCTTGATGCATTCGACCAGCCGGTCCGTCCCGGTCGGATGATCGTTCCGCGTCATGATCCAGGGCAGGCCGAATTTCTTGCAAGCGTCGGCGATGCGCTCGTCGTCGGTAGCGACATAAACCTCCTGCAGCGATTTCGTTTTCTTGGCCTGCTGATAGACGTGCCACATCATCGGCCTGCCGTGGATGTCGGCGAGCGACTTTCCCGGAAAACGAACGGCGCCGTAGCGGCAGGGAATGATGCCCACGACTTTCATGATGCTTCGCCAATCTTTTGTGCCGGAATTAATTCGAGGAGTTCCCCGATGGCCGACAGTTTCCAACACTCGCCCGCGGGCGGCGCCCCGTAGCCCCAGTTCGCGTGCGCGTAATCGATCTGCGCCCGCTGCGCGGCTTCATAATCGGCCGCCATGTCGCCGACATACAAGGCCTCGGCCGGGTCGACCCCCGTCAGCGCCATCGCCATCAGCAAATGATCGGGCGCCGGTTTGCCGCGCATTTTTCCGTCCGGCGCGTGCACGCAAGCGAATGTCACCGGCAGCATCGCGAGGATCGCGTTGGTCCGCAGCAAATCCTTCGAGGTGACGATCCCTAGTTTCAATCGGGCGTCCTGCAGCTTGCGCAGCGTTTCAGGGACGCCCGGATAGAAACGAAGCACGTCGAGATTGTCCATGGACGCCATGCGAAACGCCGCTTCGATTTCGGCGGCACGCTCGGAAAGGCGGAGCCGTTCCATGATAGCCGGAAACGGGCGGCCGATTTCGTTGAAATAGCGATCGAAACTGACATCGGTGCCGAACTGTTCGCGAACCCTCTGCCAGGAGCGCCGCATGTTCTCGCGCGAATCCAGAAGCACCCCGTCCAGATCGAATAGAACCAGCCGCTTTGCGTGCCAGTCGCCCTTATAGGCCACAGGGGGTCTCCGAAGGTTTAGCCGGGAAACAAGCGAAGAATTGCTAATTGGAAAAGACTGTGTTTTCTAGCCCTTCCGCAGCCATCTTGCCAAGCGGGTGGAAGAATGACCGGTCCATTTCGGGTTTTTATCGGCTGGGATAAGCGCGAGCCGATCGCCTATGATGTCGCGAAATTTTCGCTGGAGCGGCATGCGTCTATTCCGGTCGAGGTGACCCCGATCAAGCTCGATGAGCTGCGCGAGCGAAAGCTTTACTGGCGCACGGAAGATCCGCTCGCCACCACCGATTTCACCTATTCGCGTTTTCTCACGCCCGCGCTTGCGGGCTATCACGGCTGGGCGCTGTTTTGCGATTGCGATTTTCTCTTTCTTGGCGACATTGCCGGCCTCGTCGAATACACGAAGACGCCGAAGGCGGTCTATTGCGTGCAGCACGACTACACTCCGAAGGACACGGTGAAGATGGACGGCAAGCCGCAGACCGTCTATCCGCGCAAGAACTGGTCGTCGCTGATGCTGTTCAATTGCGATCATCCGTCGGTGAAGTCACTGACGCCGGAAGTCGTCAACAGCCAAACGGGCGCATATCTTCACCGCATGCAGTGGGCGAAGGATGAAGACATCGGTTCGCTGCCGGTGACATGGAACTGGCTCGAAGGCTGGAACGAAAAACCTGAGCAGGGAACTCCGAATGTTGTGCATTTCACGCGCGGCGGTCCGTGGTTCGCAGAATGGCAGAACGTCGATTACGGCGATCTGTGGCGGAAGGAAGCTGACGCTTTGCGGCGTGCTGCTGCCTAACTTTTCATTCGTTCTCTGATCGAACACAAATTCCACAAATTCAACGTATTGATGACAGCAAACTGGCGCTGGCTTAAGGGGAATCAAGAATGGCCGCGCCGGCTCCGGCTTCATTACGAGCTACCAATAAACTTGCATTGTCACTGGTACGTCAGAGCGGAAAACTTTCCGGCGATATTCTCGATGTCGGTGCGGGCAGCGGCTATCTTTCCAGCATTATTCTTTCAGCGGTGTCCGAGCGCACGAGCAAGAAACTAAGGCTGCAAGCCTGCGACATTGACGGAGCGAATTTTTCCGTTCCCGGAGTCGAGTTTCAGAAATGCGACATCAACGAAGGCTTGCCGTACAAGAATTCCTCTTTCGATGCGGTCATGGTCGTCGAAGTGCTGGAACATACCGCGGTTCCTTATCATGTACTTGCGGAAATCGGCCGCGTATTAAAGCCCGGCGGCGTCCTTGTTTTTTCCGTGCCCAATGTCGGCCACATGGTGTCGCGCTTGTCGTTTCTGTTCGGTGGGCATTACAGTTTGTTTCCGAGCCCAAGTACTAAGCCGGAAAACGCCGGCCGGCTGTCAGGCCACATTGCGCCGCTCGCTTATCAATACTGGCATTATGGTCTGCGGACTGCGGGATATTCCGATATCCGGTTGCACAAGGATCGCACGAAGAGAGCCGCCGCCGCGCTTGCGGCCGTGCTCTGGCCGATGAACAAACTTGCAACGGCGCTCAAGATGAAGCGGCTGGCTAGGAAGGAGCCGGAGCTCCATACCGAAACCGCGGACGTCGTGCGCGAGACGAATGGGTGGACGGCACTCACTTCGCGCAGCCTGGTTTTCAGCGCGGTGAAACCGAAATAAGCGAATTCGCATGTAACGGGCGAAAGAGCATCGGCTCCGGTGAAATGGAAAACGGGATTAGAGCCGCAGCAATTCGATGCCCGCAGGCGTAGCGTTGCGGTCGAGGCAAGCCTTCACGTCGAATACGAGGCCGGCGCTCTCGTGCAGCAGCCGTCGGATCAGCGGCCAGCCGCCGGCCACGTAGCTATCGTGCGCGACGGCAACGATCACCGCATCGGCCGCCGATAGCTTTTCGATCGGGATCAGGCGGAGACCATATTCCCGCTCAACATCGTCCGGAGATGCGAGAGGATCGCTCACTTCGACGCGGGCTCCGAAATTGGTGAGTTCGCGTACGATATCTATCGCACGCGAGTTGCGGATGTCGGGAACGTTTTCCTTGAAAGCCAATCCAAGCATCGTGACGCGCAGGTCCCGCCTGCCAGTTTGCAGCAGCCGGCGGATGCACTCGCGCGCAATCCGATTGCCGACATCATCATTGATGCGGCGACCGGAAAGAATCACCTCGGGCCGATAGCCGGCTTTTTCGGCGCGATAGGTGAGATAGAACGGATCCACCCCGATGCAATGCCCGCCGACCAAACCAGGTTTAAAATTGAGGAAATTCCATTTGGTCGCCGCCGCCGCAAGGACTTCCTGAGTGTCGATGTTCAGCAATCGGAATATCGCGGATAATTCGTTCATGAATGCGATGTTGAGATCGCGTTGCGAATTCTCGATCACCTTGGCCGCTTCGGCGACCCGGATCGACGGGGCTCGATGAATGCCGGCTTTGATAACTGTGCCGTAAACGCTCGCGACGATATCGAGCGTCGGCTCATCCTGGGCGGAGACAATCTTGGTGATCGTTTCGAAACGATGCTTGCGGTCGCCCGGATTGATGCGTTCAGGAGAATAGGCGACAGTGAAATCGCGTCCTGCGGCGAGCGAGGACGCGCGCTCAAGGATCGGCACGCATTCTTCTTCGGTCGCGCCAGGATAGACAGTCGATTCATAGACGACGATGTCGCCTTTTTTTAGTGCGCGTCCAACCGTTTCCGTAGCAGCCGAAAGTGCGCGCAGATCCGGCTGATTGGAATCGTCGATCGGCGTCGGCACGGTAACGATGAAGAAGTCGGCCGCTCGGAGATCATGCGGATCGGTGGTGAAGACGATCTTAGTCCGCTCCAACTCGCAGCTTTCGACTTCGCGCGTTCGGTCGAGCCCGGATTTGAGCTCCTTAATACGCTCTGCGCTTATATCGAAGCCGATCACCTGCGAACCCGTCTTGCCGAAGGCGACGGCGACAGGCAGGCCAACATAGCCGAGGCCGATCACGGCGATTTTTCGTTGGTGAGCCATCGTGAACTATTGAGGTTTTCGGGATGAGCTTGTACGGCGTGATCTAACACGCTTTTCGATTGGCGGCATTCGCAAATCTAATTGCATCGTTGGCACGGTTAAGGCGCCCAAGGTATTTTTCACTTCTTAACGGCCCGGGATGCGACGGCATTCGTCAACGCTTTTTCCATGGAATCGAGCATCGCCGCGATCGCAAACTTATGCTCGGCATGGCGGCGGCCCGCGGCGGCGAGACGCGTCGCCAGATCATGATCCTCGACGAGCCTTGCGATCGCGTCGGCTAGGGCCTTCGCGTCGCCCGGGGGCACGAAAAGTCCGGTTTCCCCGTCGCGGACCAATTCCGGGATTGCCCCGACGGGTGTGGTCACTAACGGAATTCCGCAAGCCATGGCTTGCATCACGACCTGTGGTGCGCCTTCGATGGCCGTGGACGGCAAGACAAAGATATCGAAGGCGTTGAACCAGGGAACGACATCTTGCTGTCGTCCGGCGAAGATCACGCGCGAGTCGAGACCTAATTCGGCAACCTGTTTGCGCAAGGCGGCTTCTTGCGGTCCGTCGCCCACAATGACGAGGCGGGCGCTGCTGAGACGGCTGTCGGTGAGCGCCTGAACGAGAAAACGATGCGCCTTGCCGGAGCGCAGCGTCGCCACAATGCCGATTACGGGGGTGCCGCCCGGCTCGATGTTGGTCACCTTTCGAGCGTAGCTCTTGTCACCCGGCGCAAATTTTGCCGTATCGATGCCGGTGGGGATCGAAGCGACGCGGTGAGGGGCGATATGCAAAGTCTTGATCAACATCTGGCGCGTCGCTTCACCGGTGGTGACGACAAAGTCGACGGCGCGTCCATAGAGCCATCGATTCAACACACTGCGCCCGACCTGAAAACCGAGATGCCGCGTGCGCACGACGGCGGGGCGCCTGCGCATCAGCCTTGTGCCGATGGAGACCAGCCACGTGTCGGTCGAACTATGCGTGACGATGACATCAGGCCGCAGTTCGGATAGGAGCGACATAAGTGCGCGCAACGATCCCAAACGCCGCCGATTTATCGCCAAGGAATGCGATGGAATTCCGCGCTGCTGTGCTACGCCGATGATCGGCGCGTCTTGGGGGGCTGCGATATGCACCTCATGACCGCGTGCTATGAAGCCGGACGCCTCGTCGAGAATCCGGATCTCCTGGCCGCCCCAGCCGGTCGATGCCTCGGTATGCAAAATTCTCATGCGCCGCGTGCTCCCCGGAGAGCCGGTATCAGCTCGTCATAAAGCTTCAGCATGCGTGCGACCATAGCCTCAAGTCCAAATTCTTCGGCGATTTTTCGTGCGGAATCGGCGGTAGACGGCTCCGCCGCAAGCGCCAGTGCGCGTTTTAATCCGTTCGACAGACCTTCGGTATCGAACGCGTCACAAACGAGCGCCGGATCGATGCGCTTGACAACGTCGCGCGCGCCGCAGCCGGTCGTGGTCACGACCGGCAGGCCGCAGGCAAGCGCTTCGATCACCGTGGAGGGGAAAGGATCGTAGATTGTCGGCAGGATCAAAACATCCGCCGCGGCAAAATAAGGCAACGGATCGCCGACCGGGCCGACAAGATGAAAGTGCGCGCCAAACCCGGCGCGGTCCGCGTGCATCTTGAACTTGGCAGGCTGCTTGTCGCTGCCAATGACGACAAGATGCAGAGGCACGTTCTGCCGCGCGCATGCTTCGATTGCGCGCGCGAGTCCCTTGCGATCGAAGCCGGAGCCGACGAAGAGAGCGACAGGCGCTTCCGCCGGAATCCCAAGCGAGCGACGCGTTTCCGCCCTGTGGCGTTCGCGCGCGGCAAGAGAAAAGCGTTCGAGATCGATGCCGTTCGGAACGAGGCGAATGCGCTCGCGCGGATAGTCGTAGTGGCGCGCGAGATCGTTCGCCACCATCTCCGAGTTGACGATCACCATCTTCAAACGTGGGCTCGCGAACATCGCGCGCTCGAGCTTCAGTGTCTGACGGTGAAACAGGCTCAGCGCGAGCGCGAGTTTTCCGGCCGCCGTCTCCCCACGCTGCCGCTGTTCGAGATAGGCTGCATGCACGCCGTCGCCGGCGCGAAAAATATCGCAGCATGGAATCCGCTCATGCGCCTGCACGAGCGCGCCGGGATAGTTGCGGAGCATGCGGCA
>JAJPHK010000025.1 GCA_021325315.1 Alphaproteobacteria bacterium
ATGACGCCTCATGAGCGCGCCCCTCGCGGGAAAGGATGATAGGAATATAGTCCAAGAAAGAAAACTGTCAAGCGCTAAAACTCAACGGTTCGTCATGCCCGGCTTTATGCCGGGCATCCACGCCTTTCTTTCGATATACCGCTAAGGCGTGGATGGCAGTCGAACTCGGGCTTGCCCGAGTTCGATAAGTCTAAAGCCCAAGTCGGGTAAACCCGACTTGGGCGACAAGCCCGGCCATGACGTGTTGATAGGCTTGCGCAATGGGGAGAACGGCCATGGAACGAGACGACACGCTGGACGGCGGCTGCGTCTGCGGCGCGGTCCGCTACCGCCTTCAATCGAAGCCAATGTTCGTACATTGCTGTCACTGCCGCGACTGCCAGCGCCAGACCGGTACCGCTTTCGCGCTCAATGCGCTGATCGAAACCGGCCGCATCGAAATACTGTCCGGCGAAACGCAACCGATCGCTGTGCCCACCGAGAGCGGAAAGCCGCACCTGATTTTCCGCTGTCCGTCGTGTCAGACCGCCTTGTGGAGCGAATACGGCGGAGTCGAGAAAATTCGCTTCGTTCGGGTCGGTACCCTCGACCGGCCATCGGTTCTGCAGCCGGACGTGCATATTTACGTACGTTCGAAGCTGCCCTGGGTTACGCTGCCGAGCGGCACGCCCGCATTCGAAGCCTATTACAAGGCGCGCGACGTCTGGCCCGCGGAAAGCCTGGAGCGGCGAAAGGCGATCCTTGGCTAATACCACAGTAAGCTGGTGCCGGATCTTTCCTCCCGCACTTCGTCATGCCCGGCCTTGTGCCGGGCATCCACGCCTTGCTGCCATCACATCAGGGAAAGGCGTGGATCGCCGGGACAAGCCCGGCGATGACACCCACAGTCAGACCAGCAAAACTCTTACACCACCGCCTTTGCGGCGGCCGCGGGCAGCGGCGAGACAGCCGCAAGCGCGGGCTTCGGGCTGACGCCGCCCGTGCGCACATAAACGCCGCGCTTGTCCATGTGCGGCTTGAAGCTCTCGGAAAGGCCCACCACCGTCTCGGCGGCGCCAAGCACGAGATAGCCTTCCGGCGCGAGCTGCTGCGCGATGCGCTCCAAGACGTCGGTCTTCGTCGCGTGGTCGAAGTAGATCAGCACGTTCCGGCAGAACACCACGTCGAACGTGCCGAGGAGCGAGAAGCGATCGATGAGGTTCAGATGCCGGAACTGCACCATGCGGCGGATTTCCTCCGAAATGCGCCATTGCTCGCCGACCTGCTCGAAGAACTGCATCAGCATCTGAATCGGCAGCCCGCGTTGCACCTCGAATTGCGTGTAGATGCCCGCCTTCGCGCGCTCCAGCACATCGCGCGAAATATCGGTGGCAAGAATTTCGATGTTCCAGCCCGCGAGCTTTTCCTTCATGCTCCTCAGGATCATCGCGAGCGAATAGGGCTCCTGCCCGGTCGAGCAGGCCGAACACCAGATCCGGAGACGGCGCGTATTCGCGCGCGCTTCCATCACCGCCGGCAGAATCGTGTCCTTGAAACGGTCGAACGGAATCTTGTCGCGGAAGAAGAAGGATTCGTTGATCGTCATCGTCTCGGTGACGCGATCGAGCAGCGCGGTCGCGCCGGGCGCGCGCATCTTCTGCACGAGCTCCATAAGCGACGCACAGCCGAGCTCGCGCGCGAGCGGATTGAGGCGGCTGTCGATCAGGTATTGCTTGTCGGGCAAAAGCACGTAGCCCGAGCGCTCCTTCAACACCTTTCGGATGAAATCATAATCGGCCGGTGTCACGAACGGTCCCCATGAATGAGTTTAATTATTCGCGGCGCAATATCGTCGATCGGCAGAACGGCGGAGCACTGGCCCGTTTGCGCGGCGGCTCCCGGCATTCCCCATACGACGCTGGTCTTTTCGTCCTGTACGATCACCGCGCCGCCCGCGCTCGCGATCACGCTCGCGCCGGAAGCGCCGTCGACTCCCATGCCCGTGAGCACGATGCCGAGAAGCCCGGGCCCGAACGCCGCGGCGGCCGAAGTGAAGAACGGATCGACCGCCGGTTTGCAGAAATGCACGGGCGGGCCGTCGTCGAGCACGATATGGGCGGTGCTCGACTTCCGCTCCACTTTCATGTGCCTGTCGCCCGGCGCGATGTAAACGTAGCCGGGCTTGATTTCCTCGCCGTGCACCGCTTCGTGCGCGCGGCCGCCGCAGATCCGGCTCATGTGTTCGGCCAGAATCGTCGTGAACATCGGCGGCATGTGCTGGGTGATCAGCACCGGGAGGCGCGGCATAACCGGCGCGAGGCCGCGCAACAGGACTTGCAGGGCCTGCGGCCCGCCGGTGGAGCTTCCGATGGCGAGCACGCGCGGCGAGACCGGCGGAAACGGCCGCAGCTGAACGGGCGGATGCGCGTGCGAATCCTCGAATTCCGCGTGCGGCAGCGTGCCGGGCCGCGCCTCCTTGCGCGGCCGCGCGGCGGCAGTACGGCGGCGGCCGAGCTGGCGAATGCGGTCGATGATGTCGCGGCGAAAGCTGGGCGAGACGGTGACTTCGCGGTTGGTTTCGGGCTTGGCGATATAGTCGGTGGCGCCGAGCGAGAGCGCCTTCAGGCTGATCTCGGCATTCCGCCGCGTCAGCGTCGATGCCATGATGATGATCAGATCGGGCCGGCGTGCGAGCAACAGGGGCAGCGCCGCGAGCCCGTCGAGCTCGGGCATGTCGACGTCGAGGATGACGACATCGGGCTTGGCGCGGATCACATTGTCGACGGCTTCGCGCCCGTTGCGGAAAATGCCGACGACTTCGATGTCCTTCTCCTCGCTCAGCCACCGCGACATCAGGCCGCGAACGACGACGGCGTCGTCGACGATCATCACGCGGATGCGCGGCTCAGAAGCGCTGACGGCGGCTGGCATCGGAAGAGACATACGCAGGTACTCGACTACTTCGAAAACCGACGAAAATTTTTGGGCTCGGCCTTCTGGCCTCGCCCGCTCGATCAGATCAGCCCGACTTCCTGAAACTTGGCTTCGACGATTTCTTTGTCGAACGGCTTCATGATGTATTCGTCGGCGCCCGCGTGCATTGCGCGCGCGATATGCGCAAGATCGTTTTCGGTCGTGCAGAAAACGACCTTCGGCTTGTCCCCGTGCGGCATGGCGCGAAGCGCCCGCAGGAACTCGTAGCCGTCCATCACCGGCATGTTCCAGTCGAGGAGAATCGCGTCCGGCATTTCCTTCACGCAGGCGTCGAGCGCCTGGCGGCCGTCGGCGGCTTCCACGATGGTGAAGCCGAAGCCTTCGAGAATTCGCCTTGCCACTTTTCGGATGACGCTCGAGTCGTCGATCACCAAACAGCGTTTCATGGTCTTACTCCTTCACTCAGGCGGCAGCTTCGCGCGGCTGGACCTCCAGCACGCGGTCGATATCAAGAACAATCATCAGGTCTTCTTCGAGCCGGTAGACGCCGGCGGCGACGCGGCGCCAGCGCGAGTCGAGGTTCACCGGAACGGTCTCCAGCTGCGCCGCGGGAAGCTTCATCACTTCGCCCACCTCGTCGATCAGGAGCCCGTAGGATTCCCCGCCGAACTCGATTCCGACCGCCATCTGGTTCGAGATGTCGTCTTTCGGGGGGAGGTCGAGGCATCTGCGCATGTCGATCATGGTCACGATGCGGCCGCGCAAATTGAGAATCCCCGCGATCTCGTCGCGGGCCATCGGTACGCGCGTCACGCGGTCGGCCGCGAACACGTCATGCACTCGGTCGATCGCAAGCCCGAACAGCTGATCGCCGATCGTCACCGTCACGAATTCGATTTCGCCTGTCTTTTTCATCATGCGGCCTTGCTGATTTCCTGCGGGACATGCTTGAGCGCCGTCAGCAGCCCCTGGCGGTCGAACTTGGCGACGAAATTGTGGAAGCCGGACTTGCGTCCGCGCTCGACCACGGCGGCGGAGGAATGCGACGACAGCGCGATGATCGGAATGTCCGCGAAGCGCGCGTTTTTGCGCAGCGTCTCGGCAAACTCGAAGCCGCTCATGCCGGGCATTTCGATGTCGCTTACGACCGCATCGAAGGAGCCTTCGCGCTCGACGATTTCGAGCGCCTCGGCGCCGCTCGTGGCGGTGGTCACATCATAGCCCGCCGCCTTCAGGACCGGCAGCAGCATGTTGCAGAAGAAAGCGGAATCGTCGACGAACAGAACCCTGCATTTCGAATCCTTCGCGCCCTTTTCCTTGCGGATGAACCAGTCCGCGTAGGCGAGCGGCAGATAATGCGCGACGTCGAGAATTTCCGTCGCTTTGCCGCCGATGATCGCCGAGCCGATCGTGCCCGGATTGGCGCTGCCGACCTGGATGTCGAGGCGGTCCTCGATCACGTCCACGATTTCGTCGACGACAAGACCGAGCGCGCGGTTGGAGTCGATGAAAACGAGAAGCGGCTGCATGCCTTCGCTCCGCACCTTCACCTGATCGTTGATCGGCACGAGCGGCATCAGGCCGCCGCGATACTGCACGAGATATTTTCCGTTCGAGATTTCGATTTTCACCGCGTCGATTTCCTCAAGACGCGTGATCAGCGAGAGCGGAATCGCCTTCGGTTCGCGCGAGCCGGCGCGGAAGACGAGGAACGAAATCGGCCGCTCAGCCTCATTTACGCGGACTTCTTCTTCCGCCTGCTCCGTCTCGTTGCCCTCGCCTTCGAGACGGGCGCCGAGGGTGGAGGCGAGCCCGTTCGGATCAATGATCATGATCACCGAACCGTCGCCCAGGATGGTGTTGCCGGAGAACATCGTGAGATCGCGCAGCATCGAGGACATCGGCTTCACGACGATTTCCTCGGTGTGGAACACGGTGTCGACGACGATGCCGAGATTTTTCTTCCCGACCTGCATCACCACGATGAAGGCGTTTTCGGTCTCGACCGCGCCTTTGTTGAGATTGAGAAGCGAGCTCAAATGCGCGAGGGGCAAGAGCTTGTTGCGGAGCCTCAGCACCGGCGCGTCCTTCACGCGCTCGATCTTGTGCTTCGAGGTCGCGTTCACGCGCACGAGCTCGACCACCGCCGATTGCGGGATGGCGAAGCGCTCCTTCGCGGATTCGACGAGAAGCGCGGGAACGATCGCAAGCGTCAGCGGAATCTTGATCGAGAGCGTCGTGCCTTTGCCGGCGACGGACTTCAGATCGATCGAGCCGCCGATCTGGTCGATATTCGTCTTCACCACGTCCATGCCGACGCCGCGGCCGGAAACGTTGGTGATCCTGTCGGCGGTGGAGAAGCCCGACGCGAAAATGAATTTGTGAATCTGCGCGTCGGAAAGCTTGTCGCCCTCCTGCATCAGGCCCTTGGCGATCGCTTTCTCGCGGATGCGCGCGGTGTTCAGGCCCTTACCGTCGTCGGCGATCTGGATCACGATCTGCCCGCTTTCGTGATAGGCGGAGAGCCGGATTGTGCCCTGCTCCGGCTTGCCGAGCCTGCGGCGCTCTTCGGTCGTCTCGAGGCCGTGGTCGGCGGAGTTCCTGACGATGTGCGTCAACGGATCGCGGATGACTTCGAGAATCTGCCGGTCGAGCTCGGTCTCGGCGCCGTGCATTTCGAGCTCGATCTCTTTGTTCAATTCCTTCGCGAGATCGCGCACGATGCGCGGAAGCTTCGCCCAGGCGTTCCCGATCGGCTGCATGCGCGTCTTGATCACGCCTTCCTGCAACTCCGCGGTCACGTTCGAGAGCCGCTGCAAGGGCACCTTGAACTCGGAATCCTGCTTGTGGCGCATGATTTCGAGAAGCTGGTTGCGCGTGAGCACCAGCTCGGAAACCATCGTCATCAGGCGCTCCAGCGTCTCGACCTGCACGCGGAGCGTTTGCGCTTTCGCGGCCTCCTCGCGCTGGTCCTCCTCGCGGCGGATGTTGACGCGGCGCGGTTTCGGATCGCGCGCCTCGGCGGCGGGCTCTTCTTTCTTCGCCGTGACGGGCGCGGGTGCGGCAGCAGGCTCCGCATCCACCGCCACGATCTCCACCTCGGTTTCGCGAAACGCGCGTTCCAGCTCGTCGAGCGACACTTCGCCGGGGCGCAATTCGCGCTCCAAGGTCTGCACGACAAGCGGCGGCTCCGCCTTCGGCTTCGGCTGCCCGGCGGCCGGTGTGGGCGCGCCTTCGGACATCGCCACGAGCTTCGCGATCAGGTCGTCGTCGCCGCCCTGCGGCTCGCCGCCGGACTTTTCTAGATCGCCGAGAATTTTCTTGATGCGGTCGATCGTCTTCAGGATGAGTGAGACCGCGGCGCTCGTGACCGGCAAGCCGTCGCGGAATTTGCCCATCAGGGTTTCGGCGGCGTGCGCGAGCGCTTCGAGGCGCGGCAGGCCGAGAAAGCCGCATGTACCCTTGATCGTATGAACGAGGCGGAAAATGTTCGCGAGAATGTCGTGGTTGTTCGGCTCCTGCTCAAAACGCACAAGCTCTACGTCCACGACATCGAGGCTTTCGCTTGTCTCGGTGAGAAAGTCGCGCAGCAAGTCGTCCATAATCGTATCCAAAAGGTAAATACGCACGAGGCGTCAGCGGCCTCGCGAGAGACCTTGCCGCTTCGGGCCGCGAGTTTGGGCTGCGATGAGTTAAATTTGCTTGAAACGAAGGGCCGATTTCTAAACCTTATCGGATCCGAAACGGCGGGATTTCGCCGTTTCGTCAGGCGGGCTTCGCCGTCAGCACGATGGCCCCGCCTTCGGGGGCGATGGTCACGTTAAACTCCGCCGCCCGCGCAATAAGCCCTGCGTAAAAGGGCTGGATATGGTGCGCATCCAACGTCTGTTCCGGCTTGCCTGCCAAGAGGCTTTCCGCATGCGGCGGCACCCGAGCATTGGGGCCTTCGGCCGTGAGCTTGAAGCCCATGGTTTCGCCTTCGCCAATCGCGTCGGCCTTGAGCTTCCCGCCGCGCGGGATCGCGGCCCCCGCGATCATCAGGAGATTGAGAAGAAGCTTCACCCGGTTCTTGGGCAAAAGGGCGCGGGGCAGATTCCACTCCACTTTCAGCCGCTCGTCTTCGAGAAAGCCTTTCGCCACATCGGCCGCGTCGCCGAGGTCGATCTGCGCGCCGGCCGAGCCCGCCGCGCCAAAGGCAAGCCGCGCGAATTGCAGGCGCGCCGAGGCTTGCGTCGCGCTTTTCCGGATGAGGTCGAGCGCGACCTCCTTCATGCTCTCGTCTTTCTCGTCGGCGAGCACTTCGAGCCCGTTCACGATCGCGCCGACGGGGCTGATCACGTCGTGGCAGACGCGCGAGCACATCAGCGCCGTTAAATCGAGGGCATCGAGGGAAAGGGGTTCGCTCATTGGACGGGCTCCCGCGCGGACAGGCGCTCGAATCGCTGCTAGGTCTTATCGAACGGTGTGTGATACACCCCGCCGCAAGTCAAACCAGTCCGGACCGGAAATGGCGGAAAACAACAACCGGCGCGAATTGCGGGATCTGCTCGGGCCGATCGCCGAGCTCGCAGCAACCGCCGGCGGAAAAATCCTCGAGATCGCCGGGGGCGATCTCGGCGCCAGCAAAAAATCCGACAGGAGCCCCGTAACGCTCGCCGACGTCGAGGCGGAAGAGATTCTGCGAAAAGGGCTCGCGAGATTGCTGCCGGGCGTGCCGTTCATCGGGGAAGAATCGGTCGAGCGCGGCGACATCCCCGAGCCGGGCCGGGAGTTTCTGCTGATCGACCCCCTCGACGGCACCCGCGAATTCATTGCCGGCCGCGGCGAATACACCGTCAACATAGGACTGGTCGTGAACGGCACACCCGTGCTCGGCGCGATCTATACGCCCGCCACGGGGATGGTTCACGCCGGCGCCGAAGGCGCGGCCTTCCGCGCGCCGCTTTCGGCCGGCGCCAAATTCGATCCGGCGGCGGCGGAAAAAATCCGCGCGCGGCCAAGACCCGCGAAACTGATCGCCGCTGTCAGCCGATCCTATCTAGATCGCGATAGCGAAAACTTCCTCACCAAGCTGCCGGTCGAAACCCGAATCGCGATCGGATCGTCGCTGAAGTTCACGCTGCTCGCGGAAGGCAAGGCTGACGTCTATCCGCGCCTCGCTTCGATCTGCGAATGGGACGTTGCCGCAGGCCACGCCCTGCTCGTCGCCGCGGGCGGGCGCATGGAGACGCTCGACGGCTCGTCGCTCCGCTACGGCGCGAAAGACAAGAAATTTCGCTTCGGCGGATTTGTAGCGTGGGGGGCAGCGTAGAAACCCCTGTTTCAGCCTTTCGGGCTTGCCGTCTTGTCAATCGCAGCACGCAATCCGCGCGCGAGTTTCAGCGCATCGTCGTTCGCCCAGAAGTGAAGGAAGAAGAGCCGCGGCTGCTCGTCCAGCATGTGGCTGTGGACGGCGGTAACCTCGATGCCATTCGCCCGCAAGGCTTTAATCACCGGGTTCACCTCATCGGCGGTCAGCACGAAGTCGCCCGTGATGGCGGCCTTGCCGCCGCCGGTCGGCTGAAAATTAATCCCCGTCGCAACGCCCATCGGCCCAGCGGGACTAAGCTGCATTCCGTTTTCCGTGACAGGATCCCGCCGCGGCACGCCGAACTGGTAGACGCCGCCGCTCGCTTTTCCTTTTACGCCGATGATCTGATCGAGTTGCGCTGTGTCGAGATCGGTAAGCTCCGCTGGAGCGGCGGTCCCGGACGATGCCGTCAGCGGCGTCTCGCTTTCGGCGAGCGCAGCGCGGAGAGTCGTCGCCAATTTCTCCGCATCGCCGTGTCCGGCAACGTGCATATAAAATGTCGCAGGCTGGGCGCGCAGCACGTGATTGTGAACCGCAGTGATTTCAAAGCCTCCCTCGATCAGCTTGGCCATCACCGGATTGATTTCGCTCTCGAGCAAAACGATGTCGCCCATTGCCATCGCTCCCTCGTGTTCCGGCTTGAACGCAATCCAGCCGCCGAGCGCGAGCGCCGGCTTAATCTTCACGCCGTCCAATGTTACCGTCAGGTCGCTGCGCGGAAATCCATACCGGTGAACGTCGCCCGTCACGGCCGCCTTTCTGGCGAAAGTCTCGTCGACTTTGTTCCAATCCACATCCGCAGCCTCCGCTGACGTGACAAACAGGAGAGCCATGCTGAAGGCTAAGAGCGGCGAAGCATGTTTCATGATCGAGGGCCTCCTTGTTGATGATTCGAACCAAGAACGGCCCCTAGCCCCTTACGTTCCGCTTGTTCTGTCTATTTTTGCGGCAGCGCTTCATGCAGACCTCATATTCAGCCTTGCAAGCCGCCGCGGAGTGACTCCGCAAACAGGCGACATTGTAGTCGCGACATGTTTTGCAGCTCTCCGCCGTTTGGGCGTGCACCGGATTGTCAAAGTAAGAAAAAGAAACCAGCAGCAACGCTGCGATCGTGATCGATCTCATCGCGATCTCCTACTTCACCATGACCCAGGCCGGCTGCAGCAAGGGATACGCGATCAAGCCGATGATTGCGGTCACGGCGATGAGCGCCGGATTGCTGACCTTCCATCGGAAGAGGACCGCGAGCGATCCGAGCCCGATCAGGATCGTGGCCCAGTCGCCGATCGCGATGCGGCCGAGCAGGATGCAGGCGCCCAATATGGTGCCGATCGCCGCCGCGTAGGCACCCTTCACAAATCCCTGCACGTTGGAGTTACCGCGATGCCGCGCCAGGAGCGGCGCGGCCACCAGTACGAGCAGAAACGATGGAAGGAAAATTCCTACGGTGGAAACCAGCGATCCCCAGAAGCCTGCGACCAGATAGCCGACGAAGGTTGCGGTAATAACGACCGGCCCCGGACTGATCATTCCGATCGCAACTGCGATCAGGAATTGCCGCTCATCCAGCCAGCCATATTGCTGCACGAGTCCCTGCTCGAGGAACGGCACGATCACAAGACCGCTGCCGAAGGTGAGCGAGCCCGCTTTCAGGAAAAACAGAAGAAGATTGGTCAGCACCGATGCTGAAGCGGCGGGCACATGCGTGGCCGCAGCAGGGAGCGCCGCAAGCTGCAGTAGCGCCGGCGGTCGCCTGAAGATCGAACCGTAATACAGGATGCCGACAATGCCGGCGACGATGAATACGAGCGCAACCTCGGCCTGAAGGATCACGGTGACGCCGAAAGCTGCGGCGGCGATCGCCCATTGCAGCCAATCCTCCATGCCGAGCTTCGCCAGCCGGTAGCAGGAATGCAGGATCAGCGCGATCACCGCCGGGCTCACGCCATAAAATACCGCGGTGACCGGCTTAAGATCGCCGAGATAAACGTAAAGCGCCCCGAGTGCGGCGACGATCACAAAATTCGGAAAAATAAACGACCAACCGCCCGCCCAGGCGCCCCAAAATCCGCCGCGTAAGTACGAAATGTAGATGCCGACCTGAATCGCGAGCGGACCGGGAAGCGATTGGCAAATCGCGATCGCTTCGCGCATTTGTTCTTTTGTGAGCCATCCGCGATCGGTGACGAGTTCCCGCTCCATCTGACCGACGAGCGCAACGGGACCGCCGAAACCCAGAAAGCCCAGCCGCAAGAAGTAATTTACGAGCTCCGCGATACGACCGCCCGTCGGCGCCGATGGCATTGTCATGCCGGTTCTCCTGTTTGACTGCCCGATGGAGACGACGGCAACTGCCCGATGAGACGGGCGAGGAGCCTTTCCGCATTGGCCCAGCGGATCGCGTTCATAAAAACATCGACATAGCTGCCCGCCTTTGCACCGAAGTCGATGTGATAGGAATGCTCGTACATATCGAGGGCAAGAACCGGCGTGCCGCCTGCGAGCGTATGACAGTGATCCGATGCCCACTGATTGATCAGTTTTTGATCCCGATGCGACCAGGACAGCAGCACCCAGCCCGAGCCGCCGCCGAGCGCCTTGCCCATCGAAATGAATTCCGATCGCCAGCGAGAAACCGATCCGAAATCGCGAGTCAGCGCTTCCGTAAGAACCGGACCGGGTTCGCTTTGATCGCCGAGCCCGTCAAAAAAAACTTCGTGCAGGATCATTGAATTCATCGCAACCAGTTCTTCGCGCTTCAATCCATTGATCGCGAATACCGGCGCCTTGGCGAAGTCGAGTTCCGTCAACTTCTCTTCGATCAGGTTCAACCGCTTAACGGCACCGCCATAGTTGTTTTCATAGTGACTGACGATCAAGCGCTCGGACATCCCGCGGACGCGGCCCGGATCGCAGGAAAGAGGTTTCATCGTGTAAGGCATTGGCAATCTCACCGTTATGGTTCAGGACGCAAAATTCGGATCGCGGCGGGTTTCGCCTTGCTCGCTCGCTTCAACATGCTTCATGGCAACGCCTTGATCTCGATGCGATCGAAATTCGTGACGCTATCGGCCTTGGTCCACAGGCCGATTTTTCCCGGGCCGGTGAATGTCTTGTCTTTTATGGCGAACAGCTTTTGGCCGTCGCTCGAAACCGTGAAATTGTCTCCTTCTGCGCGCAGCGTCAGTATCCGCCACTCACCCGACTTCACTTTTCCGTTCGCGCTCGCGAGTTGTTGACGGCTGCCGTTGACCACCCGGTAGAACCGAATGTTGTCCTCAAGCGCGTTCGCACGAGCAACGTAATAATTGTTCTGGTTGACGAAACGGACGACCACGCCGCCCGCTCGATCCACTTTGCCCGCGACGGGCTTAAATCGGATCTTGACTTCAACATTGGTGAGGTTGGCCGGTGTGTAAATCGCGAGCGGGAATCGGTAATCCGTGGTGTCTGCGCTCGTCTGGGCGAACGCTTTTCCGCCTGAGGCCGTCGGATCGGCGGCGATCTCCCAATTTGCGGGCGATCCTTTACCCGTTAGCCAGTATTCGAAGTTTTGCGGTTTGGATCCCACCCGCGCATCCGCAAAGGTGATGGTTTGTGCAATCGCCAGGCTTGGCAATCCAAGCATGAGCGTCGCAATCACCAACCAAGCCGTTTTCTCAGTGGATATGGAATTGACTGAAGGCATGGCGCGTCCTTGCTTCT
The DNA here is from genome assembly GCA_021325315.1 of Alphaproteobacteria bacterium. Taxonomy (GTDB): domain Bacteria; phylum Pseudomonadota; class Alphaproteobacteria; order Rhizobiales; family Xanthobacteraceae; genus Palsa-892. The sequence continues at coordinate 11,969 of JAJPHK010000025.1, forward strand.
GAATGGACGCGATTCTTCAGCGTGTCGCCTCGTGGGGAGATCGCGTTCCCCATATTTAAATTACAAAACCTGCGAGAAGCCGTGTCAAGACGCGCGTTCCGACGGATGCCGATCCGGTTCCAAGATCGCTGGGAGAAATTCGAATACTGCACGCGTCGCTGACCCACTAATCGAGGCTTCGTCAAATTAATGCACCAGCCCGCGCTTGACGCGCGGCCAGGCCGCCTCCGCCCCCGCGATCGCTTCGGCCGGATTGGCGAGAAAATACGCCTTGCTGGTTTCGCTCGAGAAAAGGAACAACTGACCGCCGCGCACGACGAACTGGCTCGGATAGCCCGGCGCTGGCGAGCCGCGCGCGACTGCCAGAGGATCGTAGCCGCCGAAGCGGGGAATATAAGTGCCGGGGCTTGCCTCGAAGGCCGCCCGGTTTCCCGCATTCGCGAAGCGGAAGACCGCGCCCGCGTAGCTGGACTCAAACGAGGCCGAGCCTCGCCTGGGCTCCTTGTCCACGAAAAAAGCGACCGGATCGAAGCCATAGAGCGCGATTCCCGTCTGCCAGTCGCTGATTACAAGCTCGGCGGTCGCGGCCCGCGCCGTCCCCGTGAAGACAAGCATCAGCAAAAACAGGATTGCGCGGAAGGGCTTAGCCCATATGCGCTGCGCGGCGGCCGCTCGCTTCCGGGACGACATGACGAATTCCCTTTTGACCCCTAAAGCGCCAGAGTGTTTCTACACATTCGAGATTGATTCGCGGGCCCATACCCTAGTCTCGGCAGGGTATGCGGCGGGTTAAGGGGTATGCCGGACATTCTGGAGGAACCGCATGGCGCTACTTCGCGTAACCGCCTGCCTGATCGCCTTTCTCTTTGCAGCAGCGCCGGCTTCGGCGCAGCAACCAGGCACCTACTCTTCCAACGAACTGGTCGACGCCGGCCACCGCTTCTTCGGCACCGTCTCGCGCGACCTTGCCATGGTCATTGAGAAGGCTTTCAGCCAATGGGGCGAGCCGAACGGCTACATCCTCGGCCAGGAAGCGTCGGGTGCGGTTACTGTCGGTCTGCGTTACGGCGAAGGCACGCTCTATACGCGCAACGCAGGCGACCTCAAGGTATTCTGGCAAGGCCCGTCGCTCGGCTTCGATCTCGGGGTCGACGGCGCCCGCACCATGATGCTCGTTTACAAGCTGCCGCGGGTGGATGCGATCTTCGGCCGCTTTGCCGGTATTTCCGGCTCGGCTTATGTCGTAGGCGGGTTCGGCGCGACCGCCCTCACCTGGAACAACATCGTGGTGGTGCCGATCCGTTCCGGCGTGGGCTTAAGATTGGGCGCGAATATCGGCTATTTGAAATTCACCCCGAATTCGACCTGGAATCCGTTCTGAACGCGATCCCTAATTCTTGTCATTACCGGG
>JAJPHK010000168.1 GCA_021325315.1 Alphaproteobacteria bacterium
GCGAACCCCTGTTGTCGCTAAAACATTCGAAATTCGATTTATTGTTCCATGAAGCGAACCGGTTGGCATTTCAAAGCGTTATCAGTCGTTATTCGAGGTTCCTCGCCATGTTGACTGCCATTATTGGAGCCTCTGTCTTGATATGGGTTTATCTGGCGGTTGCTCGCGGGACTTTCTGGACAATGGCGGTGCGCGATAGCGAAACGCCGACGGCTCCTGCGAAGTGGCCCGGTGTTGCGGTTGTCATTCCAGCGCGCAACGAGGCCGATTCTATCGGGAAGAGTCTCCGATCGCTTCTGGATCAGAATTATCCGGGCGCTGTTGCGATTATTGTTGTCGATGACGACAGCAGTGACGGTACCGCCGCGGTTGCGGCCAACGCCGTCAAGGACGAAAAAAACAGATCCAGCGTAACGATCGCGAACGGTCGCGGCCTGCCTGCGGACTGGACCGGAAAATTGTGGGCCGTAAGTCAGGGCATAGAAATCGCGGAAGCGCAGCAAACCCGGCCTGACTATGTCTTACTGACCGATGCCGATATCGTTCATGCGCCTGACACCCTGACGTGGCTCGTTTCCAAGGCGAATGCCGGAGGGCTCGTATTGACTTCGCTGCTCGCCAAATTGCGGTGCGAAAGTTTCGCCGAGCGCGTTCATGTGCCGGCCTTCGTATTTTTCTTTCAGATGCTTTTCCCCTTCGCCTGGGTATCCCGCGCAGACTCGGCGACGGCCGCGGCCGCAGGCGGCTGCATGCTGGTGCGTGCCGACGCGCTGCGCGATTGCGGCGGAATCGAAAGCATTAAGGGTGCATTGATCGACGATTGTGCGCTGGCGAAAAAACTAAAATCGCGCGGTCCGATCTGGGTCGGTTTGACGAATCGGGCGCGGAGTCTCCGCTCATACGAAAGATTCTCCGCCGCAAAAGAAATGATTTCGCGAACCGCCTACGCGCAGCTTCGCAATTCTCCGTTGCTGCTCGCGCTCACGATCGCGGGCATGGCAATCACGTTTATCGTTCCCGTCCTGTTCGCAATTTTCGGAAACGGGCTGGAACGCTATCTCGGGATCGCGGCCTGGGCGATCATGGCGGCGCTGTTCCAGCCGGTGTTGCGGTTTTATCGCGTGTCGCCGCTTTGGGGTTTCGCGCTTCCGGGGATCGCCGCCTTGTACGGGTATTACACACTCTATTCCGCGTATCGCCACATGCGTAAGCGTGGCGGCTTATGGAAGGGACGCGTCTATACCGACGCGTTGAAGCCGCTATGACGAACAGCGCTGCGTTAAGATCCGGGAAGGGTCATCGCGACGAGAATTTTCCCGTCGCGTCTTACTTGATCCGGCGGCGTCATCGGCCGGCGATTTTGGCGTTTTACAATTTTGTTCGCGTCGCCGACGATATTGCAGATCACCCTTCCTTGAGCCGGCACGAAAAGCTGACGAGACTCGACCGTCTCGAAGCGAGCCTGCTGGGGGGCGGCAGCGATGAGCCCGAAGGGGTCAGGCTGCGAGAAGTATTGCGCGATCGCGAGCTTTCCGCCGAGCATGCGCAGCATTTGTTGAAGGCGTTCCGGCAGGACGTCGTCAAGAACCGTTACGATAATTGGGCCGATCTTATCGTCTATTGCACATACTCGGCCATGCCCGTGGGACGTTTTGTTCTCCAGGTGCACGGCGAATCGAAAACGACATGGCCCGCTTCGGATGCCCTCTGCGCCGCATTGCAGATCATCAATCATTTACAGGATTGCGCGGCAGACTATCGCAAGCTGAACCGCGTCTATCTGCCGCTTGATGCTCTTTCGCGTCATGGCGCGAGCGTCGAGTCGCTTGCCGCGCCGCGCGCAAGCCCGGAATTGATCGGCTGCCTGCATGATCTCGCGGCGCAAACCAAAACTCTTCTTCAAAAAAGCGGCGCCTTGCCCGATATCGTCGTGGACAAGAGGCTCGCGATGGAGATTTCAGCAATTCAGGCGCTGGCCCGCCGCCTTATTGCAATGCTGCACGAACGCGATCCGCTAAGCGAGCGCGTACATTTGACAAAGACGGAAGCAATAACGAGAGGAACCGCGAGGGCGACGTTGCAGCTGTTCCGCGTGCTCGGCCGCCGAGCCTCGGCGTTTTACCGGTCGCAGGCTCATGAGTACTGAGGAGCCTGTTGTGATTCACGGAACGCAGGGCGCCATGCGTCGAGCGGGCGGCAGCTCCTTCTACTTCGCGATGCGCATGCTGCCGCGCGAGCGGCGGGAGTCCATTTTCGAAGTCTATTCGTTCTGCAAAACGGTGGACGACATCGCTGACAGTAACGAATCTCGTTCCCTGCGCCTGAAGCGGCTCGAGGAGTGGCGGCAAAATATCGAGGCGCTTTACGCGGGCCGCGTCCCGGAAGGGCTTGATGCTCTTGCGCGAGCGAAGGAACGCTTTTCGCTGCAAAAGAAAGATTTTCTTGCCGTGATCGAAGGAATGGAAATGGATTCGGTAGAAGACATTCGTGCGCCCGAGCTCGATCGTCTTCTTTTTTATTGCGATCGCGTTGCCTGTGCCGTCGGACGCTTATGCGTCCGTATTTTCGGTATGGACGATCAAGATGGCGAGTTGCTCGCGCATCATCTCGGTTCTGCGCTGCAACTGACCAATATTTTGCGGGATATCGACGAGGATGCGGCGAGCGGGCGGCTCTATCTGCCCCGCGAAGCACTGGAACTGGCGGGCATACATACGACCGAGCCCAAATTGGCGATTTCAAGCCCCGATATCGACATTGCCTGCAAATTTGTTGCAGAACAGGCACGGAAACATTTTCTGAAATCCGAGGAGATCCTGGCCCGAACCCCGCGCCGGGTGGCGCGGGTCCCAAAAATCATGGAAGAGGTTTATCTGCGGATGCTCGAAAAAATGATTGCACGCGGCTGGTCTCAGCCGCGTGACCGTGTACGTCTTAGCCGCCCTCAATTGCTGAGAATCGCGTTACGGCATGCCATCGTCTGACAGCGGTACGATTCATATCATTGGGGCCGGCCTCGCCGGCCTGGCTGCGGCTGTGCGTTTGTCCGGCGGCGGCCGGAAGATCGTTCTTTATGAGGCGACCGACCATGCGGGCGGCCGCTGCCGGACATATTATGACGATCTCACAGACATGCTGATCGATAATGGGACGCATCTCGTGCTTTCCGGCAATTACGCGGCACGTGCCTTTCTGCGAACGATCGGAACGGAAGGCCGCCTGCATGGGCCGCGCGATGCCCGCTACCCGTTCGTCGACCTTGCAACGAAAAAACGCTGGAAACTGAATTTCGGGAGCGGATTTTTTCCGTGGTGGATCTTCAAAAAGGGCGATCGGGTCCCGGAGACGCGCACGGGCGACTATCTCTCGCTGGCGCGGCTCGCCTGGGCTCCGACCGACCGCGCGCTTGGAGAAACGATGAGCGGCGCGGGCATGGTCTATCAGCGGCTGATTTCTCCGTTTTTCCTGGCCGCCCTGAACATCGAGCCGCTGAAGGGCTCAACCAAGCTGGTTGCTGCGGTTATCCGGGAGACGATTGCGAAGGGTGGAAGAGCTGCGCGCCCGCTCATAGCACAAGAAGGCATTGGAAAGGTCTTCATCGATCCTGCGGTGAAATATCTCCGGAAGCGCGGAATTTCGATTGTCTACAAGTGCGAGCTCGTTGCGATGCGGCTCGCCAAAACGCATGTTGCAGAACTGAAATTCTCCGATCGTACCGTGGCCCTCGGCGTCCACGACAGCGTAATCCTGGCGGTGCCGGCTTATGCGGCGACACGCTTATTGCCGGAGCTGCGAACGCCGTCGTTATTCTGCCCCATCGTGAACGTGCACTTCCGCGCGAATGCGCCGAAGTCTTTCCCGCCGATGCTCGGCGTTATCAATGGTCTCAGCCAGTGGATCTTTTCGACAACCGGCAAGATCTCGGTCACGATCAGCGACGCTGAGCGAGCAACCAAAATGCCGAGAGACGATCTCGCTCGTAAAATCTGGCAAGAGGTCGCCGCCCTGGCAAAACTTCCCGCGAAACTGCCGCCCTGGCAAATCGTGCGCGAGCGGCGCGCAACATTCGCGGCGACCCCCGAAGAAAACGCCAAACGGCCAGGCGCGGAGACGAGATGGACGAATCTGTTTTTGGCCGGCGACTGGACCGCGACCGGCTTGCCGGCGACGCTGGAGGGAGCCATCCGCTCCGGCAATCGCGCCGCCGATCTGGTTTCCCGTAATAGACGAGCCGCGGCATGATTTTCGATGCCAGCTCGCCGAAGCTTTCGCCGCGCGCGCACGAAGTCGACGAAATCGGTCGTGCGATCGCGGCCGCATCCCAAGCCATAGCCAATTCGCAACAAAGCGACGGGCACTGGCTGTTTGAACTTGAAGCCGACGCCACGATCCCGGCGGAGTATGTGCTGCTTCGCCATTATCGCGGCGAGCCGGTGGATGCAGAGCTGGAACGAAAGATTGCCGTTTATCTTCGCCGAATCCAGGCGGATCACGGCGGCTGGCCGCTGTATCACGACGGCGACTTCGACCTGAGCGCAAGCGTGAAGGCGTATTTCGCGCTCAAAATGATCGGGGACAGCCCAGACGCTCCGCACATGCATCGCGCGCGTGAAGCGATCCGCGCGCGGGGCGGTGCGAGAGGCGTCAACGTTTTCACCCGAATTCTGCTCTGTCTCTATGGCATCATGCCTTGGCGAAGCGTACCGGCGATGCCGGTAGAAATCATGCTTTTGCCGCGCTGGTTTCCGTTTCACCTTTCAAAAATTTCGTACTGGGCGCGCACCGTAATTGTGCCGCTTTTGGTACTGCAAGCACTGAAACCGCGCGCCAAAAATCCGCGCGGTGTCGGTATTGACGAGCTTTTTCTCGAGCGGCCGCAGGATATCGGCCCCGCGCCGAGAGCCGAGCATCAGAGCAAATTGTTGTTTTCGTTTTTCCGAGGCGTCGATTTTGTCGCGCGCGGCGTCGACGCGATCTCGCCGAAATTCCTGCGGCGGCGGGCGATCGACAAAGCTGTCGCCTTCGTAACCGAGCGGCTGAACGGCCAAGACGGCCTCGGCGCGATTTTTCCTGCGATGGCCAATTCCGTCATGATGTATGACGTGTTGGGCGGCGCCGAGAATGCACGCTACGCGGAAATTGCGCGGGACTCGATCGAGCGATTACTAGTCGTGAACGATCAGGAAGCGTACTGTCAGCCTTGCGTGTCGCCAGTTTGGGACACGGCACTCACATGCCACACGCTGCTCGAAGTCGGCGGCAAAGAGCCTGTGGCGCGGGCGCAGGAGGGACTGAATTGGCTCGTGCCGCTGCAAGTGCTTGATGTACGCGGAGACTGGGTTGAGCGCAGGCCGGACGTGCGGCCCGGCGGCTGGGCATTCCAATATGCCAATCCGCACTATCCCGATCTCGACGACACGGCGGTCGTCGTGATGGCGATGGACCGCGTGCGCAAGCTCAGCGGTAATGAGGCGGCGTTCGATCCCTCAATTGCACGAGCCGTCGAGTGGGTCCGCGGCATGCAAAGCACGAACGGCGGCTGGGCGGCGTTCGATGTCGACAATATCTACGGCTATCTGAACAATATTCCCTTCGCCGATCATGGCGCGCTCACCGATCCGCCCACGGAAGACGTCGGCGCGCGTTGCGTGTCGATGCTCGCTCAGCTCGGCGAAACGCTGGAGAACAGCGAGGCATTGCGCCGGGGCGTTGATTTCCTGCGCCGCCGGCAGTTGCCGGAGGGCAGCTGGTATGGCCGGTGGGGGATGAACTACATCTACGGTACCTGGTCGGTGCTTTGCGCGCTTAACGCCTGCGGCGTCCGGCATGATTCGCCCGAGATTCGCCGCGCCGCCGCTTGGCTCGTTTCGATTCAGAACGAGGACGGCGGCTGGGGCGAAGATGGGTCGAGCTACAAGCTCGACTATCGCGGATACGAGCGCGCGCCCAGCACCGCATCGCAAACCGCTTGGGCGTTGCTCGCGCTCATGGCCGCAGGCGAGGTCAATCACCCGGCTGTCGCGAACGGCGTCCGTTATCTGATGCGGAATCAGAACGGCGAGGGGCTGTGGGACGAAGAGCGCTTCACCGCGACCGGCTTTCCGCGGGTCTTCTACCTTCGGTATCACGGCTACCGCAGATATTTCCCGCTCTGGGCGCTCGCCCGGTACCGTAACCTGCGGACGAGCAATCGTGCGTCGGTCGAATACGGGATGTGACTTCAGCTCGCTTTGGCGAGATCGTCCAACTGCTTGCCTTCGCGGATTTCCTTGAGCCGCGCTTCGACATGGCGCGAGAACATGTACTGCGCCGGCCGTTGCTTATCGAGCGGAATCTCCGGCGCCATTTCGCCTTCGGTGCGAACACCGCGCAGGCTGACGCCCAGTGCCTTGAGCGGATGGGCGACTGCGTCGTTCACGGCCGTTGCCTCATAGCCGGAGTGCACCATGCAATTCGCGCATTTCTCGTAGTTGCCGGTGCCGTAGGCATCCCAATCGGTATTTTCCATCAGCTCGCGGAACGTTCGGGCATAGCCCTCGCCGAGGAGATAGCAGGGGCGCTGCCAGCCGAAAATGTTGCGCGTCGGATTGCCCCACGGCGTGCAGTGGTAGTTTTGGTTGCCCGCGAGGAAATCGAGGAACAAGCTCGACTGGCTGAAATCCCAATTCCGGCCGCCGCGGCCGCGCGCGAGAATGTCGCGGAACAGCTTCTTCGTCGTGTTGCGATGAAGGAAGTGCTCTTGATCGGGCGCGCGTTCGTAAGCGTAGCCAGGCGACACGGTGATGCCGTCAACGCCGAGTTCCTGCACCATGTCGAAGAAGTTCGCGACCTTTTCCGCTTCCGCATTGTTGAACAGCGTGCAGTTCACGGTCACGCGGAAGCCGCGTTCCTTCGCCTTTTTGATTGCGCTCACAGCCTTTTCGTAAACGCCCTCCAGGCACACCGAGGCGTCGTGCATCTGTTTGTCGCCGTCGAGATGCACCGACCAGGTGAAGAAGGTGCTCGGCTCGTACTGGTCCATCCGCTTTTCCATCAGGAGGGCGTTCGTGCAGAGATAGACGAACTTCCGCTGCGCGATGATGCCTTTCACGATTTCCGGGAGCTGCTTGTGCAGGAGCGGCTCGCCGCCCGCGATCGAAACAACGGGCGCGCCGCATTCGTCGACGGCATGAAGCGCCGTTTCGACGGACATGCTCTGTTTGAGGATTTCGTCGGGGTAATCGATCTTGCCGCAGCCTGCGCAGGCGAGATTGCAGCGGAACAGAGGCTCGAGCATCAGCACGAGCGGATACCGTTTCCGGCCGCTGATGCGCTGGCGGAGGATGTAACTTCCGACGAGAACTTTCTGGAGAAGAGGAATACCCATTATCGGCCTTGACCTATCTTGCTTGTGCTTTCGACGTCAAGCAGTTCGACGGGGACACGGAAGAACATGTTTTCCTCGCGTCCGGGCAACGTAGATACCTCAACAGGACCGTATCGTCCCAATGTATCGATCACGTCTCGAACCATAATTTCGGGGGCGGAGGCGCCTGCGGTGATTCCGGCCGTCTCGACGTTCCGGATCCACTCCGGCTGGATATCGCTTCCGTTCGCGATCAAATAGGTGGGCACCCCGACATCCACGCCGATCTCGCGCAGCCGGTTTGAATTCGAGCTGTTCTTCGCGCCTACCACGAAAATGACGTCGACAAGCTTGGTGAGCTCTTTCAGAGCCGTTTGACGATTTTGTGTGGCGTAGCAGATATCCTGGGTGCCGGGGCCGACGACGTCATCGAAGCGGCGGTATAGCGCATCGATGATTCCGCGCGTGTCGTCGATACTGAGCGTGGTCTGCGTCACGTAGGCGACCGGCGTATTCCTGGGAAGTTCCAGTTCCTCGACATCGTGCTCGCTTTGCACGAGCAAGACAGGTCCTACGACCTGGCCCAAGGTGCCCTCCACTTCGGGATGTCCCGCGTGACCGATCAGAATCAGCGTCCGCCCGGTGCGGACATAGTGCCTTCCCTGACTGTGCACTTTGGACACAAGCGGACAAGTTGCATTCAAAACATGCAAGCCGCGTTGTTTCGCTTCGCTCTCGACATCTTTTGCGACGCCGTGCGCGCTGAAAATCGTCACGCCGTTCTCCGGAATTTCCGAGAGGTCTTCGACAAACACGGCACCGCGTGCTTTCAATGAATCGACGACCCATTTATTGTGCACGATCTCATGCCGCACATAGACAGGCGGACCGTATTTATCGAGCGCGCGCTCGACGATTTCGATCGCTCTTACGACACCGGCGCAAAAGCCGCGGGGCTGCGCAAGAATAATCTTCATACCGCCGCTCCACTCAGGCCGTTGGCTCTCCGATGGTCGGCCGCAACGCGCTTCAAGCGGATTGAACGAGGCTCGCCTTCCAGGAGATCGAAGACCTTGGCGACGATGCCGTTCGCGTCGAGCCCGGCCTTGGCGTACATAGCCGGCGGACTGTCTTGATCAAAAAATACGTCCGGTAAGACCATGCAGCGCGCCTTGAACCCCCTTTGTTCAAGCGCACCGTTTTCGGCGAGAAATTGCAAAACATGTGCGCCGAAGCCGCCGATCGCACCTTCTTCTATCGTGATCAGAATTTCGTGCGCGCGGGCGAGTCTTAAAATCAAATCACCGTCGATGGGTTTCGCGAAACGCGCGTCAGCGACGGTTGTCGAAATGCCGCGCGCGGTGAGCGCATCCGCCGCTTTCAGGCATTCGGAAAGGCGAGCCCCCAACGAAAGCAGGGCCACCATGCCGCCTTGTCTGACGATACGGCCGCGGCCGATTTCGAGCGGCGTGCCGAATTCCGGAAGAGGCACACCGACACCTTCTCCGCGCGGGTAGCGAAATGCGGACGGACGGTCATCGATCGCCGCTGCGGTCGCGACCATGTGGACGAGTTCTGCTTCGTCCCCGGCCGCCATAATAACGAAACCGGGCAGGCATCCGAGATAAGCGAGGTCGAAGCTGCCCGCGTGGGTCGGTCCGTCGGCGCCGACCAGTCCGGCGCGATCTATTGCGAAGCGGACCGGCAGCCGCTGGATTGCGACATCGTGCACGACTTGATCATAGGCGCGCTGAAGAAATGTAGAATAAATCGCGGCGAAAGGCTTGAAGCCTTCGGCGGCCAGACCCGCCGCAAATGTCACCGCGTGCTGCTCGGCAATGCCGACATCGAAGGCTCGCTCGGGAAACGCTTTTTGAAAAATATCGACTCCCGTACCGGAGGGCATCGCCGCAGTTATGGCGATGATTCGGTCGTCTTTTTTTGCCTCTTTAACGAGGCTCTCGCCAAAAACCTTAGTGTAGGAAGGGGCTGCTGACTTCGTTTTATTTTGCTTGCCGGTATTGACGTCGAATTTCACCACGGCGTGGCCCTTGTCGCTCGATGCCTCCGCGGGTGCGTAGCCCTTGCCTTTTTGCGTCCGGATGTGAACGAGGATCGGCCCTTCTTTCGCATCGCGGACATTTTCAAGAATCGGAACAAGCTGATTGAGGTCGTGACCGTCAACCACGCCGATGTAGTAGAAGCCGAGCTCTTCAAATAACGTCCCGCCCGTCACGAAACCGCGCGCCAATCCTTCGGCACGGGCGGCTCTTTCGCGAATGAATTCGGGCAGGCGCTCCGCAAATTGCTTGCCGAGTCCGCGCAGTGACATATAGGCCGGGCTCGAGAGAAGGCGGGTGAGATACGCCGACATCGCTCCGACGGGCGGTGCGATCGACATTTCATTGTCGTTCAGAATCACGATCAATCGGGACTTAGCCGTACCGGCGTTGTTCATGGCTTCGTATGCCATGCCTGCGGACATCGCGCCGTCGCCAATGACGCAAACAACGTGGTTTGTTTTCTTGCCGAGATCACGAGCCGTCGCGAAACCAAGCGCCGCCGAAATCGAGGTGGAGGAGTGAGCCGCTCCAAAACAATCATATTCGCTTTCCGCGCGTTTCGTGAACCCGGACAAGCCTCCGCCCTGTCGCAGTGTGCGGATGCGGTCCCGGCGGCCGGTCAAAATTTTGTGCGGATATGCTTGGTGACCAACGTCCCAGATCAGCTTGTCATTGGGAGTGTCGAAAACATAGTGGAGGGCGACGGTCAGTTCGACAACGCCTAGCCCAGCTCCCAAATGACCGCCGGTGACTGCGACGGCATTGATTGTCTCGGCGCGCAATTCGTCTGCAACCTGTTGGAGGTTCTGCGCATTGATACGCCGCAAATCTGCCGGAGTGTTGATCGAGTCGAGAATTGTCGACCGCTTCATAAGATCATCCTTCGACACTATTCATTTCGGAGGCAACCTTTTGGTACGCAATAAGGTTCCGGAACACAAAGAGGGCGGAATGGAAGTGCAGACGAAGAAAAACGCGTGGGGGCGGATGATAAGCCACGATCAAGGCATTGTATGCTAACTTTCGCCATCGTCGGAATCGTTAGATTTTGCAGTAGGTTCCCCTGGCTTGTTATCGCTTTATCAATAATAAGCGCAACCGCGTCTGCCATTTATGCGGCAACTCATTTCCACATCACGACGGATATCAGTAATTTTATCTCGCCCGATCTCGACTGGCGGAAGCGGGAGCTCGCGTTCGAGAGGGACTTTCCAGGGCACTTCGGTTCGACACTGGTCGTCGTAGATGCACCCAGCGCGGAGCTTGCATCTGCTGCGAGCGCAGCGCTTGCAGAAAAATTGAGGGCCGCGCCCGATAGGTTTCGCTCGGTGCAGGAATTGACCGGCGGTGAATTCTTCGCCCGAGAGGGTTTGCTCTTCCGGTCGAAAGAGGGGGTGGCTGCACTCACGCAGGGATTGGGAAAAGCAAATCAACTTGTAGGCGCCCTAGCGGAAGATCCAAGTCTGCGCGGTCTGACAGAAGCGCTGTCGCTCGCTTTACTCGGTGTCGAAAAAAATATGGCCACGCTTGATGAATTGGCGCGGCCTCTATCTATGGCGTCGCAATCGCTCGAAAACGTACTCGCAGGTCGTCCGGCCGTCTTCTCGTGGAAGGAGATGCTGAGCGGTGCGCCTTCCAGCCCGGCAGATTTGCGCCGCTTTATCGCAATCCGTCCGGTGCTGGATTTTTCGTCGCTCGAACCGGGACGGAGGTCGGGCGACGCCATAAGGCAGGCCGCTTCCGATTTACAGCTCAAATCGAAATATCACGCGCGCATTCGCCTGACCGGCACAGTACCGATGGCGGATGAAGAATTTGCCACAGTACGGCACGGAGCACTGGCCAACGGCATAGGGACACTCGTAATCGTACTGGCCATTTTGTGGATGGCGTTGAAATCCGCCCGAATGATCGTGGCGGTATTTATAACCTTGTTTGTGGGACTGGCTATTACCGCAGCTCTCGGACTCGCCATGGTCGGTGCGCTGAACCTGATATCGGTCGCGTTCGCGGTATTGTTTGTCGGGATCGGAGTCGATTTCGCCATTCAATTTTCGGTTCGCTACCGCAGCGAACGTCACAGAACCGATAAGCTTCAGCCCGCACTTGTGCAGGCCGCGCAAAAGATCGGCGCGCCGCTGACGCTGGCAGCCGCGGCCGTTGCCGCCGGCTTTCTGTCTTTCCTTCCCACGCATTACCGGGGCGTGTCCGAACTGGGACAAATCGCGGGCGTGGGAATGCTGATCGCGTACGGGGCCAGCGTTACTTTGCTTCCGGCGTTACTGACCGTGTTCAATCCGCCGGGCGAGCCGGAACAAATTGGTTATCGTTCTTTGGCGCCCGTCGATCTGTTTCTGCAAAAACATAGAATTGCGATCATCGCCGGCACGATCGCCGTAGCGGCTGCGGGATCGCCGCTTCTTTATTTCCTCACCTTCGATTTCAATCCGATTCATCTCCGGAGTTCTAAGGTCGAGTCGGTTTCCACTTTTCTGGAAATGGGAAAAGACCAGAGAACAGGCATTAATGCCATTAACGTCGTCGCCTCGAATACGGATGAGGCGAAATCCATAGCCGCGCGTTTGCGCAATGACCCGCAAGTTTTGCGCGCGTCGACAATCGAAGATCTTGTGCCGGCCGATCAGCCGGAAAAGCTTGCCATGATTAAGGAATCCGATCGGCAAGTGGGTCCCCTACTTCGGAAGAAACCGTTGGACGCGCCGACCGATGACGAGAATATAGCCGCGTTGACGGACATCGCAGGAGAATTGAACAAGGCTGCGGGCGACGCGAAGAGTCCCGGCTCTGCTGCCGCGCGGCGGCTCGCGGAGGCATGTATCCGGCTGGCAAAAGCCGATAAGACTCTGCGGGAGGAAGCACAATCGGTCTTCGTGACGCCGTTGAAGGCCGATCTCACCGAGTTGCAAAATTTTCTTCAGGCCGGCCCGGTTACAAAGGAGAACTTGCCGCCGGACCTCAAGCGTCAGTGGGAGACGCCGGACGGCAGGGCGCGAGTGCAAGTTGTCCCGAAGGGGGATCCTAACGATACAGAAGTCCTCCGCAGTTTCGCGCACAGGATGCTCTCGCTTTATCCGACCGCCGTTGGCGTTCCAATTTCAATCCTGGAATCCGGGGATGAAATCGTGGCTGCATTTGTCCAAGCGGGCTTGTATGCGCTGATTTCGATCACGATCCTGCTTTGGATCGCATTGCGCCGATTCGGCGATGTGCTGCTTACTTTGGTTCCGTTGCTGGTTGCCGGCGCCGTAACGCTGGAGATTTGTGTATTGATCGATATGCCGCTCAATTTTGCGAACATTATCGCATTGCCGCTTTTGCTGGGCATCGGCGTTGCATTCAAAATCTATTACATCATGGCGTGGCGTGCGGGCCAAATGAACCTGCTGCAATCAAGTTTGACGCGTGCCGTGATCTGGAGCGCTTTGACGACAGCGACCGCGTTCGGCAGCCTGTGGCTGTCCAGTCACCCTGGCACATCGAGCATGGGCAAGCTGCTGGCGTTGTCGTTGATCTGTACGCTTTGCGCCGCCGTGCTGTTTCAGCCAGCGCTAATGGGACGACCCCGCGGGAGCGGTAAGACTTAAGCAGATCGCATCGTCGGGGCGGGGCGCGTTTTTCGATTTGCCTGTCGGTTTCGATGTCGACGGCGTCCCGGTAGTTGTCGTGACGCGGGTCCAGTTTTCTCCGCCGCACAAAATACCCAAGACGCATCCTTGCACCTTCAAGAGATCCGGGTTGAGCAGAGTGATGCTCGAAGAATACGTTTTCCCATCCTCGGAGTTATAAATCTCACCCTTCCATTCGTTTGATTTAACTTTTTCCATCCCGAGAAGAATCGGCATCCCAAGCGTGGGCCGGGTTCGTTTCGCGGGATCGGGATTGTTGCTGTCGACTCCCGGGGTGGTTTCCCACGACACGACACCCCAAAGGCGTTCGTTACAATTTACGATCTTGATACGCGCTACGCGTTTGGCGACGAGCCATTCCCCCGTCGGGTCCATTTGCGAAACTCCGCTCGGCTGAGCGATTGCGCCCGCAGGCGCGGCCAACAGAATTAGGAACGCCGTAAAAAACAGTCGCATTGCTCTCGATCCACACGGGGCCGGGCCAATAGCTGACAACGTGTCAGTGCGTTATCGGTTCATACTCATTATCATAACAGCAGCATTCCGATGCCGCGATACAACAGCATGAGACAAGGAGAAGCATTGGCGCGCGGAACCCTACTCCATGCATCAATGTTACTAGCCGAGGGGGCGGAGGTGCATACCACGGAGGCAAAGGCGTGCTCGATTCCGCCCCAGAACTGCGTCCACCCGCTCCTGTGCCGCGGTCTAAATCGCTGGGTCCCTTTGCGTTGCTTCGCGTTTTGGCGACAAATCCGCTCGAGGCTTGGACCGACGCTCATTTTGAAGAGCCGATTGTCATAGGAGGCCCGCCCATCGGGCGCTTTGCCGTTCTCAGCGAGCCTGCCGCCATTCGCCGGGTGCTGCTGGAAAATGCACGCAACTACAAAAAAGATTGGCTGCAACGCCGCGTTCTGTCGGCCGGTTTGACCAACGGGCTTTTGAGTGCGGAGGGATCCCGGTGGCGAATACAGCGTCACGCCCTTGCACCGCTTTTTTCGCCGAGGATGGTGGCGAACTTTTCCGCCGTTATGGCCGAGGAAGCGCGTCTCATGGTCGAAAGGCTAAGCTGGCATGAGGGCGAAACAATAGACCTTGTCGCAGAGGTAACGCGCGTAACGCTTGAGATTCTGGCGCGAACGATCTTTTCCGACGGGCTCGGGCGCAGCCCGGAAGAATTCCGGACATGGATGAAGGATTATTTCGAGACGATCGGGCGGATCGATCTGTTCGACATATTGGGCATTCCCGAAACGGTTCCGCGGCCGGGCCATTGGAAGATGCGGAAAACGCTGCGCCTTTTCGAGGAGGCAATCGATTCGATCATCTCCGACCGGCGCCGGCGTTTGGCTGAGGATTCCGGTTATGCGCCCCGGGACATTCTCGCCCTGTTGCTCATGGCGAAAGCTCCCGATAGCGGCGCTACGCTGAGCGAGTCGGAGATACGCGCAAATATCCTCACCTTTATTGTCGCCGGACACGAAACCACCGCGAACGCCATTGCCTGGTCTTTGTTTCTGTCATCGCAGTCCGCCGAATGGCAGAAGCGAATCAGGATGGAAGCAGACCGTGAATTCGAAGGCGATATCAACGGTCTCTCCGAACGCCTTGTAGAAACGCGCGCCGTGATCAACGAGGCGCTTCGGCTTTATCCTCCCATCTCCGCAATCAGCCGCGCCGCGCTCGGGCCTGACGAGCTTGCGGGTCACGCCATCAAACGCGGCACAGTCGTCGTGATTGCGCCTTACGTCCTCCATCGCCACAGGATGTTATGGACCCGGCCCGATTACTTCGATCCGAGCCGGTTTCTGGACGATACGCGCGAGAAAATAGATCGCTTTTCTTATCTTCCGTTCGGAGCGGGCCCGCGGTCGTGCATTGGCGCAGCGTTCGCCTTGCAGGAGGCGTCCATCGTTCTTGCGACGATCGTGCGGAATTTCGAGTTAGAACTGGCGGAAGGATACAGCGTCTGGCCCGTGCAGAAAGTGACGCTGCGGCCGCGAGGCGGCCTGCCGATGATCGTCAAAAAGCGGCGTCAGAGCCGCCAGGGAACCATGGGAGTTAAACGGGGTTAACGGCGAACGATAACTCATATACGGATTTCAGATGACGCATAATTCCGTGGCAGTGCGAAGCGAAATCGGTCAGCAGGAACTCGACAAAAAAATGATGATGCGATGTATTCGTCTCTCGGCTGTTGCAGGTGAGCGCGGCGAATTTCCGTTTGCATCCATTATTTGCGAGGGCGATCGCGTAATTGCCGAATCGACGAACGAGGTAGCGCGCCATGCGGACGTAACCAGGCATGCGGAGCTCCTCGCCATTTCCGAAGCTCAAAAAAAGCTTGGTAAGAAAAATCTATCGAATTGCTCGATCTACTCCAATGTCGAGCCCTGCGTGATGTGCTCGTTTCCAATACGTGAAACCCGCATCAGCCGCGTCATTTACGCGATCAGTTCGCCCCTGATGGGCGGCTTTTCCAAGTGGAACGTATTGCGGGATAGCGAACTGTCGAACGTTATGCCGGAGGCGTTCGGGATGATCCCGGAGGTCGTCGGCGGTCTTCTCCAGCACGAAGCCGAAGCGGTCTGGCGGAAATGGAATCCGTTGATCTGGACCGTAATCAAACACCGGGGCTGCTTCGGAGATGCCGTCGAGAACGACGGCCAGCTCGTTCATATGCATGCGATCCCGAACCGGAACAGCTTGCTGCGCAGGATTTTCACTTTCGGAATGGATCGCCACTCCGTTTGAGCCGGCCGCGCTGGCTACTGGCCATGGCTCCGCAGCACTTCGCGGCATCCTCGGCTTATGCGATCGCGATTTTGCTGAAGACAGGCAAGCACGCGCATATTGTCGGGAATTGCATCGCGACAGAATCTCGTTGAATCGCGGCGACATGCGGCCTGCTCTTCCGGAGTGCCCTGCATCATCGGATTCGCTCCGGAAGGCATTCTCTGCTGTGCCCATGCGGCTTCACTGGATAACAATACAAGCGCAAGAACGATTCCGCGGAACATGTCGGCCCTCGATAAAATGTTGCCAGAAACGATATCGGTCAAACGCGGATCGCGGCGCGAGGTTCCGGGCGCACGTCAACTTGCCCATAATTCGTGATAGTTGCTGAATTTCGGCAGTGTTTCGTCGTATCGCGTAGGCTCCAGCAGCGGCAACAGCCGTTTCATTGCGGCGTTTATCGCCGGGGACGTATGTCGGACATACAAATCGACTGGAGCGAGGAGATGTTTGAGATGAAGTTTCGGATCGTAATTGAGAGAGCTG
Source organism: Alphaproteobacteria bacterium (assembly GCA_021325315.1). GTDB lineage: Bacteria > Pseudomonadota > Alphaproteobacteria > Rhizobiales > Xanthobacteraceae > Palsa-892. Next base: position 16,338 of record JAJPHK010000168.1, read on the forward strand.
CTGCAAAACCATTTGTAGCCGTGATCCATGGCCCAGGTCGCGACGTCGCGGAATGTGCGATGGTAGAGATGAAGGTCTAATGCGACACGGTAATCGAGGCCGATATATTCCGAATAAATCGTATCGCCCTGCGTCATACAGGATTCAAATGCGATGATGTTCTGATCCTGACGCCAAACGAAAAATAGAACTTTATCTTTCATACGCCGTCCGAGCTCGCAGAAATATTGCTTCGTTAGTTTTTCGAAATGCAGTTTCGATCGCTCGTAAACCTGAAGGTACAACGGGTAGATTTGATCGACGATCGGAGTCACGTCATCGACGACACTAAATTCAAGAGCTGCTTTTTCTGCCGCTCGGAATTTCCTGCGCAAGTCTTTGCGCATTTTTCCGCTGAGGGCGCGGTTCATATAGTCGTCGAAGCTCGCGTAATCGATGCGAAGGCGCGTCATCGGCATGCTCGGAATACGGCTGAAGCCATTTTCGACAAAGCAGTCGAGCACAGATCGGTATCGCGACGGGAACTCCTTGAGCACGATGAGCGGTGCTCCGAGCGCGCGCGCATGCATTGGAATTAGTCTTGCCATTTGGCGCGCCAGCAGGGCGCTTTCGCTTTCGCCGCCGTCGAGATGGCCTTCGCCTGCAACGCATCCGACCATCAATGTGCGCATCCGCAAGAAAGACGGCCAGAAGCGGCGAATTTTGTCCGCGAGCGGGCCAAAATGCCCGTTCGTTCCGGCTAGTACATCCTGTTCGAGGACAAAAAACGGCTCGATGGCGTACACTTCCCCGCCGGCATCCCGTAACACAAAATAGTGATACTCAAATTCGGGATGCAGGGTATCTTCGACCAGCTCATAGTAGCGATGGTCCTTGCGCTCATCGGCAAAGGCCTTTTCCCAGCGAGGAAGTTCTGCGAGGGTGTCGCGCCCGACGACTTGGAGACGGAAGCTCCCGTCCGCTTGGAACATATCGAAAGGCGCTTGATCCATTGAGGGCAATCGATTGGGTTCGCATCGATGAAACAGGCATTCTGCCCTTCTATTCGCTCGGTGTTAGCGCTACTGCTATGGGCAGAGTGTCGCAGGTGTGGGCTATAGGGGCGGAAATGTTATGGCGGTGATCGTCGTATCAGGGATGGCTTTTGAAGCGCGCATCGCCGCGGGGGCGGGCGTGCGGGTCATGTGGCGCGGAAACGAGGAGATCCTCGCGAGCGCGCTCTCCAATGCAATCGGCGAAGGGTGCCGCGGCCTCATCAGTTTCGGCGTTGCGGGCGGACTTGCGCCACATTTGCGAACGGGAACTTGCATCGTGGCGTCAACAATTCTCCACGATGCGAACCAGTTCCACACCGATCCATCCTGGTCCCGGAACCTGCTGGAAATCATTCCCAATGCCGTGCCGGGCGCCATTGTCGGGGTGGCTTCGCCCGTTGCGCATCCCGAAGCCAAGAATGCGTTACATGCCGCGACGGGCGCGGCTGCGGTCGACATGGAATCGCATATCGTCGCAAGCGTCGCGGCCGAACACGGCCTGCCGGTGGCGGCGATCCGCGTGATTACCGATTCTGCTTCGTGCGAATTGCCGCGGTCCGTATTGGCGGCGCTGCGCGCAAACGGCACGATCGATATCGCGGCCATGACCCGCTCGATTATGCGAGCGCCGAACGAAGTGCCCATGCTTTTGCGGACTGCTCGGCAAGCGATCGTGAGCGGCTTCGTGCTTCGCCGCAACCGGCGGCTGGTCGGCGCGAGTTTTGGATTGCCATAAGCGTGCGAGTTCGGGCGATGCATTCCATCAAAGGCCGAACGAACCATCTCCGCTCCGGGCCCGAACGCGAGCAAGCGCCGGATGAACGAATGACGGCCGACATCGCAGAACTGTTCGCGCAACGCGAACGCGAACGCTTCGACCTGCATCTTCGCCACCTGAACGGCCAGATGGTGAAGGTGCTGCGCACCATCGGTTACGACGTCGGTTTTTGCCGCGGCAGCGGCCAATATCTCTACGACCGGGAAGGGCTTCGCTATCTCGATCTGTTGAGCGGCTTCGGGGTATTTGCGATCGGCCGCAACCACCCGATTCTTCGCGAAGCATTGAAAAGCGTGCTCGACAGCGAGCTCCCGAACCTCGTGCAGATGGATGTATCGACGCTCGCCGGCGTTCTTGCGGAGCGTCTTCTTGCGCGCGCGCCCTACGCCGACAAAGTGTTTTTTTCCAATTCGGGGGCGGAGACCGTCGAGGCGGCCATCGAATTTTCCCGCGCGGCGACCGGCCGGCCGGGGATCATTTACTGCGAACACGCGTTTCATGGCCTTTCCTACGGCGCGCTGTCCTTGAACGGCGACGACATTTTCCGGAGCGGCTTCGAGCCGCTTTTGCCCGATTGCGTCCGGATTCCGTTCAACGATCTCGCCGCGCTGGAAAAGGCGCTGCACTCGCGGACAGCGGCCGCATTTATCGTCGAGCCGATCCAAGGGAAGGGCGTCGTTCTGCCGGACGAAGGTTACCTCAAGGCCGCCGCGGATCTCTGCCGCCGGTACGGTACGCTGTTCGTTGCCGATGAAATTCAGACCGGAATGGGAAGAACAGGCCGTTTCCTCGCGGTGGAACACTGGAACGTCGAACCGGATATGGTTCTCATCGCGAAATCGCTTTCGGGCGGGCACGTTCCGGTTGGTGCGCTTCTCACGCGAAAACATATTTTCGAGAAAATTTTCGATCGCATGGATCGCGCCGTCGTGCACGGATCCACCTTCGGCAAGAACGATCTTGCGATGGCGGCCGGAATCGCGACGCTGGACGTTCTTGCCTCGGAGAGGCTGATCGAGAACGCGGCGCGCACGGGAGAGCGGCTGTTGCGCGGGCTTACCGAGATGACCGAACGGTATGAGTTGTTGCGGAGTGTGCGCGGCAAGGGGCTGATGATCGGGATCGAATTCGGCGCTCCGCAATCGCTCAAGCTGAAAGCCTCCTGGAATTTACTGGAGGCCGCAAACAAGGGCTTGTTCTGTCAGCTCATTACGATTCCGTTGCTGAAGGATCATCGCATTCTTTGTCAGGTGGCGGGCCATGGGAGCCATACCATCAAGCTTCTTCCGCCTTTCGTCATTTCGGACGAGGACTGCGATTGGATTTTGAGCGCGTTCGATTCCGTAATCGCCGACAGTCACCGGGTTCCCGGCGCCATTTGGTCGCTGGGGAAAACCCTGGCCGGGCATGCTATGCGAAGCAGCGGGTAGTGATCGCCTTTGGCCAAGCGCCATCGTTACCGCGCGAGATTTTTTCGCCGGATCATCGTCAGCCCTCGAATAGGAAATCCGAGGGGGCCGGAGCGCTGCTTGGCGCATCGGCATTCCGTAGTTGCCTCTCTTTCGAGAGGCGGGCGCTTCGCAGCGCTCCGGTGCGGCGGTTTCTCGGCATGGGCCGCGCTTTTCGTGAGGCGTAAAAGCCTCTCCGTCAGCGAGCTCCTCGCGCCGGCCCGTAGTGACCGGAGGCGGGGCCCCATACCGTCCCGGTGCACCGTTGCGAACGGAGCAGCAGGCGCCGGACCTTTCCCCGCACCCAAGACGCCTCATGAGCGCGCCCCTCGGCGGGAAAGGGTGATGAGAATATAATCATAAAAGAGAAGCTGTCAACAGCCTTATTCCTGGCGTCAGTGTCTCAGTTTGACTTTTTTGTCATTACCGGGCCGTCGCGCCAGGCGAGCGGAACGCGAGCCGTGGCGCGGAC
>JAJPHK010000041.1 GCA_021325315.1 Alphaproteobacteria bacterium
GACGCTGCGGCCCGGTGATGACGGGAAACTGAGACAATGCCCCGGTGAATTCCGTGCTTGACAGCCGAAAATCATAGGACTATATTCTCCATTGTCCCGCGCCACGAGGGGCATGTCTGCAGACGTGCTTGCATGTGGCGCGGGACCGGCGCCTGCTGGCGAGGCTCGTAACCTTGTCACCGGGACGGCACGGGGCACCGCCTCCGGCAACTACGTGCCGGCGCGAGGAGCTCGCTGACGGAGAGGCTCACGCCTCACGAAAAGCGCGGCCCGGGCCGAGAAATCGCCGAACTGGAGCGCTGCGAAGCGCGCCTCTCGCAAGAGAGGCAATGATGGAAGACCCGTGCGCCCAGCGGCGCTCCGGTCCCTCGCTTTGCGAAGCGGGGAAAAAGCAATGCTCCGGACGGGAGAAATCCCGGGCGCGGAGTTAAAGGCGTTTGACTCTCCACACAATGACAAACAGCTAAACCCAGCCTAAATAATCTTCCCATGCCTCCCCTCTTCACCATCGGTTACGAACAAGCCTCGCTCCACGACGTCATCGCCGCGCTGAAGGCCGCGAAAGTGAAGCTCCTGATCGACACCCGCGCCGTCGCGGCCTCCCGCCGCGCCGGCTTCTCCAAGAAAATGCTGTCGGCGACTCTGGATGAGGCCGGCATCGCCTACATTCATTTCCAGAAGCTTGGCACCCCCGCCGAGGGCCGCATGGCGGCGCGGGCCGGCGACATCCGGAAGCTCTGGAAATCTACAACAAACATCTCCGCACCAAGGACGCGAAAACCGCGCTCGACGATCTGGAGGCGATCCTGAAAAAAGGCGGCCGCACTTGTCTCCTGTGCTATGAACGCGACGCGGATGTTTGTCACCGCAGCAAGATCGCCGAGATCATGCAAAAGCGTACCGGACAGAAGATCGAGAACCTCTACGCAGTGCCGGTATGAAAAGCGGAAAAATCTACGCAGGCATAGGCGGCTGGACCTTCGAGCCCTGGCGGGGCGTGTTTTATCCGAAAGGATTGCCGCACGCGAAGGAGCTTTCCTACGCCGCCACGAAACTCACCTCGATCGAAGTGAACGGTACGTTTTACGGCACGCAAAAACCCGCTGTGTTCCGCAAATGGGCAAGCGAAGTGCCGGAAGGATTTGTCTTCGCGCTGAAAGGCGTGCGCTACGTCACCAACCGGCGCGTGCTCGCGGAAGCCGGCGATTCGCTGAAGCGCTTCCTCGACTCCGGCATCACCGAGCTCGGCTCGCGCCTCGGCCCCCTGCTCTGGCAGTTTCAGCCGGCGAAAAAATTGGACGAAGCCGATTTCGGAAAATTCTTGGAGCTTTTGCCGCAAAAATTCGACGGAAAGAAACTTCGTCACGTCGTCGAGGTGCGCAACGACAGCTTTTGCACGCCCGCCTTCGTCCGGCTGCTGCGCGAGTTTAACATCGCCGTCGTCTACACCGACCACGTCATCTATCCGAGCATCGCCGACATCAGCTCGGATTTCGTCTACGCCCGGCTGCAAAAGGGAAAGGACAAGATCAAGACCGGCTATCCGCCGAAGGAAATCGAGGCCTGGGCGAAGCGCGCAGAATTATGGGCGGCGGGAAAAGAGCCTGCCGATCTGCCGCGCGTGGAGAAAACGAAGGCCAAGCCCGCGCCGCGCGACGTCTTCCTGTATTTCATCCACGAGGGAAAAGTCCGCGCGCCCGCCGCGGCGATGACGCTGATCGAGGCGCTGAAATAGACCCGTCATTCCGGGCGCAGCGCAGCACGAAGTGATGCGCTGCTGACGCGGAATCCAGACACATACGCGTGCGTCTCTGGATTCCGGGTTCGCGAGCTTCGCTCGCGCCCCGGAATGACGAGAATCAATCCAGTGTCCTTCTGAATCGCGTCACCGCAATCCCCATCGCGATCAGCATGAGCAGCACCAGCATCGCGGTGTCGAACTGCAAATCCGCGAGCGTCGAGCCTTTCAGCATCACCGCCCGCACGATCCGGATGAAATGCGTGAGCGGAAAAATCTCGCCGAGATACTGCGCCCATAGCGGCATGCCGGCATAGGGAAACAGGAAGCCCGACAGCAGCATGCTCGGCAGGAACGACATCATCGACATCTGCACGGCCTGCAGCTGGTTTTCCGCGAGCGTCGAAAAGGTGAAGCCGAGCGACAAATTCGTCGCGATAAAGAGCGTGGTGAGCACGGCGAGCAAAAAGAAATTGCCGACGATCGGCACATGGAACATCAGCACGCCCGCGCCGACGATCAGCGCCGCCTGCATGATCCCGATTCCCACATAGGGCGTGATCTTGCCGAGCATGATCTCCAAAGGCGTGATCGGCATGGACAAGAGGCTCTCCATTGTCCCGCGCTCGGATTCGCGCGTCACCGAAAGCGACGTGAAGATCAGCATCGTCATCGTGAGAATGGTGCCGAGCAGGCCGGGCACGATATTGAGCTCGGTCTTGCCGGCCGGGTTGTAGCGCGCATGCGTCCTCACCTCGAAAGCGGGCGTACCGGCGTCGGGAATGCCGAGGTCGTGCACGAGCGCCGTCTGCACGATGCCGGAAAGCGCCGCAAGCGCCGAGCCCGCCGCGACCGGGTCGGTCGCGTCGGCCGCGACAAGCAACGCCGGCTTGTCGCCGCGCCGCACCCCGCGCTCGAAATTCGCAGGGATTTCCACGCCGAACAGCACCTTGCCGGACGCCAAGAGATGATCGAATTCGTAAGGCGTCTTCGCCTGATATTTGATCGCGAAGTATTTGGTGTTCTTGAGCGCGGCGATGATCGAGCGGCCGACATCCGAATTTTCCTGCAGGAGCACGGCCGTCGGCAGATCGCGCGGCGTCGTATTGATCGCGTAGCCGAACATGATGAGCTGCATCAGCGGAATCGAGATCATGGTCGCGAGCGTGATCCGGTCACGGCGAAGCTGCAGCACCTCCTTCAGCATCATCGCGAAGACTTTGCGCAGGAATCCGTCGGCGCGGAAAATTTCCGACAATCGCATCATTGGAAATTGTCCTTTGACCGCTTCATGAGATCGATGAACACGTCTTCAAGCGAAGGCTCCGATTTCTCCCACTTGTATTTCTTGTCGGAGCGGAACGGCTTGATCGACGATTCGAGCTCCTTCGCGTCGCGGCCGGAAACGTGCAGGCTGTTCCCGAACGGCGCCACCATGTCGATGCCCTGGGTGTGCTCGAGCTTCGTCTGCAAGGGGAAAAGATCGTCGCCGCTCACATTGTAGGTCGTAAGCCCCGAATGCGAGACGACTTCCTCCACCGTGCCGCGCGCAAGAATTTCGCCGAAAGCGATATACGCGATCTCGTGGCAGCGCTCGGCCTCGTCCATGTAATGGGTCGAGACCAGCACGGTGAGCCCTTCCGCGGCGAGCGAATGGATTTCGCTCCAGAATTCGCGCCGCGCCTTCGGATCGACGCCAGCCGTCGGCTCGTCGAGCAGAAGGAGCTGCGGATCGGGCAGCGTGCAGGCACCGAGCGAGAGCCGCTGCTTCCAGCCGCCGGAAAGCGCTCCCGCGATCTGCTCCTCGCGCCCCCTGAGGCCGATTCTTTCGATCGTCTCGCGGGCGGCGTTCGCCGGATTTTGAACCCCATAGATACGCGCGATGAATTCCAGGTTCTCGCGCACCGACAAATCTTCGTAGAGGCTGAAGCGCTGCGTCATGTAGCCGACGCGGCGCTTGATCTTGTCGGACTCGGTGATGATGTCGAAGCCGAGGCAAGTGCCGTGTCCGGAATCGGGTGTGAGCAGCCCGCACAGCATCCGGATCGTTGTCGTCTTCCCGGAGCCGTTCGGCCCGAGGAAGCCGTAGATCATTCCGCGCTTCACTTGCATCGAGAGATCTCGCACGACCGTGCGGCCGTTGAAGGACTTCGTCAGCCCTTCGACGTCGATCACGATGTCCGGTCCGTTTTGCATCTTACTTCGCCGCCTGGGCGGTCGGTTTGGGAAGAAGCGTGACGCTCACCGGCTGTCCGACGCGCAGCGCATCGGGCTTTTCAGGACGCGCCTCGATCAGGAATACGAGCTTCGTGCGCTCGTCCTGGCTGTAGATCACCGGGGGCGTATATTCGGAGCTGCCTGAAATGAAGCTTACTTTCGCTTTCAGATCCGGCGCGCAGCCGTCGCAGCTCACGAGCACTTCGTCGCCATAGGCGATTTGCGCCAGCGACGTCTCGGGAACATAGAAACGCACTTTGATGTTGCTAGGCGGGAGTAGCGAGATCACCGGCCGCCCCGCCGGCACGAGTTCGCCGGGGCGGTAGTACACCTGCTGCACCGTCCCGCTCACGGGGCTCACGAGTTTCCGCCGTGCAAGCCGCGTCTGCATCTGCCGAACCAAAGCTTCGGCCTGCCGCTGCGTCGCCTGCGCCTGGTCGAAGGTCGCTTGCGTCCCGGTCTTGTTTTTCAGAAGCGTTTCGGCACGCATCAACGCCTGGTTCGCGTTCGCGAGCGCGGCTTCGGCCGAGTGGAGATCGGCCTGTTGCAGGTCTTCATCGACAGTGAAGACCGGTTGGCCTTTTTCGACTTTGTCGCCTTCGCGCACCGAAAGCGTTTCGACGCGTCCCTGCTCGTCAGGCCCGACGAAGACGAACTCCGCCTCGATCCAGCCCTGCACCGTAAGGTCGCCGTTCCGCCCGCAGGCAGCGAGAAGGAGCAGGGCTGCGATTATCCCCAGGCCCGAAACATAACGCGTGATGCTCATGACGCCCTGCCCTCGCCGAAAAGGATATTCATTTGCGCTTGCAACAGTTCACGAACATTCAAGGGCTCGAAGCGATCGAACAGCCCCGTCCAGATGATCGCGGTGATCCCGGGAGCTGCGATCAGCTGCGGATAGCGCACGAGCGCCTTGTGCGAGATTTCTCCGGTATCGAGCGCGCGCTGCAGGCGTTTTCTCGCGGCGTTGAAAACGCGCGAGAGCACTTCGCGATAATAAAATTCCGCGAGCTTCGGAAAACGCGGTCCCTCCGTCATCATCAAGCGAATGATGTCTTTGCGCCGTGTGCCGAAAACCTCGCGCACAAAAAGCTCGACCACTTGGTTCGCGAGTGTCCTGAGCGGAATATCCGCGTTGAACGCATGCTCCACCGTGCCGACGAACGGGCCCATCAGCGAGCGGACGATTTCCTGAAAGAGCGCTTCCTTGTCGCGGAAGTGAAGATAAATCGTCCCCTTCGCGACACCTGCGCGCTTCGCCATGTCGTCAAGCCGCGCCGCCGCGAAGCCGCGTGCGGAAAACTCGTCGAGCGCGGCCGCAAGGATCGCCTCGCGGCGCGCGGCGCTTTTCTCTTCGCGGTTCGGCAGGCGTTTTTCAGTTTTGAGCGAGCGTTTCGCAGCGGGTTTCATGCACGCTCTCATTATGACTGACTGGTCAGTCATAATACAGCAGGCCAAGGCAGAAGTCGACCGCCCTCCGCGTTTCACGCTAAACTATTGATATTAAATGGATATACGGCTAATTATTCTGCCGGCTGCATCCGCGCGTTTCTGTGCTCGACGCGCGAAGCGAGCAGCGCCACCAAAACCGTGCAGGCCGCGAACACGGCCGCGCAGGCGGTCGTCGCACCGAGTACGAGCGTGAAGCCGCCCTTCCCGTACAAGGCCGCGATCATTGAAACCGCAAGGCCGCTCGAGATGAAGGTGAGAAAGAAACGGACCGCGTAAATCCTCCCGCGCCAGGCATCCGCCGTGTAGCGCGCGATCACAAGATCGCCGACCGTAATCTGCCCGTAGATTGCCGCGATCGAGAGCGCGAGCGCAAGGAGCAGCGCATATCCTCCCGTCATACTGGTGAGAGCAACGCCCACGCCTTGCATGATCCCGATGACGGCGAACAAAACATGCGGCCGGAAGCGCTGCACGAGCTGCCCTACCGTGAGCTGCGCGACGCCGCCAAGCAGCAGAATTGCCGTCGCAATCGAGCCGATCCAGGCAAGCGGGATATCGCCGCGGATTCCTTCGTCAACGATCTTTGGAATGGAGATCGTCATCGTGTTGAAGACAAGCCCGCCCGAGAACGAAAGCAGCGCATAGACGCCGAAGAAAATCGCCGCCATGGTGAAGGTCATTTTTACCTCGGCAGTGCGCTTGCGCTCGGCGGGTTTTTCCTTTTCGTCGCTTGTCAGCGCAAGATACGCGACACCGAGCGCCGCACAAACGATCGCCGGCAAGATAAATGCCGCACGCCAGCCAAGAAATGAAGCGACGATGCCGGTGATGCCCGGCGCGAGGGCAACGCCGAGATTTCCGAACACGCCATTCGTCGCGATATCGCGTCCGCGATTTTTGGAATTGGCGAGCAGTACCGTTACGCCAAGCGGATGATAGATCGCCGCGAATACTCCGAGCACAAACAACGCGACCGCAAGCACAATCAAATTCGGCGACATCCCCGCGACCGCGAGCGAGGCCGCGCTGCCGAAAAAGAAAATTGCGATCATGTTCCGCCGGCTCCAGTGATCGCCGATCCATCCCGCCGGCAGCGAGAACAAGCCGAACGCGACGAAGCACGCTGTCGAAAGCACGATCAGCTCGGCATAGGAGCGGCCAAACTCGGACTGCATGCCGATCACCACCGTCGGGAAAATCAACAGGACATAATGGTCGACGAAGTGCGCGACATTGATGAAACCGAGTTTGCGCTGCATCTCGTTCATCGGCCTTGTCCTTGCTTCGCTGAAATAAGGGCGTCCTAGTTACGCTACGAGCACCCTGCGCTCAAGTAGGCGGCAACCGCGCATACAATCAGGAATTGTTGTACGCATTGCGGTAACAATTCCTAATCCGTGGCACGCCGCTCAAACATCCCGGCAGAATGAACCATCGCGCAAGCGGTAAGACGCGCGATATCGGGGCTGTTTCTCAACGGGTTGCGTAATGGAACATCGCAAGGCCACGCGCTTGGCCGGAGCGATGGCGCGGTTCGCCATCGCCATGCTTCCATTTGTCTCGCATGCCGGCGAATTGACGAGTCCGGTCGCAAATCGGGCTTTTCTTTGCGGCGGTGCGGACCTCGCGCAGCATTCCGACTTTTTCTGGACGGGAATTACCTCGATTCCCTTCGGCAATCTCGGCGACGACGGCGTTCGCATACGCGCGATGGGCGGGATGGGCAGATACGAGTATCGCACCTCGGCGACAACGAGCGGCAAGAACAAGGGCACGATCACGAGCGGCGAACTTCTTTTCGGAAACCGCATGTCGTTCGGCTCGGCCGTGCTCACGGGCTATGTCGGCCTCGATGCGAAGAATTACGATCTTCGCGATCCCGATCCGCAAAATCCAGAATCTGGAAGCCGCGCCGGGATCAAGGCGGCGTTCGAGTTCTATATGAGAACCGCGCCCGACTGGTTCGTCACCGGTTATGGCAATATCTCGAGCGTATTCCAGAACTACACTCTGCGGGGCGCAATCAATCACGAGTTCGCACCGGGCTTTGCGCTGGGCCCGGAAGGCGGATTGCTCGGCGACCAACGCTACAACGAAGAACGGATCGGTCTTATTGCCACGCTCACTGCGCCGAAAGGCAGCGCCACGATCGCAAGCGGCATTGCGCATAGCTCCGATAACGGCAGCGGTCCGTATATGACGCTTACGCTTTATGCACCGTTTTAAGCCGAACCCCGGCGAGCGCTTCGCTCGTATCGATGTCGAGAAAAATTGTTTCGTCCTCCGCCGTCACTTCGGCCACGGCTTCCTGATAGAGGCCGATCAGATGGCGTGCACCCGTATCCCCTTCGAGCTTCGCAAGCTCGCCGAACAAGCGCCGTGACCACACGACCGGATTACCGCGCTTTCCATCGCGTACCGGCACCGCGATCAGCGTGCCGTTTTCGGGTTTGATCGCGAACGCAAGTTTGTCGATCAGTTGGCTGGATATCTCGGGCATGTCAGCGAGCAAGATCGCTGCGGCGTCGCATCGCGAGGGAACGGCCGAGATTCCGGCTTTCAGCGAGGTCGAGAGGCCTTCCGCATAATCCGGATTATGTACGAACACGACTTCGAGGCCCTTCAAGGCCTCCATGGCCCGCCCGGCCTCGTGGCCGGTAACGACGATCACGGGCTTCGCCGCCGAACCAAGAGCCGTCTCCACCGCGCGGCGGAGGATCGGCTTTCCGCCGATCTCGGCGAGCAGCTTGTTTTCGCCCCGCATGCGCGTACCCCGGCCAGCCGCGAGCACGACGGCGGCGAATTGACGGGAAAGCCCGGGCGCTGCAGGAACCTCCCTCGGCTGCGGCCGTGTCGCGATTTCAAGCAGCAAGCCGCCGACTCCAAGCGCGGTGATGTCGTCGCGCGTTACTTTCAGCCCTGCGAGAATTCGCGCGAGCACCCAGTCGAAGCCGTTCTCCTTCGGGCTGCGCGCGCAACCCGGCGCACCGATCAACGGAATATTTCCGACGCGGCCGATCAGCATGAGATTTCCTGGATCGACGGGCATGCCGAAATGCTCGATCTCTCCACCGGCCTCGACGATTGCGGCGGGAATGACGTCACGTCGGTCGGCGATCGCCGTCGCGCCGAAGACAATGATGAGCTCGGCGCCCTTCCCGGCTGCGGCGTTGATGGATTGCACAAGCGGCCCCACCGCATGCGGAATGCGCGCTTCGCTAAGGATCGAGGCATTCGCGCGGGTAAGCCGATTTTCGGTCACGCGGATCGTTTTCTCGATGACTTTTTCGGCGAGGCCCGGCAAGCGCGTGGAAATCACAGCGACGGATTTCGTGCGGTAGGGAACAACCGAAATCAGCGGCTTCGCGGCCGCCATTGCATTGCGCTGGACCTCTCCCGCAACCGCGAACGGGATGATTTTGACTGTCCCGATCATTTCGTTTTCCGTCACCGGCTGAAACGGCGAAAGCGTCGCGAACGTCACGGCCTCGTGCACGCGGTTGAGCCGATCGACGCCCTCGCGGTCGATCAGAACGACGCCCGCTTTTTTGGCGCGAAGATTGGCACGCCCCGTAAATGGGCGCTCAACCTCGACTTCATCGCCCGCGACCGCATGCGCCAGCGCGCTTGCAGCCTCGTCCTCGCCAACATCGCCCGGCTCTAGCCGCGCCGTCACGATTTCGGATATTTCTGCGGCGCGCAGCGCCGCAATATCTTCCGCCGAAAGTACCGTGCCCTTCCGCACCAGCCGGCCCGCAGTCCGAATCGAATGGGCGGCAATCGCGCCGCGCGCTTCGCCAATCGGTGTCGGACCGAATTTCATCGCGACAACTCCGGCCCTTGCCGGCGCCGCTGTGTGATCTCCGCCAGAATAGAAACGGCGATTTCGCCGGGCGTCGCGGCTCCGATCTTTAGCCCGATCGGCGCATGGATGCGGGCGAGCGCCTCGGCCGGCAAACCAAGCGCAGACAATCTTTCCAGCCGCTTGGCATGCGTATTTTTCGAACCCAGCGCGCCGATATAGAAACAGCCTGCTTTGAGCGCCGCGGCGAGCGCAGGGTCGTCGATTTTCGGATCGTGCGTGAGCGTGACCAATGCGGTCCAGCGATCCAGCCCGATCTTCGGCAACGCCTGGTCGGGCCATTCGGTGACGACGGAAATATCCGGAAAGCGGGTCGCCGTCGCAAAAGCAGAGCGAGGGTCGATAATCGTCACCGGATAACCGAGCATGCGCGCCATCGGCGCAAGCATTTGACTGATATGCACGGCGCCGACAATCATCATCGAAGGCGCGGGCACATGCAGTTCGAGAAAATAAGAATGGCCCTCTTCATCCACAAGCGCGCTTTTTCCTACTTGCAACTGTCGCGTAAGCAGAGGCGCCAGCGGATCGTTTTCGATTTCGTGCTCGCGAACAAGCCGCTGCTCGCTGCCGTTAACTTCGGTCACGATTACAGCCACGCGCCGCTCCGTGCGCGCTTTGTTCAGGGAAGAAAGAAGATCGAGATGCATTCGGGCGCAAACTCAATCGAGTTTTTCGAGGTAAACCGAAATCTTCCCGCCGCAGGACAAGCCTACGCGCCAGGCGGTCTCATCGGCGACTCCGAATTCGAGCAGCTTTGCTTTGCCGGTGCGAATGACGTCCGCCGCCTCGGCGATCACCGCGCCCTCGACACAGCCGCCCGAAACCGAGCCGAGAAAATTGTCGTCCCCATCGATGATGAGATGACTGCCCGCCGGGCGCGGTGCCGATCCCCAGGTTTGGACGACCGTCGCAATCGCGACCTCGCGCCCTTCCCGCCGCCATTTCTCCGCAGCGGCAAGCACGTCGTCATCGCCGATTTGCGTTTCGCTCTGCATACGCTACACGCTACCACGCCCGCATCGGAGGCAAAACCTTCGAGATGCTGGCTTGCCGCACTAGGACGCGAGAGGAAAACATGCCGGTGATCGACGCCGATGGTTGCAAAATCAATGTTCAAATCGAAGGGCCGGAAAACGCGCCCGCTGTCGTTCTGTCCAATTCGCTCGGCACCAATTTGAGCATGTGGAACGAGCAAGCGAAGGCCTTGTCGCAAAATTACCGCGTCATCCGCTACGACCAGCGCGGTCACGGCAAGTCTGGCGCTCCGAAGGGGCCCTACACCATCGATCGGCTAGGCCAGGACGTGATCGCGATTCTGGATCAATTAAAAATCGCGAAAGCGCACTTTCTGGGGCTGTCGATGGGCGGCACGACCGGCATGTGGCTCGCCCGTAAGGCGCCCAACCGCTTCAACAAGATTATTCTCAGCAATACAGGCGCGCGCATCGGCACGCCTGATATTTGGAACGCACGCATCGCCTCAGTGCTCAGCAAGGGCATGGCTTCGGTGGTGGACGCAACGCTCGATCGGTGGCTTTCGAAAAACTTTCGAGCGAATAATTCCC
>JAJPHK010000177.1 GCA_021325315.1 Alphaproteobacteria bacterium
GAGAGCGGCAGGATTTACGATTACAAGACTAAGAAATTTCTCTAGAAAGAACGCCCCGCTGAAGCGGGGCGTGAATATTAACCGCTAGCGAACACACATCCCCTGGCGATAATCATAATGCTTCCCTTTGGAACAGTTATGCACCCGTTCAGATCCCCCTACCTGCTGAAGCCCGGGAACAGTTTTAAGAGACCGTAGATCGGGCGACACAGCGACAAGTAACGCAAAGAAAGCAATCGTCAGCAGAGCTTTCTTCATTGGTTTCCTCCCTAGTGAGGGTCCAATTGCTCTATAAGCATAGTACCGCTTTCGCTCTGTATTGCGGTAACTAAATATGGCCAGAAAATCATTCTTTTCTCGCAAACGGATTCTCCGCCTCGCGGAAATGCAGCCGGATCGGAACGCCCGGGAGATCGAAGGTCTCGCGCAGCGAGTTCACGAGATAGCGGCGGTAGTCGTCCGGCAGCGCGGAAGTGCGCGTGCCAAACAGGATGAAAGTCGGCGGCCGCGATTTCGGCTGCGTCACATAGCGGATCTTGATCACGCGCCCCGCAAGCGCGGGCGGCGTATGCGCTGCCGTGACGTCATCCAGCCAGCGATTGAGCGCCGAAGTCGGCACACGCGTGTTCCAGGCTTCGTACATCGAAACCACTGCTTCCATAATCCGGTCTAAACCCTCGCCGGTCTGACCTGAAATCGCGAAGATCGGCACGCCCTTCGCCTGCGGGAGCCAGTGATCCGCTTCTTCGCGCAGCTTCTTCGGGACGACTTCCTTGTCGGCGACGAGGTCGCGCTTGTTCATGCCGATCACGAGCGCGCGGCCCTCGCGCAGCACGAGGTCGGCAATGCGCAAATCCTGCTCCTCGAACGGGTGCGTGGCGTCGAGCAGAAGCACCACCACTTCCGCGAAGCGGATTGCGTTTAGCGCGTCGGCAACAGACAGTTTCTCCAATTTATCCTGCACGCGCGCGCGGCGGCGCAGGCCCGCGGTGTCGTGCAGCACGAATTTTCGGTTCCGATACTCGAAATCGACCGCGATCGAGTCGCGCGTAATCCCCGCTTCCGGGCCGGTGACCAGGCGATCCTCGCCGAGCAAGCGATTGATCAGCGTGGATTTTCCCGCATTGGGCCGGCCGACCACGGCGACGCGAATGGGATGATCGGGCGATTCCCGATCCTCGTTCGCTATCTTCGTACTTTCGGAAATTTCCGAGTCGGCTGAGTCGCTTGGCAGCGCCTCCTTCAACGCCTCGTAAAGATCGGCCATGCCCTCGTTATGCTCGGCGGAAACCGCGACGGGCTCGCCGAAGCCCAATTCATACGCCTCGTAAGCCCCTTCCAGCCCTTTCTTGCTCTCGGCTTTGTTAGCGACGAGCACGACCGGCTTTCCCGCGCGCCGGAGCACATCGGCGAAGGCGCGATCGTCCGGGATGATACCCGCGCGCGCGTCGATCAGAAACAGAACCGCGTCGGCATCCTCGATCGCGGCTTCGGTCTGCGCGCGCATGCGGCCGCTAAGTGTCTGCTCGCCGGATTCCTCGAAGCCCGCGGTATCGATCGCACGGAATAAAAGCGGGCCGAGCTTCGCCTTCCCTTCGCGGCGGTCGCGGGTGACGCCGGGCGTGTCATCCACGAGCGCGATCCGCCGACCGACGAGGCGGTTGAAGAGCGTGGATTTGCCGACATTCGGCCGGCCGACAAGGGCGACGACGGGAAGCATGGAGAAGCGAGCTACAGGAAAAATCGCGATGAAACTAGCGGCAGTTCTCCCTCTCCCCACCCAACTCGGGCTTGCCCGAGTTGGGTGATTAAAGGTCGAAGTCGGATAAATCCGACTTCGATGGGGAGAGGGTTGGGGTGAGGGGGAACGACCTCTCAAAAATTCAGTATCCCCTCACCCGCGTGCTTCGCACGCGACCTCTCCCCGCCGGGGAGAAGGAAACAGGAACCAGGGAGAATTAGCGCGCACCTGCCCAGGGATCTTCCGGCTCGTTGTTACGCGCGGTCGAGCGCGGCGCGGGCCGCGATTTCTGCGCGCCCTTCGATTTCGGCTCCTCCGCCGGAGGCGGCGCGGCCGGCTGATCGGTGAGCAAATTTTTCGGGACTTCCGTATTCACGTCGATATTGGAATTCGACGGCTGCGGCGGCGGCTGATTGTAGTTCACCCCGGGCACGCCGCCGGGAAACAGTTCCTTGCGCGTCCCCGGCAGCGGCGTCTTTTTCTCCGCAAGGAAATCTATGTCCTCGCAGGCCGCAATCAAAAGCGGCAGTGCAAAAATCGCGAGGCGGAAAAGAAGCGTGCGTCGCATCGCTTCACTGCGTTGTGGCGGGCGTAGCCGCGCCTTCGGCGGTCAGCGCCTGCATCATCTGCGCCCGGCCCGCGAGCGCGCTCGTCACCTGCGGGTCGGCGAGAATTTCCGTGAAAAGCGCGCGCGCCTTCGCCTTGTCGCCGGCGCGGAAATAGGAAAGCGCGAGCGCCTCCTTGGCGGAATTCTTGAACGGACCGTTGGCGCCGGTGAGCGGCTCGACGCGCGCGGCGACCTCCGACGGCGCGGCGCTGTCGATCAAGAGATATGCCGCGCGCAATTTCGCGAGGTCACGGAACAAGGGGTCGACGGAAGAGTCGGCGGCGATTTCGTCGTAGGCCTTCACGCCTGCGGCCGCGTTGGCCTTGCCGGTTTCGGCGGCCAGGCGAAGCTTCGCAAGCTGCCGGTAACCCGAGGGCGCGTCCTTGGCGATCGCGGCAAGCGCCTGCTCCGCCTCGGCCTGCTTGCCGGATTCGGCAAGGGATAGCGCCTGCTCGTATTGCGCGCCGGCTTTCGCGCTCTCGCGTTTTTCGTACCACTGCCAGCCGCGCCAGGCGGCGGTCGCAAGCACCACGAGCATGGCGAGGCCGATAAGGTGATTGCCGTAACGCTTCCAGAGCTGGATCAGCCGGTCGCGGCGGACCTCCTCCTCGATCTCGCGAATAAAATTCAGGTCAGACATTCGTGTCTCTTGCTTGTTTCTTGATTTTCCGTGGATTTTCCCGCTCCGCCTTCGGCGCGCGGCGTACAGTAGAGATGTGGACGGATCGTGGCAAACCGTCCTCACCCTGTTTTGCTGCGGTTTTACGCCTTCGCCTTCAACGGATAGACATTCGCCGCGCCGGGGAATTCGCGCGAACGCACCTCGCGGGCATAGTCACGGATCGCGGCTTCAATGTGCTCGGCAAGCCGGCCGTATTGCTTGACGAATTTCGGCACTTTCGGCGACAAGCCGAGCATGTCCTCCAGAACGAGGATTTGCCCGTCGCAGGCGGGCGACGCGCCGATGCCGATCGTGGGGATCGGCACTTCCTCCGTGATCTTGCGCGCCAGGGGCTCGGCGACTGCTTCCACGACCATGGAGAACGCCCCCGCTTGGGCGACCGCGCGGGCGTCGTCTAGGAACGGGGCCCAGTCCTTCTCCTCGCGGCCCAAGGCCTTGAAGGAGCCGAGCATGTTGATCGATTGCGGCGTCATGCCGATATGCGCCATCACCGGCACGCCGCGCTCGGTGAGAAAGCGGATGGTGTCGGCGAATTTCGCGCCTCCTTCCATCTTGATCGCGCCGCAGCCGGTCTCCTTCATCACGCGCGCGGCGGCGCGGAAGGCATCTTCCTTGCTCGCCTCAAACGAGCCGAAAGGCATGTCGACCACGACGAGCGCGCGCTTCGAGCCGCGCATCACCGCGTGGCCTTGCAGGATCATCATGTCGAGGGTAACGGGCACGGTCGTTTCGAGCCCGTGCATCACCATGCCGAGGGAGTCGCCGACCAGGATGAAATCGACGTAGTTGTCGAGCAGCGCCGCGGTGTGCGCGTGATACGACGTGAGCGCGACGATCGGCTCCTTGCCCTTTCGGGCGCGGAGCTCGGGCGCGGTGATACGGCGGGCTTCCTGCTGGATCGACATGACAGTTGCCTCCTCAGGACGGCAGGACGGAAAGGCCTACCACGCGGGGATGGAAAACGTAAGCAAGGAACCAGAACAGGATTAACCCCATCACGGTTGCGATGATATCGGCCCGCAGGCGGGGCTCGGGATAGCTGAAGGTCGGCCGCCACTTCATCGAGATCCGGCTGAAGACCGCCCAGGCGAGCACGCTCGTGAACAATATGATGCCGGCGAGATCGCCGTTCGCGATCAGATGCGCGACCGCCCAGGTCTTCACGCCGACCAGCATCGGGTGCTTGAGCCAGACACGGAGATGCGTCGGCGGATAGGCCGAGGTGATGCAGATACAGGCGAACAGAACGAGCAGGATCGCAAGGTGCTTCGTCCAAACCGGCGGGAACCAGAGCTGGGGCGAGCCCTCGGCACGCCAGGCGGCGAAGCCGTAGCCCGCGACGATGACGCCCGCAATCGAAATCAGTGAGTAAAGAATTTTGTACGGCGCTTCCCCCATCTTCGCGATCACGCCCGCGCGGGCGACGCGCATGGTCGTGAACAGGTGCGTGCCGAGAAAAACCAGAAGGCCGAGGAGCATGAGTCGCATGAATCACCTCTTCGCGCAGAAATAGAGAGTAAGAAAAGGCTGGAAGCAAGGCGGTCAATCCTCATCCTGAGAGTCTGACTCAAAAAGAGACCAATGAAATCAAGCTCTCTCATCTAGCTCCGTCATGCCCGGCCTTGTGCCGGGCATCCACGCCTTTGCTTCA
The DNA here is from genome assembly GCA_021325315.1 of Alphaproteobacteria bacterium. Classification (GTDB taxonomy): domain Bacteria; phylum Pseudomonadota; class Alphaproteobacteria; order Rhizobiales; family Xanthobacteraceae; genus Palsa-892. The sequence goes on from JAJPHK010000177.1 coordinate 4,682, forward strand.
AAGACAGCA
>JAJPHK010000034.1 GCA_021325315.1 Alphaproteobacteria bacterium
GGTCACCGCGCCGAATGGTCTAAGCTGCTGTAATAACGGGTTAATGGAATGAATTTTCAGCGAAACGGTATGCGGCTGACGGCGAGCGAACTGGGTTGCGTGCGGGGTGGCCGTCCTTTGTTCCGAGGCCTTTCATTCGAGCTTGCGGCAGGCGGGGCGATCACGGTTCTCGGCCCAAACGGGGCCGGGAAAACGTCGCTCCTCCGAATTATCGCGGGACTGCTCCCCCCGGCGGAAGGGAAAATCGTCCTGCAGGATGCGGCGGGTTCCGTCGCTGAAGCCTGTCATTTTGTCGGCCATCTTGATGCCGTGAAGGGCGCGCTGACGGTCTCGGAAAATCTCGATTTTTCCCGCGCGCTCTTGGGCGGCGGGGGAGCCCCCAACGGCGCGGCGCTCGCGCGACTGGGCCTGAACGCGCTGGCCGATCTTCCGGCGCAGGTGTTGTCGGCGGGGCAGCGGCGGCGCCTCGCGCTTGCGCGCTTGCTCGCCACGCCTCGGCCGATCTGGCTATTGGACGAGCCGACCGCCGCGCTCGATGTCGCGGGAAAGGAAGTGCTGGTCGGCATGATCGACGAACATCGTGCGCGCGGCGGTATGGTTGTCGCCGCTACGCATCTTGAGCTCGAGCTTGAGGAAGCGCGCGAGATTTTTATCTCGAGCGGGCAGGCGGTATGAACGCGCTCTCCGCTATCGTGATACGGGATTTGCGAGTGGCGCTGCGCGCGGGCGGCGGCGCGGGGATCGGCGTGATTTTCTTTCTCACGCTCGTCGTGATCGTTCCGTTCGCGGTCGGGCCGGATATGCCGTTGCTGACGCGGATCGGGCCCGCGATCTTGTGGATCGGCGCGCTGCTCGCGAGCCTTCTCGGCCTCGGCCGGATCTTTTCTTCGGATCATGAAGACGGAAGCCTCGATCAGTTGCTGCTGTGTTCCGTGCCGCTCGAATTGATCGCTGCGGCGAAAGGGCTCGCGCATTGGCTGGCGACCGGATTGCCGCTCGTGATCGTAACCCCGCTTCTCGGCCTGATGCTGGGAGTAGAGCCGACGGTTTTAGGCACTGTCGCACTCACGCTGCTCGCCGGAACGCCGGGTGTGACCTTCCTCGGCCTCGTCGCCGCGGCGCTTTCGGCCGCGATGCCGCGCGGTGGATTGCTTTCCGCGGTTCTGGTTCTGCCAATGTCGATACCGCTCCTGATTTTCGGCGTCGTGTCGACGCATGCCGCGATCGCGGATGGCGCGATGGCGGCGCCGTTCCGCTTCCTGATCGCGATTTCGCTGTTCTTTCTCGTGCTGGGGCCCGTCGCGGCGGCGGCGGCGTTGCGTCATGTGCGGGATTGAACGAAGACGTGAACCCCGGGCGCATTGCCGCCGCGCATACGGGCCGATAATGAGGCGCCATGCCGCTGATTGATCTCGCGAACCCGCACCGTTTCCAACGGCTCGCCGCCGTTCTCATTCCGCTGTTCGGTGCGCTCGCGGCGGCGTTGATCGGCATTGGCCTCGTGATGGGTTTTCGCGCGCCGCCCGACTATCAGCAAGGCGAGATGGTGAAGGTGATGTATATCCACGTCCCCTTCGCGTGGCTGTCGCTCGCCGCCTATACGCTGATGGCAATCGCGGCGCTCGGCACGATCGTCTGGCGGCACCCTTTGGCGGATGTAGCCGGAAAGGCGGCCGCGCAGGTCGGCGCCGCGTTTTGCTTCTTGTGCTTGGTCACAGGCTCGCTCTGGGGAAGGCCGACCTGGGGCACCTATTGGGTCTGGGATCCGCGGCTTACGTCCGTGCTCGTGCTCTTTCTTCTTTATCTCGGCGTGCTTTCGCTCTGGCGAGCGTTCGACGATCCGAACCGCGCCGGGCGCGCGGCGGCGATTCTTGCGCTTGTCGGCTTCATCAACGTGCCGATCGTGAAATTTTCCGTCGACTGGTGGAATTCGATCCACCAGCCCGCTTCGGTGTCGAGGTTCGGCACGCCGACGATCGATCCCTCGATGCTCTATCCGCTGCTCATTTCGGCGGCGGGGTTCTTCGCGCTGTTCGCGGCGCTTCATCTCGCGGCGATGCGGAACGAGCTGTTGCGGCGGCGGGCGCGCACGCTCCGCATTCTGAAGGCGGCGGAGGTGGAGGCATGAATTTCTTTGCGAATCTCGGGCCGCACGCCAATTTTATTCTCGCCGCCTATGGCGTCACGGCGCTGACGCTCGGCGCGCTGATCGTATGGGTCAGCCTCGACTACCGCGCGCAGCGAAAAATAATCCGCGATCTCGAATCGCGGAAGAGCAAACCCTAATGCGGCGCGTTTTGATCGCACTGCCTCTCATCGGTTTTATTGCGCTCGCGATTTTGTTTTTCTTCCGGCTCGGCGCGGGCGACCCGTCGCAGCTTCCTTCGGTGCTGATCGGAAAGCCGGCGCCCGCCGAAGCGTTGCCGCCGCTCGAAGGGCTGGTGCGTGACGGCGTGCCGGTACCCGGACTCGATCCGGCGAGATTTCGGGGCAATATCACGGTCGTGAATGTGTGGGCGTCCTGGTGCGTTCCTTGCCGCGACGAGGCGGCGCAACTTATGAAGCTCTCCAACGACAAGCGCTTTCATATCGCCGGCATCAACTACAAGGACGAAACCGAAAACGCGCGGCGTTTTCTCGGCCGTTTCGGCAACCCTTATGCCGCCGTCGGCGTCGACAAAGCAGGCCGCGCGGCGATCGATTGGGGGGTCTACGGCGTTCCGGAGACCTTCATCCTCGGCCGCGAGGGGAAGATCGTATTCAAGCTCGTGGGCCCGGTGACGGAACAGAATTTCCCGGCCTTCCTGCGGGAATTGGAGAAGGTCGCGAGCGACTAGCTCTTTTCCTTCACTTGATGGCGCAGAAAGACCGGCGCCTGCGCGAGCGCAAAGATCAACGTGAGCGGCAGAAAGCCGAAGGTCTTGAAGGCGACCCAGGTATCGGTCGAGACCGTGCGCCAGACGATTTCGTTCAAGACCGCGAGCGCGAAGAAAAACAGCGCCCAGCGCCAGGTGAGGATCTTCCAGCCTTCTTCGGTCAGGTGAAAGGCGCCTTCCAAAACCGCTTCGAGAAGCGGCCGCCCGGTCGCGAGCCCCGCGAACAGGATCACGCCAAACATCGTATAGATGATCGTCGGCTTCACCTTGATGAAGGTGTCGTTATGCAGCCACAGCGTCAGCGCGCCGAAGACGAGCACGATCCCCGCCGTGACGATCGGGAGCACGGGGAGCCGCTTGAGCATGACATACTGGATTGCAAGCGCGATCAGGATCGCCACCATGAAGGCGGCGGTCGCGAAGAAGATGCCGCGATAGCTGTTGGCGAAAAAGAACAGAAGCAGCGGCCCGAAATCGAGCACAAGCTTGAGGAAGGGATTGAGTTGCTTCGGTTTTGCGGCGGACATGGCTCTAATTGCCAAGGGAAAAGCGCGCAATCAAGCCGTTTCCGATTCTTCCGTTAATCCGACCAGCGCACGGGAAAAAGCGCGGGCGTCGAACGGCGTTAAATCGTCGACGGCCTCGCCGATGCCGATAAAGTGAACGGGAAGGCCGAATTTCGCGGCCAGCGCCACCAGAATGCCGCCCTTCGCGGTGCCGTCGAGCTTGGTGAGGATAAGGCCGGTAACGCCCGCTGTTTTCGCAAAGACTTCGACCTGCGAAATCGCGTTCTGGTCGACGGTGGCATCGAGCACGAGAAGCACCGCGTGCGGGGCGCCGGCGTCGAGTTTCTTGATGACCCGGTTGATTTTTTGCAGCTCGTCCATGAGCGCGGATTTGTTCTGCAGGCGGCCCGCGGTGTCGACGAGCAGAATGTCGATCTTCTCCGCGCGCGCTTTCTCCAGCGCCTCGAAAGCGACGCCGGCCGGATCGGCGCCCGGCGTTTTTGCGACGACCTCGGTGCCCACGCGCTCGCCCCAGACCTTCAACTGATCGATTGCGGCGGCGCGGAAAGTGTCGGCGGCGGCGAGCATGACTTTGTTGCCGTCCGCCTTGAGGCGGGCGGCGAGCTTGCCGAGCGTCGTGGTCTTGCCGGAGCCGTTCACGCCGACGGCAAGGACGACAAGAGGTTTGTGCGCCGGATCGGGCGAAAACGGCTTCGCGACGGGGGCGAGCGTTTTCTCGATTTCTTTCGCCACCAGCGTGCGGATCTCCCCGCCGTCGAGCGAACGGCCGGGACGGGAGTCGCTCACGGCGCGGGCGATTTTTGCGGCGGTCTCCGTGCCGACGTCGGCTTGAATGAGCAGCTCTTCCAGTTCCTCGACGGTGGCCGCATCCAGCTTTCTGCTTGCAAGCCCGGCGATGCCGCCGCCGAGTTTCGACGCCGAACGCGAAAGTCCCGAAGTCAGCCGCCGGAAAAAAGATTTTTCGCTCATGCGGCGAGCAGCCTCTTGCCATCGTGGCCGGCCATGGTGAGATTCGCGATCGTGCCTGCTTCCATATCCCGCGCGAGCTTTACCTCGGTGAAATCCTCGCAGCGCGCATGATTGCGCTCGACGAGAACGCGAAGCTTGCCGCCGACCCTGCTTCCGAGATGGCGGCGCAGCGCGTTCTCGCCTTTCTCGCGCAGGCGCCGGGCGCGTTCCTTCGCGATCTCGCGGCCGAGCTGCGGCATCTTTGCGGCAGGTGTTCCCTTGCGCGCCGAAAACGGAAAGACGTGCAGGAAGGTGAGGCCGCAATCGTCGACCAGCGAAAGCGAATTGCGGAACTGCGCTTCCGTTTCAGTGGGAAAGCCCGCGATAATGTCGGCGCCGAACACGATATCGGGCCGCAAGCGGCGCATCTCTTCGCAAAACGCGATCGATTGCGCGCGCGAGTGCCGCCGCTTCATGCGCTTCAGGATCAGGTCGTCCCCGGCCTGCAATGAGAGATGCAGATGCGGCATCAGGCGCTCTTCTTCGGCGAAGGCTTTTAGCAGATCGCTGTCGGCCTCGACCGAGTCGATGGAAGAAAGCCGGAGCCGCGGCAGTTCCGGCACATGCTTCAGGATCGCGCGCACGAGCGCGCCGAGGCGCGGCCTGCCGGGCAACCCCGCGCCCCACGCGGTCAAATCGACGCCGGTGAGCACCACCTCGCGATATTCATGCTCGACCAGCCGCCGCACCTGCGCGACCACGTCGCCCGCCGGCACCGAGCGCGATGGCCCGCGGCCATAGGGGATAATGCAGAACGTGCAGCGGTGATCGCAGCCGTTCTGCACCTGCACGAAGGCGCGCGTCCGGCCTTCGAAACCCTCGGCGAGATGCAACGCGGTTTCGCGCATCGATTCGAGATCGCCGGCGCGGACTTTTTCCTCCGCGCTCACGCCGAAATCGAAGGCTTGCTTCACCTCAATCCAGTTTTCGGGCGACGTCTTGAAGGTGTTGCCGATAACGCGGTCGACTTCCGGCATCGCCGAAAACGTCGCAGGCTCCGTCTGGGCCGCGCAACCGGTGACGACAATTTTCGCCTCTGGCCGCTCGCGCTTCACGCGGCGGATGGTTTGGCGCGCTTGCGCGACGGCTTCCGCCGTTACCGCGCAGGAATTGAAAATGACGGTATTTTCGAGCCCCGCCGCTTCCGCCTGGCGGCGCAGGGTTCCGGATTCCGCCGTGTTCAAACGGCAACCGAAGGTGACGACTTCAACGCTCATCGCATGCACCGGTCGATCAACATGGAAGGATCGAGCTTGCCTTCGAATTCCGTCTCCACCGGACCCGTCATCAGAATATGATCGTCGCTCGTGCGCCAGTCGATCAGGAGATCGCCGCCCGGAAGGGTGACACGAACCTTGCGGCCTGTGCGCTTCGTGCGCGCCGCCGCGACCGCCGCGGCGCACGCCGCCGAGCCGCAGGCGCGCGTGAGACCCGCGCCGCGCTCCCAGGTCTTTACGATGATGTGACCCGGGGAAGCGACCTTCGCAAGCGAGATATTGGCGCGCTCGGGGAAGATCGGATGGTTCTCGAGCATCGGGCCGAAACGTTTGAGGTCGTAAGCTTCCACGTCATCGACCCAGAAAATCGCATGGGGGTTGCCGATGTTCACGACAGAAGGCGAGTGCAGCACGGGCTTGTCGATCGGCCCAATCTGCAATTCGATCGCGCGCGTGTCGCGAAATTCCTCGGAAAGCGGAATCTCGTTCCAGGCAAAACGCGGCGCGCCCATGTCGACGGTTATCGTGTTCGGCTTTTCTTCGATCTTGCACGGAATAATTCCGGACACGGTTTCGAAGGCGATCTCCTTCGCGCCGTTCTCTTTCGCTTCGAGGGCTGCGACGCAACGCATGCCGTTGCCGCAGGCGCCGGCTTCCGATCCGTCGGAATTGTAGATGCGCACGAAGGCTCGCGTATTCGCGCTCTTCGGCGGATAGAGCACCATCAGTTGATCGAAGGGGAGCGCGGCGGGGCGTGCGAGCGCCTTCGCTTCTTCCGCCGAAACCGCTACCGGATGCGCGCGCAGATCGAGTACCACGATCTCGTTGCCGAGGCCGTTCATCTTCACAAAGTGGCGGTTCGCGAGCGCGCTCATGACAATCCCATGCGGCGAAGTGACTTATATGTGAAAGCGGATGCGCTTTGCGAGTCGCTGCTTTCGTTCCCAGGGCGGTGAAGATTTGCTATAAACCGCGCGCTTAGGGGCGATTTCCGGCCAGGACCGATCGGGGAACAAGACAATGAGCCCTTTGCGTTTGATTTTCGGGTTACTGACGGCGTTTTTTCTGGCCTTCGCGGCGACAGCGGGCTGGGCGCAGCCCGCCAAAGATCAGCCAGCCGCGGCGACCGCCGACGAAGTTGCCGGTGAGGAAGTCGAGCTTCCCGAGCGGACACTCCTGATGCGTGCCACTCGCACGAGCTGGGAAGAGGCTTGGGCGAGTATTGTGGAAGCGTTCAAGGCCGTGCGCGCGGACGCCGCAAAGCTCGGCGTCAAGGTGAACGGCAATCCCTTGGTGATCTATCGCTCGACCGCCGACGACAGTTTCGAATTCGACGCCGCGCTCCCGATCGAAGCCGCGCCCGCGACGCCGCCGACGGAAGAAGGCCTTCGCGTCGGCCCGGCGCGAACGGGCAAAGCGATCAAATTCGTTTATCGCGGCGCCTTCGATGCGATGGATTCGACCTACGAATTGATCAGCAATTACATCGATTCGAAGAAGATCAACGCCGAGGATTTGTCTATCGAGGAATACATCACCGATCCGGCAACGACGAAGCCGAGCGAGATCACGATCAATATCTACATGCCGCTGAAGAAATAGCGGCCCCCACCCTTAATCCCTCCCCCGCAAGCGGGGGAGGGAGGCGAGCGAAGCGAGCGGGTGGGGGAATTAAGCAATCTCCCACACCTCTCCCGGATCGAGCGCGCGGAATTTTTCTGGCTCGATCTCGGCGGCGGCGAGCGCTATCTTCAGTGACGCGCGCGGCGCATCGATCGCTTCGTCGGTGAGCGGGAATGTGCCGAAGTGGTAGCCGAGCGCGAGTTCGGCGCCACAGTTTTGATAGGCGCGTACGGCTTCCTCAGGATTCATATGCTGCTCGCGCATGAACCAGCGCGGCTCATAAGCGCCGATGGGGAGCACGGCGAGTTTTGGCGCGCCGAACTTCTCGCGCACTTGCTTGAAGCAGCGCCCGTCGCCGTAGCCCGAATCTCCGGCGACATAGATCGAGCCTTCCGGCGTCTCCAATACGAAACCCGCCCACAGGGCCTTGTTCCGATCGAGCAAGCCGCGCGCAGACCAATGGCGCGCGGGAACGACGGTCGCTTTCATGTCGCGGCCGAGATCGACGCGCTGCCACCAGTCGTAAGCTTCCGCTCGAATCGCAGGATCGTATGCATGCATGATGCTGTCGTTGCCGAGCGGCGTGATCACGCGCGGCTTGTGCGTGGCGGCGAGCTCGGAGAGCGTTACGACATCGAGATGATCGTAATGGCAGTGGGTAACGAGCACGAAATCGATGGGCGGCAGCCGCTCGAACGGAATGCCGGGATCGTTCACGCGCTTCGGGCCCGCGAAGGTGACGGGCGAGGCGCGCTCGGACCAGACGGGATCGAACAGAAAATTCACGCCGCCGGTTTGAATGAGCACGCTCGCATGCCCCACGAAGGAAACGCGGATTCCTTCAAACACGCGCGCGGGCGGATGATCGATATACCGGCTCGGCGCCGAAAGCGGCCACCTGGTTCCGCTTCCCGAAAGTCTCCATTTCAGGAGATCGGTGAAGCCGCGCGGCGGCGCGCCATGCGGATCGAAAAAGCGAAGCCCGTCGAAATGGTCGGTAAGCGGGCCGTCGTAGTAACGGCTGAGCTTTGCCTGCGCGGTTCCCGCGCCGCTTCCGATCGCGCCGAGCGCGGCAAAGCCTGCAAACAGTCTGCGGCGGGTGATTTTCATGAGAGGCGATTACACGACAGAAGTTGTTCTCGTCATGGCCGGGCTTGTCCCGGCCATCCACGCCTGCTTTCTTTAAAGTTAAACTTAGGTAAGGCGTGGATGCCCGGCACAAGGCCGGGCATGACGAAATTTGACTTCGGCTTGATGGGCTTACGGCCAGGTTGACACTCTCGCCACCCCCACCTAGGTTCCCGCCCGCTTACGAAGTTCGCGAGCAAAAATCCCGCCCACCGGTCCATTTTGAGAGGCCGGAGGCCAACGCCCGACAGCGCAGTGCGCCCTCGGGCGCGAAAGCGTTTGGATGACCCTCATCCTGAGGGGCACCCGAAGGGTGCATCTCGAAGGATGAGGAAAACAGCAACCCGCCCTTCGAGACGCGTGCTTCGCACGCTCCTCAGGACGAGGTTGCGGAGAGAGTGATGTTCGACACCCTGTCGGATAAAATCGGCGGAATCCTGAACCGCCTCACCGGCCGCGGCGCGCTCTCCGAGAGCGACATCACCGAGGCGATGCGCGAGGTGCGCCGGGCGCTTCTCGAAGCCGACGTGTCGCTCGAAGTCGCGCGCGGCTTCATCGAGCGCGTGACCGCGCGCGCGGTCGGCGCCGACGTGATCCGCTCGGTGACGCCGGGGCAGATGGTCGTGAAGATCGTGCACGACGAAATGGTTTCCGTGCTCGGCTCCGACGCGAAGCCGATCGATCTGCACGCCGCGGCCCCCGTGCCGATCCTGATGGCGGGGCTGCAGGGTTCCGGCAAAACCACGACGACCGCGAAGATCGCGAAGCGCCTCAAGGAAAAGATGAAGAAGAAGCCGTTCATGGCTTCGCTCGACACGCGCCGCCCGGCGGCGATGGAGCAGCTCGCGATTCTCGGACGCGAGATTGGCGTCGATACGCTTCCCATCGTCGAAGGCGAAAGCGCGGTGCAGATCACAAAACGCGCAATGGCGGCCGCGCGCGTGAACGGCTGCGACGTATTGCTTCTCGACAGCGCGGGCCGCGTCACGGTCGACGAGGAGTTGATGCAGGAGCTTGCGGAGGTGAAGGCTGCCGCAAAGCCGCACGAGATTCTGCTTGTCGCCGACAGCCTCACGGGCCAGGACGCGGTGACCACTGCGCGCGCCTTCGACGAGCGCCTCGACGTTACCGGCATCGTGCTCACGCGCGTGGACGGCGACGGGCGCGGAGGCGCCGCGCTCTCCATGCGCGCGGTGACCGGAAAGCCGATCAAGCTGATCGGCACCGGCGAGCGCATGGATGCGCTCGAGGATTTCGACCCGTCGCGCATCGCGGGCCGAATCCTGGGCATGGGCGACGTCGTTTCGCTCGTGGAGAAGGCCGCCGAAAATCTCGACATCGAGAAAGCGAAAGCCGCCGCCGAGAAAATGCGCTCCGGCAGGTTCGATCTTTCCGACATGCGTGAGCAGCTTGAGCAGATGAAAAAGATCGGCGGCATTTCCGGCATGCTCGGCATGCTGCCGGGCGTCGCCAAGATGAAAAACCAGATCGCCGCCGCCAACCTCGACGACAATTTGCTCAAGCGCCAGACCGCGATCATCGACTCGATGACGCCGAAGGAGCGGCAAAATCCCGACTTGCTCAAAGCGAGCCGCAAGAAACGGATCGCAGCGGGCTCCGGCACCAAGGTCGAGGACGTGAACAAGCTCCTCAAGATGCATCGCCAGATGGCCGACACCATGAAGGCCATGAACAAGGGCGGCCGCGGCATGATGCAGAGCCTCGGCGGCTTGCTCGGCATGGGCGGGGGCGCGATGCCGACGCCGGAACAGATGCAGAAGATGGCGGAGAAAATGCAGGAAATGCCCGGCATGCCGAACATGCCGGAGAAATTCCCCGGTCTGCCCGGAAAACCGGGCCTGCCGGGATTAAGCGGGCTGCCGGGCCTCGGCGGCCTCCCGAAAGACTTCAAGAAGAAATGATAGCTTATGGCTTGGTTTTGGTCCCTCAAAGAACCACTTCAACTCGCCCTCATAAATATTTTGGGCTTGATTGGCAGCGGTATCGTCTCTGCGATTATCGCATATTTGGGCTTTCGAATTACGCTCAAAACGTCCACAGCCGCAAACCGCGAAATAGCCGAGATTACAAAAAGCGCCAAGTTTGATGAGCTGAAACGGCAATCGAAATTAAAACTAGCTGACTATCGAATGGATTGGATCGAGAGTCTGCGTAGAGACTCGGCAGCGCTCTATAAAGTTCAGTTCGAGATCTCTTCTTTAAAAGCAAAAAGGAATAGGACGTCTGAAGAGAAGGAGCATCTTAGAGAGCTATATTTTGCTAGCGCTGAATTAAAAGCCCGAATCTTGTTGCGCCTTAAGAAAGATTCGGATGACGAAAGTGAAAAGAAGCTAGAGCAAATTTTAAGAAGAGCGGTCAGCTCTGACCCTGAGAAAGCTCAAGAATCAAGAAAAGAACTTCGGGAGTTAACTCGATCCATTCTGAAGGCGGAATGGAATCGAGTGAAAGCCGAAATCGAAGCGTAATCGTCCAAATACTCCTAACTCTGAAAGGAACTGAAGAAATGGGTCTTGTTATTCGTCTCACCCGCGTCGGCGCGAAGAAGCGTCCGCAATACCGCGTCGTCGTCGCCGACTCGCGCTTTCCGCGCGACGGGCGCTTCCTCGAGAAGCTCGGCACCTACAATCCGATGCTGCCGAAGGAAGGCGGCAAGCGCGTCGAGCTCGAATTGGAGCGCGTGAAGTACTGGCTCTCCAAGGGCGCGCTGCCGTCGGACCGTGTCGCGCGCTTTCTCGATGCCGCGGGCCTGATGAAGCGGAAGCCGCGCAACAACCCGCAGAAGGCGAAACCGAAGGTGAAGGGCGATGCCGCCGCGGGCGGCGCCGCGCCCACAGCCGCTGCTCCCGCCGCCGAGAAGCCGGCGGAAGCCGCCGCGGGCTAAATGACCGGGCGCGTCTGCGTCGGCAAGGTTGGCGCCGCGCACGGCGTTCGCGGCGAGGTGCGGGTCTTTTCCTATACGGAAGATCCACTCGCGATCCGCGCCTACGGCGTACTCGAGGACGAAACGGGCGCGCGGAAATTCGAGATCGCTTCCGCGCGCGAGGGCAACGGCCATCTCGTCGTCCGCTTCAAGGGAATCGACGACAGAAATGCGGCCGAGAAGCTGACACATATGCAGCTCTTCGTGCCTCGCGAAAGATTGCCTGAGCCGAAAGACGAGGATGAATTTTATCATGCCGATCTCATCGGGCTTGCGGTCGAGACGAAAGCGGGCGAGCGGCTGGGCGAGGTGATCGCGGTGCCGAATTACGGCGCGGGCGATCTTCTGGAGATCAGGCCGTTGAAGAAGGGGCAAAGCGTGCTCATTCCGTTCGTCGGCGATTTCGTGCCGGTGGTGGATGTGAAGGGCGGGAAGATCGTCGTCGATCCTCCGGCCGGTCTGTTCGAGGATATCCCTCCCCTGGAAGGGGAGGGTCGGCGGCGAAGCCGCCGGGGTGGGGTCGATGCCGACACCCCCACCCGATCGCGCTTCGCGCGATCGACCTCCCCCTCAAGGGGGAGGAGGTAGTCATGTGGCGCGCGACGGTGCTCACGATTTTTCCGGAAATGTTTCCGGGACCGCTCGGCGTGAGCCTCGCGGGAAAAGCGCTCGCAGAGAGAATCTGGTCGTGCGAGGCGCGCGACATCCGCGACTCCGCGACCGACAAGCATCGCTCGGTGGACGACACGCCCGCGGGCGGCGGGCCGGGCATGGTGATGCGCGCCGACGTGCTCGCGCGCGCGATCGACGCGGTGAAGAACGGCAAGCGCCCGCGCATTCTCTTGTCGGCGCGCGGCAAGCCGCTTACGCAAGCGCGCGTACGCGAGCTTGCGGCGGGCGAAGGCGTCGTTCTCGTCTGCGGGCGCTTCGAGGGCGTGGACGAGCGCATCATCGAGGCGCGCAAGCTCGAAGAGATTTCGGTCGGCGACTATGTGCTCTCCGGCGGCGAGGTCGCCGCTTTCGCGCTGTTAGACGCCTGCGTGCGGCTTTTGCCCGGCGTGATGGGCAAAGAGGCTTCCGGCGCGGAGGAAAGTTACGAGTCGGGCTTGCTCGAATACCCGCAATATACGAAGCCGCAGGACTTCGAAGGTAAGCCCATCCCCGAGGTGCTTCTTTCGGGTAATCACGCCAAAATCGCCGCCTGGCGGCGGGAAAAAGCCGAAGAAATCACGAAAGTGCGCCGTCCGGACCTCTGGGACCGGCAAAAAGGCCAAAAATATTGAAAATACATGACAAGGGCCCCACTTTGTCCTAAGAAGCGGCCCTCCCGAATGGACACGGTTTTATCGCGACCCCTGAGGGCTCGCGCGCGAAGGTGAAAGCTATGAGCATTATTCAGACTCTTGAGCGCGAAGAAGTCGCGCGCGTCACACAGGGCAAGAAGATCCCCGATTTCGCGCCGGGCGACACGCTGGTCGTGAACGTGAAGGTGACCGAAGGCGAGCGCACCCGCATTCAGGCCTATGAAGGCATCTGCATCGCGCGCTCGGGCGCGGGCCTGAACGAGAGCTTCACCGTCCGCAAGATTTCCTACGGCGAGGGCGTCGAACGCGTCTTTCCGCTCTATTCGCCGATTCTGGATTCGATCCAGGTCGCGCGCCACGGCAAGGTGCGCCGCGCGAAGCTCTATTATCTCCGCGGCCTGCGCGGCAAGAAGGCGCGCATCTCCGAGAAGACCGAGGTGGAGGCTGAGCTCGCCGCGGCGCCGGTTACGCCGGCCGAAGCCGCTCCCGCCGAGGTAAAGGCGGAAGCGAAGGCGCCCGCCGCCGGAAAGAAAGCGCCCGAAAGCAAACCGGCGAAAGAAAAGAAGGCCGAGAAATCGGAATAAGGACGCAATGGCTGCACGCACGCTCTACGACAAAATCTGGGACGATCACGTCGTCGATACGCAGCCGGACGGGACTTGCCTTCTCTATATCGACCGTCATCTCGTGCACGAGGTGACGAGCCCGCAGGCCTTCGAAGGACTGCGCATGACCGGCCGCAAGGTGCGCGCGCCGGAAAAGACGCTCGCGGTCGTCGACCACAACATCGCCACCACCGACCGCTCGCAGGGCATCAAGGATCCCGAGTCGAAAACGCAGGTCGAGGCGCTCGCGAAGAACGCCAAGGATTTCGGCATCGAATATTTCAACGAGCTCGATAAGCGCCAGGGCATCGTTCACATCATCGGGCCGGAGCAGGGCTTTACGCTTCCCGGCACGACGATCGTTTGCGGCGACAGCCACACTTCGACGCACGGCGCCTTCGGCGCGCTCGCACACGGCATCGGGACGTCCGAGGTCGAGCATGTCTTGGCGACGCAAACGCTTCTTCAGAAAAAAGCAAAGAACATGCGCATCGTCGTCGACGGCAAACTGCCGGAGGGCGTCGGCGCGAAAGACATCATTCTCGCGATCATCGGCGAGATCGGCACCGCCGGCGGCACGGGCGCCGTGATCGAGTATGCGGGCGAGGCGATCCGCGCGCTTTCAATGGAAGGCCGCATGACGGTCTGCAACATGTCGATCGAAGGCGGCGCGCGCGCAGGCATGGTCGCGCCGGACGAGAAGGCGTTCGAGTATCTCAAAGGCCGCCCGAAAGCGCCGAAGGGCGACAAATGGGACGCAGCGATGCGCTACTGGGAAACGCTGCGCTCGGACGACGGCGCGCATTTCGACCGGGAAGTGAAGCTCGACGCGGCTTCGCTGCCGCCGATCGTCTCCTGGGGCACGAGCCCCGAGGACGTTGTCTCGGTGCTGGGCCGGGTGCCGAACCCGGCGGAAATTCCCGACGAGTCGCGCCGTCTCAGCAAGCAGCGTGCGCTCGAATATATGGGCCTCGAGCCGGGCACGAAGATCACCGATATCCATCTCGACAAGGTCTTCATCGGCTCCTGCACCAACGGCCGCATCGAGGATTTGCGGCAGGTCGCTAAGATTGTGAACGGCTTCAAGGTGAACGAAAACGTCTCGGCGATGATCGTGCCGGGCTCGGGACTCGTGAAAGAGCAAGCAGAAGCCGAGGGTCTCGACAAGATTTTCAAGGCCGCGGGCTTCGAGTGGCGCGAGCCGGGTTGCTCGATGTGCCTTGCGATGAACCCCGACAAATTGAAACCGCAGGAGCGCTGCGCTTCCACCTCGAACCGCAACTTCGAGGGGCGCCAGGGCTTCAAGGGCCGCACGCATCTTGTATCGCCCTCAATGGCGGCGGCGGCGGCGATCGCCGGTCACTTCGTCGACATCCGCGAGTGGCCGAAGGCGCTTAATTAACTCGTCATTCCGGAAGCCGCGGCTATCCGGAATTCAGATAGGTTCGCATGCGTTTCTGGATTCCTGGTTCGCGCTTCGCGCGCCCGGAATGACAAGCGGACAATAAAAAAGGGCGCACCGTGGAGTGCGCCCTTTCATCATGTCACCACCACCACGGGCGGCAGTGCCAGCGGCCGTAGTAACCCCGCCAGCAGTGACGGCGGTGCCAATACCCGGGGCCGCAATGCCAGCGGCCATAGTAACCGCGCCAGCAATGCGCCTGAATGATATTGGATTCGACGGCGGGTGCGCCGGAATAGGCGCCGGCCGCGGCCTGACCCGGCGTCGCGAGCGCAAGCGAGCCGAAGGTCAACGCTCCGGCGGCCGCTGCGGCAAGAGCGAATTTTTTCAGCATGGATGTTCTCCTTCATTGGGGGCGGAACGAACCCGGTTTTCGAAACCAAATTCGCGATCCGATTTTTTCCCCGAAGGACTGAATGCAGACTGAAGCTGCGACTCATTTCGCATTCAGCTATGCGGCGCGCTTGCCACAATTGTGGCTGCCGTATGACAGCCAACGGCAAACTATCCGAAAGACGAAAAGACAATCAGCTCTTTGCCGTCGCCTGAACGATGGCGCCGACATCGGTGTAAAAGCGGAGGAACTTCAGCAACACCGGGTGCAGCGCGTTCTTCGAGATCAGGAGATCATGAATCGCGAGATAATGAATGCCGGTCGTGAGAAAACATTCCATCGCGTTCCTCGGCGTTTCGACGATCGGCTCGCCCTTCACGTTGAATGACGTGTTGACGAGAACGGGGACGCCGGTGAGCGCGTCGAATTCCTTGAGCAGGCGGTAAAGGCGCGGGCTCGACTGCTCGGTTACGGTCTGCACGCGCGCGGTGCCGTCGACATGCACGACCGCCGGAATTTTGTCGCGCCATGCCGGATAGACGTTTTGCGCCAGCAGCATATAGGGCGATTCCAGATCGCCCTCGAAGATTTCCTTCGCCCGCTCGGCGAGCACGATCGGCGCGAAGGGCCGAAAGGGCTGGCGATGCTTCACCCGGCTGTTGAGGATGTCCTTCATTTCCGCCTTGCGCGGGTCGGCGATGATGCTGCGGTGGCCGAGCGCGCGCGGGCCGAATTCCGAGCCGCCCTGAAACCAGCCGACGACGTTGCCCTCGGCGAGCACCTTCGCGGTGTCGCGGCAGATGTTGCCGCTTTTTATCTGCCTGGTCGCCATGCGGACGAGAGCAGTACCGGCCGCGCGCTTTACTTCATCGTCGCTATATTCGCGGCCGAAATAGGCGTGCGTGATTTTATAGCTGCGCGGCTTTTTCCGGATCGCGAGATGGCCGTAGAACGCGCAGCCGATCGCGATGCCGTCGTCGCCGGCGGCCGGCTGAATCCAGACATTCTCGAAACCCGCCTCGCGCGCGAGCTTGCCGTTCGCCACGCAGTTGAGCGCGACGCCGCCGGCCATCACGAGATTTTTCGCGCCGGTTATCTCCCGCAGCCAGCGCGCGCGTGCGAGCAGGACTTTCTCCGCATCGTCTTGCATCCGCCAAGCGATGTCTTCCCAATGTTTCATCGCTGGGCTTGTCTCCCATTTCTGGGAACCGTCCTCGATGAAGGGCTTGTCGAATGTGACGGGGAAATCCGGCACGGTGAGGTCGTTGCCCTTCAGCTCCATAAAAGGCGCGACCGCGTTCGGACGGCCATAAGGGGCCAGTCCCATCAGCTCGCCGCACTTGTTCCAGTCGCCGAAAACGTAGGTGGAAGCGCGGCTGTAAACCGCTCCAAGCCCGGGCATGTTGTAGAATTCATCGGACAGGAAACCGCGCACCGGCGGCATCCAGACTTTTTTCAATACGCGCAGCTCGGAGCCCTTGAAGGTGTAGTAGCTCTCCGACTCGCGTGCGAGCGGATCGACATTTTTCGATTCGGGGTCATCACTGGCGTCCATGGCGTCGGCGCGATAGCTGCCTACGCCATCGACGATCATCACCGCGCCTTCATCGAAGGGGCAGGCCGCGAAGGCGCTATAGGCGTGTGCTACATGGTGCGAGATCGTGATCACCTTGCCGGACTTGTTCAGGAAAACGGGGTCTTTGGCGGCAAGCGGGCGGTCCGCTTCGGGAAGATAGACGCCGGTATCCTGCGTGAGCACCTTCTTTTCCATTTCCTCGCAGGGAAGGATGTAACAATTGCGCACGACGAGATCGATGTCGTCGAAGGTGATGCCTTCAGCCGCGAGCACATAATCGACCGCGGGCTTATGGAAGCCCATTGCGTGTTTCTCGCGCGTGATCCGTTCCTTGGCGATGGCGTAAGCGATCGCTCCGTCGCGCAACAGACAGGCGCTCACGTCATGATCGTAGGCGTTAATCCCTAGAATGTAGTTGTGCTGTTTCGTCATGGTTTTGGAATAATGCGGATAGAAAAAGACCTGAATGTGTATTGGATCACAGAAGCGGAAAGCGGCTGGGATTATTTTGAAAAAGAAAGCGGGAAAAACTCCCTCTTTCCTCCGTACCTGAACATTCGTTCATTTTCGCCGATGTAGCAGAGCGTTGTTGCAGTTTAGGATGGCATCCAATAGGCTTCAATGCAGGGAGTAAACGCCGGTTGAGCCGATTTCAATTTTTCAATAATCGGCGTCTTCACTTCCGCAATCGTCGAGATGAACTTCCGAGGCGTTCGCGCGTTTTACATTCGTCAAGGAAGAACGGAGAGACGAGAAAGGAACGAAAGAATGGCTAAGAAGTCGCTCTTGGCGCGTGTCGTAGCAGGTTTCATCGTTGTCACGATGTACTGCTTCAACACCGTCGCGCTTACTGGCTTCGCGTTGACGGCTAGCACCACCGACGCAAAGGCCCATAATGGCGGCCGGAGCAGAGGCCGCGGCCGTCGTGGCCGCTGGCGTGGCCGGGGCCGTGGCCGCGGTTACTGGTGGCCGGGCGCTTGCCACATCCCGGGTACCAGTCTCTGGTACGCCGAGTGCTGGTAATCAGAAGACCACTCGCTCTTTGGGAACGGGCCGGCTCTGCCGGCCCGTTTTCGTTGCGCAATCGTTCGGCTGTGCACTTCGTCTAGCGGCGTCTTTTTGATTTGTTTGCTGCCGGCTTCTTTTCAGAATCGTCGAACTCCTGCTCGGCGGGATCGAAGCCGAGCTTCTCGGCGACAAAACAATTGTAATAAGCCGCATCGCGAACGTGGCTGCTTGCGCATTTATGAAAGGAATCGAGTTCTTTCAACTCGAAATACATTAGATAAGGCGCGATCGTATAACGAATCTCGCTGCCTCTTATTCGTCCGAAACGATCGATCCTGCCTTTTAGGTCCGGCCTCTGTTCGAGAATGGGCCCGCGCAACGCCTCGTTCTCAATGAAGTTATCGGGTAATTGGTCGAAAGGCCCGTCGAAGTAATTGTTTAGGCGCACATTGTTATTGAAAACACCGATCAGAATTTTGCGGCCGAGCTTATGGTCACGGTAATAGGCGAAGCCCGTGCGCTTGCCCACGAAAATGCGATCGGTTCCTTCATAGGGGAAAAGCTCGTCGGTGGCCTTCGCTGTCTCGTTGAGAATGTAGATGAAGTTTTTCAATTTCGTATTGTAGGCGAGGAAAAACTGGACTCCCGAATCGTCGAAAATCGGGCCAATGAATTTTTCGTCCGGCGCCAGCGCTTCGGCGGGCGGCTTTACTCCCGATAGGTCGTTGAGCGCGAAGATGACGCTCTTCCCACCGAAGGATACGCGGTAAACGAGCCGCTCGATTTTCTCTAGCAACACTCCCTCCGCAGCACCGAAGACGACGTGTTTTCCAGGGGTCTCGAGCCGCCACTCGGCCGATGTTTCGTAGTAGGCGAAATGCAACGAGACCTTGTCGTCTTCATCCCGCTCGATTCTGATATTGCCCGCGAACGGCGTGCCGTTATGAAGGAAGCGAAAATAGTAATAGTTTTCGGTCGGATATACTTTCACTCGATCGGGCAGGCTGTTCAATACAAAGGCGAACACTTTGAGCGGATTGCCGGTGTCGAGGCTGTCCGTTCGCATGAGTTCCTCGATATCGGTCTGATGTGTTTCCAGTTTAGGAAACGCAGCGTCTTCCGCCGCAGCGGAAACAGCAAAGATAACTGCGAAGGCAGTTCCGGCGAGCAGCGTTGCCGCGGCCGCAGTGCGGAGAAAGAAGGTCGCGATAAAAGCCGCGTAACCGGCCGCGAAGAACGTCGAATTTTTTTTCTTCATCGAATCTCCTTCCAACGCGGCGCGGGCATTTCTTCACCGGCGTTTTTTATTCGCGTTCGCGTCTCCGGATTTTTCAGCGGTGAAACATTCGTAATAGCGGCCGTTGTTCTGCCGCTTATTCGCGCAGGCTTCGACCGGGTTGAGATCGGAAAGCTCGGCATAAGCGAGGTAAGGCTTGATCGCGTAACGGATGTTGCGGTCGAGCGCGCGGCCGTAGCGGTCGATCTTGCCGGCAAGCTGCGGGCTCACCAGAAGAATCGCATCGCGGAGCGTATCGCCTTCGATGAAGTTGTCGGGCAGCTGATCGAAGGGACCGTCGAAATAGGTGTTGAGGAGGAGATTGTTCTCGAAGACGCCGATCAGAATTTTTCGGTCGAGCTTGTGATCGCGGTAATAGGCGAAGCCCGTGCGTTTGCCGAGCAGAATGCGGCTGCCGGGCTTCAGCGGGAACAATTCTTCGGTCGGCTTCACCGTTTCGTCCAGTACGTAGAGAAACAGTTTCAGCCTGGAATTGAAGATCAGGAAAAAGCGCACGCCCGAGTCGTCGAAAATCGGCCCGATGAAACGCTCATCTGCTCCGAGCGCTCCCGCCGGCGGCTTCACCTTCGAAAGATCGTTCAGCGCAAAGAGCACGCTCTTGCTCTGATATGCGACGCGGTAGAGAAAGCGATCTTTCTTCTCGAGTGTCACGCCCTGTGCTGCGCCGAGCACAATCTCCTTCGCGTTCTCCTCCGGATGCCAGGGGGTTTCGGTCGGATAGTAGGCGAAGTGCAGCGTCGGCTCCTTGTCGCTCACCTCAATGCGGATGTTGCCGGAATAGGGCGTGCCGTTGTGCAAAAAACGGAAGTAGTAATAATTTTCGGTCGGGTAGACATGCACGCCGCCCGGCAGGCTGTTCAGCACGAAGGCGAAAACTTTCAGCGGATCGTTCACGTCGAGCGAATCGGTGCGTGTGATCTCCTCGATATACGATTCGTGCGTCCAGAGTTGCGGCTGCGCGGTTTGCGCGCCCACCGCCAAGGGCAGAAGCGCGGCAGCGAGCGCGGCAACCGCTGTGAGCGAATTCGGGCGCAATGAAAACTCCCTTCGCCGTGAACCGTCATCATGGGTGCAGCAAATGACCGGCGCAAGGGAGTGATATTCGGCTCGATTGCCTTCGGCAACCGGACGGCTAATTTCGTATTCATGCATTGGGAGAGACTGGAAGCCCCTTCGCTTTCGGAGTTGGAAAAGCTCGCGGCAGACGCGTTCAAACGCCTGCCTGAAAAATTCCGCGCGCTATGCGGCGGAGTTGTAATCCGTATCGAGGATTTTCCTTCCGGGGACGTATTGAAGGAAATGGATGCCGAGCCGTTCGATCTCCTCGGCCTGTTCACAGGCGTTGGCCTCGCGCATGCGGGCGCGATGCCCGAGACGGGAACGCTGCCGAACACGGTTCATCTTTACCGCCGTCCGATCCTCGATTACTGGGCGGAGCATCATGAGACGCTCGGCGCCATCGTGACGCACGTGCTTGTCCACGAAATCGGCCACCATTTCGGGCTTTCCGACGAGGACATGGAGCGGATCGAGCGCCAGGCGGGGCCGTAGGCGCATATCTCCCCCGTGCGGCCGGCGTTTGAAAATGCCGGGATGAGGGGTTACAACCCCGGCTCGTGAGGATCAGGCAATGGAAAAATTCACGGTTTTGAACGGCGTCGCCGCGCCTCTGAAGCAGGTCAATGTCGACACCGACAAGATCATCCCGAAGCAGTACCTGAAGACCATCAAGCGCACCGGGCTCGGCAAGGGCCTGTTCGCGGAGATGCGCTATCGCGACGACGGCAGCGAGAATCCGGATTTCGTGCTGAACAAGCCGGCGTACCGCCACGCCAAGATTCTCGTCGCGGGCGACAATTTCGGCTGCGGCTCCTCGCGCGAGCATGCGCCCTGGGCGCTTTTGGACTTCGGCATCCGCTGCGTGATCTCGACCTCGTTCGCGGACATCTTCTACAACAACTGCTTCCAGAATGGCATTCTGCCGATCAAGGTCTCGCAGAACGATCTCGACAAATTGTTCGACGACGCCGAGCGAGGCGCGAACGCGACGCTGACGATCGACCTCGCCGCGCAGGAAATCCGCGGGCCCGACGGCGGCACGATCAAGTTCGAGATCGACCCGTTCCGCAAGCACTGCATGCTGAACGGCCTCGACGACATCGGGCTGACGATGGAAAAGGCCCCGAAAATCCAATCCTTCGAAAAGCAGGCCGCCGAAAAGCGCCCCTGGGCTTAATCGCATGACCAATATCGATCTTCTGCTCCTTCCCGGCGACGGGATCGGCCCCGAAGTCATGGCCGAAACCAAGCGCGTCATCGAATTCTTCGAGAAGCAGGGTGCTGCCAAGTTCACCGTCGAGGAAGACCTCGTCGGCGGCGCCGCTTACGACGCGCACAAAAAGGCGATCTCTGAAGACGCGATGAGGAAGGCGCGCGACGCCGACGCGATTCTTTTGGGCGCCGTCGGCGGGCCGAAATGGGCGAATGTTCCCTACGACGCGCGGCCGGAAGCGGGGCTTCTGCGGCTCCGGAAAGATTTGCAGTTGTTTGCCAATCTGCGCCCGGCGATCTGTTATCCGGCGCTTGCCGACGATTCGAGCCTGAAGCGGGAACTCGTCGAAGGCCTCGATATCGTGATCGTGCGCGAGCTCACCGGCGGAGTCTATTTCGGCGAACCGAAGACGATCACGGATCTCGGCAACGGCCAGAAGCGCGCGATCGATACGCAGGTTTACGACACCTACGAGATCGAGCGCATCGCGCGCGTCGCCTTCGATCTCGCGCGCAAGCGCCGTAACAAGGTGACCTCGTCCGAAAAAAACAACGTGATGAAGTCGGGTGTGCTCTGGAAGGAAGTCGTCACGCAAGTGCACGAGCGCGAGTTCAAAGACGTCAAGCTCGAGCACAATCTGGCGGATTCACTCGGCATGCAGCTCGTGCGCGCGCCGAAGCAGTTCGACGTGATCGTGACCGACAATCTGTTCGGCGACATTCTCTCCGACGTCGCGGCGATGCTCACGGGTTCCCTGGGCATGCTGCCTTCCGCCTCGCTCGGCGAAGTCGACGCGAAGACGAAAAAACGCCGCGCGCTCTATGAGCCGGTGCACGGCTCCGCGCCCGATATCGCGGGCAAGGGCCTTGCCAACCCGATCGCCATGATCGGCTCGTTCGGGATGATGCTGCGCTATTCCTTCGGCATGACGAAAGAAGCCGACATGATCGAGCAGGCGATCGCGGCCGCCCTCGCCAAGGGTCTTCGTACCGCCGACATCAAGGGCAAAGCCGAAAAGACCGTCGGCACGCGCGAGATGACCGACGCGATTCTTTCGGAGCTGGAGAAGCTCGCGGCTTAGCCGCGACCGAAAATCAGAAGCCCGGCAATTCGAAGGGCACCGGCAGCGGATAGCGGTAGTCGCGGTTGTCAGGGCCTGCCGGGCCGTAGTTCGGATACCGCGACGTCAGCATGTAGTAATAATCGTGATAGCCCTTCTCGCCCGGCCGCACTTCGGTGCCGGCGTCGAGGAAGCTCCTGTGCTTGCGGACCGTGATGCTGTAATGCGCCCGGTTCTCGTAGCGTTTCTTCTTTGAAGTCGCGGCATTCGCCGGAAGAGCGGCCAGGACGGCAAGACCTGCAGCGAAGGCGATAAGCGTTCGAATACGCATGTTTCCTCACAAAAGGGGCGCGAAGCGATTTCTCGCATCATAGCCTGTCATGATGATGCGTAACAACGCCGAAAGTTCCCTCAATTTCGCGAAATCAGGTGCGGCGGGGTTGTCGTTTCCGCGCCTTTGAACGAAAGGGCCGCTTCCTCTTCCGCCTGTGTTCGCGCGCCTTTTTGGCTCTGCGTCCGCGGCATCGTCGGCACTTGCAGTTCGACTTGCCGATGACATTGCGCAAATAGTCGCTGCCGTAGTCGTAGGTGATTTCCTCGCCCGGCTTGATGTTGCGGAGGGCGCTGATGAAGACGCGGCGCTTGACGATGATCGGCACCGCGTTCGGATTGCAGGAGTGATTGGCGTAGCGCGCGAGGTTCTTTCGGGATTTGCCGTCGATCGTCCAGCGGCTGTTGATCTCGAAAAGATAGCGGTTGCCCCGGTTCTCGGCCCGCTCGGCATCCTTGCCCCTCAGCAAGGGGCCCTTGTACTCCGCAATGCGGGTGCGCTTTTTGATCAAGCGGGTTGCAAACAGGCCAAGTCGGGTAACGGATCGGCCGACGCGGAACGGTCGAGGCGGCATTCTTGACGGCTTTGTTAACGGACTGGCGATAAAGAACAGAAACGCCGGGATCAACCGGCGGTTCGGCCCAACCGGCGCGTTTTGCAGGGCTTTGTTGCGGTAATTCGCATTCTCGCGTAGAAGCCCCATCTTCCTGACAAATGCCGGCCCTTTGGAAGTCCTGGGGCGGCCGATGAGACGAACGATGGGTTACAAGGTCGCGATCGTGGGAGCCACCGGCAATGTAGGCCGGGAGATGCTCGATATTCTGGCGGAACGCCGTTTTCCGGCGGACGAAGTGGTGCCGCTTGCCTCGCGCCGCTCGCAGGGCGTCGAGGTTTCCTATGGCGATCGCACGCTGAAAGTGAAGGCGCTCGAGCATTACGATTTCTCCGACACGGACATTTGCCTGATGTCGGCGGGCGGCGCCGTCTCGAAGGAGTGGTCGCCGAAGATCGCGGCGCAAGGCTGCGTCGTGATCGACAACTCGTCGGCCTGGCGCTACGACCCGGACGTTCCGCTCGTTGTGCCGGAGGTGAATGCCGACGCGGTCACGGGCTTCGCCAAGAAGAACATTATCGCTAATCCGAACTGCTCGACGGCGCAGCTCGTCGTCGCGCTGAAGCCGCTGCATGACCGAGCGACCGTGAAGCGCGTCGTGGTCGCGACGTATCAGTCCGTGTCCGGCGCCGGCAAGGAAGCGATGGACGAGCTCTTCTCGCAGACCCGCGCCGTTTACGGCGCTTCGACCGCGGAGGATCCGAAGAAGTTCACGAAGCGGATCGCCTTCAACGTCATCCCGCATATCGACGTCTTCATGGACGACGGCTCCACCAAGGAAGAGTGGAAGATGGTGCAGGAGACGAAGAAGATCCTGGATTCCAAGATCGACCTCGTCGCGACCTGCGCGCGCGTGCCGGTGTTCATCGGGCATTCGGAAGCCGTGCATGTCGAATTCGAGAAGCCGGTCTCCGTCGATGAGGCACGGCAGGTGCTGGGCAATGCGCCGGGGGTGCTGGTCATCGACAAGCGCGAGGACGGCGGATACATCACGCCGTTCGAAGCCGCGGGCGAGGACGCGACCTATGTGTCGCGCATCCGCGTCGACCCGACCATCAAGAACGGGCTCGCTTTCTGGTGCGTCTCCGACAATCTGCGGAAGGGCGCGGCGCTGAACACCGTGCAGATCGCGGAGGTGCTCGTGAACCGCAAGCTTCTCCAGCCGAAGAAGAAGGCGGCTTGAGCCCGAAATTTCCAGTACAGGATTTACCGGCGGCGATCAGGCCGCCGGTTTCGCTTTCGGCCTATCTCGAAGTTTCCGCGAAAGGCGTACAGATTTACGCCCGCGGGAAAAACGAGAAGGGCGAGCCGGCGTGGATTCACAAGGGGCCGGACGCCGAGCTTTTCGACATGGCCGGCAAGCCGTTCGGCAAGCACTATGGCGGCCCGAGCTGGGAAGCGCCGGACGGAAGCAAGGTGATCGGCGCGCTGAAAGCGAGCGCGCCCGCGCCGCAGCCGGGCGATATTCCGTGGCTTCTCCTCGACATCAAGTCGCGCGAAGGCGAGGGCGCGCTCACGCAGGCGAAAGCGATCTTGCGGGTGAATACGAAGGGCGGCGTTGCGCCGCCGGCGTCACCGGCCGGCACGGACGAGGGGAACGTTGTCCGCGTGCCGTATCAAGCGCTGTATTTGTTTTTGAAATAGCGCATTGCAAACAGTGTGATCATCCCGGCTCTCGCTGTGCTCACCCGGGATGACAGTGCCGTGCTTGGCACACGCGCCGCGTGCCGCTAGTTTGTCGCCAATTTCAGGGGCTTTCATGCAATCGACGATCCGTCCGCGCCGCAGCGCGCTTTACATGCCGGGCTCGAACGCGCGCGCACTGGAAAAGGCGCGCACGCTTCCTGCCGACGTCATCATCATCGACCTTGAGGACGCGGTGGCGCCGGAAGCGAAGCAAGCGGCGCGCGAGCAGGCCTGCGCGGCGATCAAGGCCAAGGGTTTCGGGCCGCGCGAAGTGGTATTGCGCACGAACGGATTCGATACGCCGTGGGCTTCCGAGGATCTCGCGGCCGCGATGGCGGCGCAGCCGGACGCCGTGCTCATTCCAAAGATTTCTTCCGTCGAGCAGTTGCAGGCGATCGGCAACAAACTCGCGCGCGCTTCCCGGACGCTTCAGGTCTGGGCGATGATCGAAACACCGCAGGCGATCCTGAACATCGCCTCGATTGCCGCAGCTGCGAAGGACGCAAGCACGCGGCTTTCGGTGCTCGTGCTCGGCACCAACGATATCGCCAAGGAAACCCGCACCCGCTTCGTGCCGGGGCGGCGGCCGATGCTCACGGCACTTTCGCAAGTCATTCTCGCCGCGCGGGCGCACGGACTCGATGTGCTCGACGGCGTTTATAACGACATCAAGGACATCGAGGGGTTCAAGCGCGAATGCGAGGACGGGCGCGATCTCGGCTTCGACGGCAAGACGCTCGTGCATCCGGCGCAGGTCGAGCCCTGCAATCAAATCTTCTCGCCGTCCGAGGAGGAGATCGCCGCCGCGAGGAAAATCGTCGACGCCTTCGCGCTTCCGGAAAACAAGGGAAAAGGCGTGATTTCCCTCGACGGCAAAATGGTCGAGATCATGCATGCGGATATCGCCGCGCGTACGGTCGCGCTCGGCGAAGCGATCAAGGCAAAGGCATGAAGATGAGCGGGGCGGGAAATTTTTTCGAGGATTTCAAGCTTGGCCAAGTCATTAAGCACGCGACGCCGCGCACGATAACAACAGGCGATGTCGCGTTGTACACCGCGCTCTACGGCTCGCGCTTCGCGGTGCAGTCGGCCGACACATTCGCGAAGAAGATCGGATATCCGCGCGCGCCGATCGACGACTTGCTCGTTTTCCATATCGTGTTCGGCAAGACCGTGCCGGACATTTCGCTGAACGCGGTCGCCAATCTCGGCTACGCCGATTGCCGCTTTCTCGCGCCGGTTTATCCGGGCGATACGCTTTCCGCGACGTCGGAAGTCATCGGCTTGCGGGAAAATTCGAACCGGCAATCGGGCGTCGTCTATGTGCACTCCAAGGGCTTCAACCAGAAAGGCAAGGCCGTTCTCGACTACGTGCGCTGGGTGATGGTGCGAAAGAGGGCGGAAGACGCGCCCGCGCCGGAAACGAAAGTGCCATTGCTTCCCGATCATGTGGACGTGAAATCGCTCGGCGTCGCGGTGCCGAAACTGAAGCTCAAGGGCTACGACAGCGCGCGCGCGGGAAGCGGCAAACGTTTCAAGGATTACAAGCCGGGCGAGAAAATCGATCATCGCGACGGCATGACGGTGGAGGAAGCCGAGCATCAGCTCGCCACGCGCCTTTACCAGAACACCGCGCGCGTGCATTTCGATCAATTCCACGGCGCCCAAGGCCGCTTTGGCCGCCGGCTGATCTATGGCGGGCACGCGATTTCGCTAGCGCGCGCACTTTCGTTCAACGGGCTGGAAAATGTCTTTCACGTCGCCGCGATCAACGGCGGGCGTCACGTGGCCCCGCTGTTCGCGGGCTGCACGGTGTTCGCCTGGACGCAGGTGCTCGAATGCCGGGAAATTCCGAAGCGCAAAGATATCGGCGCGCTCCGGCTCCGCACCGTCGCAACGAAAGACAAGCCGTGCGGCGATTTTCCGCTGAAGAACGGCGACGACTACGATCCCGCCGTCATTCTCGATCTGGATTATTGGGCGGTCGTCGCGCGCTGATTGCCGCCGATGGAGGCGCGTTGTCCGCCGCTCGGGATGCTCGCGGTGAGCGAGAGATCGTAGTGCTTGAAGAAGGCCCAGACTTCTTCCGCCGCATCAATGTCGTGGTTGCGGAGACCCAGCATCTGCAGGCCCATTGGGGTGACGCGCCCTTCGCCGATCGACGGCGATTGGTGCCCGCCGCCGTTCACGCGGAACAGAACGACCGCCGATTGGTCGCGGCAATTGTTCCAGTAGATCAGGGTCACGGACGTGCCGCCGAAAGAGCCGCGGCTCGGCACCGGCGCTTCCGACGGCTTGTCGCAGCCGTTGATCGTGGCGAACAGTTTCGCGGTTTGCATCACCGGCAGAAGCGACATGCTGCCCGCCAGCCCGTTGCCGTAGAACGGCACGATCATGTCGGCGGTGCCGTTGATCATCAGGGTCGGAACGGCGCGAGAGGGCTTGCAGCTGTTCACATAATAGCTCGGCACGGTCGCGCTCAGGGTCGCGAAGGCGGCGAACAGCTCGGGCCGCTCGCAGGCCATGCGGTAGACCATGTAGCCTCCGTTCGAGAGGCCCATCAAATAGACGCGCGAAGGATCGGCATATCCTTTTTCGACAAGCGTCGAAACCAGTTTCGAAAGAAACTCCACGTCGTCCGAAGGCGGCGACCAGAAAGTCATGCGAAGCTGCGGGGCGCGGCCGTCCTTCCAGGCATTCCCGAGCCCGTGCGGATAGACGACGACAAATCCTTCGCGGTCGGCGACCTGGTTCAGGCCGAGATACGAATTCATGCCCTCCTCGGATTGCAGCATGCCGTGGAGTGCGATCACGACCGGCACGGGCGCGCCCGGCTGCCAGCCCGGCGGAGTGTGCATAAGATAATTGCGATTCTGGCCGCCGCTGATCAGCGAATGCAGTTCGTCGGCGTGTGCGGTAACGGAAGAAAGAGCGACCAGCAGAGCGGCGACATTGAGAAGCCGGAGAAACTTGCCTTGCTTCATTTGCTCGGTCTCGAGAATTTCGGTGCCGGAGTTAGAGCGGCGGAATCCGACGGTTTTAAGAACCGAGATCGCATAAGGAATCCCCGGACAGATGTCCCCGAGGCCCATTAGTTCTTTGATTCGTTAATAGAAAATAAACCCTGCAAATGCGGGGGTGAATTGCGGCGGATTTGGCAATGCTGCAGTGTGTGGCCTCATGCTTCGAGACGCCGTGCTGCGCGCGGCTCCTCAGCATGAGGGTTGAAGTTTGGGCTTAAAGTATATCCGCCTCATCCTGAGGAGCGGCGCATGCAATGTGCCGCGTCTCGAAGGATGGGCGGCCACTGATAGCGTTTTATGACGCCCCGCGCAGATGCTCCACGAGCTGCCGCGCATAAGGCGGAAGCGTCTTGAGGTCGCGCACGCAAATCTTGAGGTCGCGCGTCGCCCAGGTATCGGTGAGCTCGACCGCGGCAATCGCCATCGAGCGTGTCGCGCGGCGCGCCGTTGTTTCGGGCACAATGCCGATGCCGACATTGCATTCCACCAGGCGGCAGACCGCGTCGAAGCTTCGAAGCTGCACGCGAAGCTTGATCGGCTTCCCTGCCTGTGCGGCCTTGCTGGTGAGAAAGCGTTGCAGCGCGCTTGCGCGGTCGAGGCCGACGAAATCCCGATCGAGCACTTCGGCAAAGCCGATTTTCTCGCGGCTTGCGAAGGGGTGAGACTTCGCGACCACGAGCACGAAGCGGTCGTTATGGAACGGGAAGGTTTGCAAGCTGCCGGTTTCGACGGTGCCCGCGACAATGCCGATGTCGGCGCCGCCTTCCGCGATCAGTCCCACGATCTCGTCGGACAGCCGCTCTTCAAGGTCGACGCTGACATGCGGGTGGGTGGAAAGAAACGAGCTCAACGCCTCCGGCAGAAATTCGGTCATGGCGTTGGTGTTGGAGAGAAAATGAATTTGTCCCGCGGCACCCCCGGCATAGGCGCCGAGATCCTCCTTGAGCCGTTCGGCTTGGGCGAGCATGGCGCGGGCATGCTGGAGGAGCGTCCGGCCGGCGGGCGTAGGCACCACGCCCTGGCGGTTGCGGATCAGAAGCGTCGCGCCGACTGCGTCTTCCATGTTGCGGATGCGGGTGCTCGCGGCGGCGAGTGCGAGGTGCGAACGCTCCGCGCCGTGGGTGATGCTGCCCGCTTCCACCACGTCACGAAACAGAGCCAGATCGACCAGATCGAAGCGCATGGGGACTTCCTTCGCCTCCCGCGAAGGGAGGCTATGCCGATTACTGATTGCGGTCTAGATTTTAGGGCCTTATTTCGTTTTACACGAAGTACCAGGGCGATTGCCGGGGCATTGAACCAACGGCACGCAAACTCGCCCTGCAGATTCGCGGAGATCATCATGGCCGACGTTAAATTCCAGCGCCCGATCTCGCCGCATCTTTCGATTTATCGCCTGTCGCCGACAATGGTGATGTCGATCATGCACCGGATCACCGGGGCAGCACTTTATTTCGGCTCGCTTCTCTTGGCGCTGTGGCTTCTGGCGGTTTCGGGCTCGGTGAGCCAATTCGATTTTGCGAACGCTTTTTTCGGCTCCTGGTTCGGGCAGTTCATTTTGCTCGGCTACACCTGGACGCTTCTCCATCACATGCTCGGCGGCATCCGCCACCTGATTTGGGACACCGGCGCGGGTTTTGAACCGAAGGAACGGCAACTTCTCGCGGTCGGCACGCTCGCAGGATCGCTCGCGCTCACGGTTCTGGTGTGGGCGTTCGCTTATCTGTTGAAAGGCTGACGATGAAGACGCCTCTCGGCAATGTTCGCGGATTGGGTTCGGCGCATGCGGGCACCGGGCATTTCTGGCTGCAGCGGCTGACCGCGGTTGCGAACATTGTGCTTGTCACCGCGTTTCTCATTATCGTCGTTTCGATCGCGGGCAGCGGCCACGCGGAGATCGTGGCGAAGCTCAGCAATCCATTCGTGGCGATCCTTATTCTTGCGGCGTTTCTTTCGGTGCTCACGCATATGCGGATCGGAATGCAGGTCATCATCGAGGACTACGTGCACACGGAGATTCGCAAGATCGCGCTTTTGATGGCGAACACGTTCTACACGATCGCGGTCGGACTGATCGCGGTCTACGCGATCCTGAAAATCAATTTCGGTCTCTGACATGAATGTGAACGCGAAAATTCCGGCTCCCGCCGTGAAGGGCAAGGCCTATCCGATCACCGATCACGCCTATGACGTGATCGTCGTCGGTGCGGGCGGCTCGGGCCTGCGCGCCGTGATCGGCTGCGCGGAAGCGAACTTGCGGACGGCGTGCATCACGAAAGTGTTTCCGACGCGCTCGCACACGGTCGCTGCACAAGGCGGCATCGCCGCCTCGCTCGGCAACATGGGCGAGGACGACTGGCGCTGGCACATGTATGACACGGTCAAGGGCTCGGACTGGCTCGGCGATCAGGACGCGATCGAGTATCTCTGCCGCCATGCGCCCGCCGCGGTGTACGAGTTAGAGCACTGGGGTCTGCCGTTCTCGCGCACCGAGGACGGAAAAATCTATCAGCGCCCGTTCGGCGGCATGACGACGCATTTCGGAAAAGGCACCGCGCAACGCACTTGCGCCGCCGCCGACCGTACGGGCCATGTGATGCTGCACACGATGTACGGCGCGGCGCTCAAGCATAATGCCGAGTTCTTCGTCGAATATTTCGCGATCGATCTCATCATGGACAACGAAGGCCGCTGCCGCGGCGTGATCGCGCTGAAACTCGACGACGGCACGGTGCATCGGTTCACCGCGCAGATGACGATTCTCGCGACCGGCGGCTATGGCCGGGCGTATTTCTCCTGCACCTCCGCGCATACCTGCACCGGCGACGGCGGCGGCATGGTGCTACGCGCAGGCTTGCCGCTGCAGGACATGGAGTTCGTGCAGTTCCATCCGACCGGCATCTATGGCGCGGGCGTTCTCATCACCGAGGGCGCGCGCGGGGAGGGCGGGTATCTGACCAATTCCGAGGGTGAGCGTTTCATGGAACGCTATGCGCCGTCGGCAAAGGATCTCGCCTCGCGCGACGTGGTTTCGCGCGCGATGACGATGGAAATTCACGAGGGCCGCGGCGTAGGCAAGGAGAAAGATCACATCTTCCTTCACCTCGATCACATCGATCCCGCGATCCTGCACGAGAGGCTTCCCGGAATCTCGGAGAGCGCGCGCATCTTCGCGGGCGTCGATCTTACCAAGGAGCCGATTCCGGTGACGCCGACCGTGCACTACAACATGGGCGGTATCCCGACGAATTTTCACGGCGAGGCAATCGGGGGCGCCGACGATCAGCCGGTGCCGGGCCTGATGGCGATCGGCGAGGCGGCCTGCGTTTCGGTGCACGGCGCGAACCGCCTGGGTTCGAATTCGCTGATCGATCTCGTCGTCTTCGGCCGCGCGGCGGGCCTGCGCTGCGCCGAAACGGTGCGGCCGGGCGAGCGACAGCCGGATCTTCCCGCCGACTCCGCCGAGCGCGCGCTTTCGCGGCTCGATCATTTCCGCCACGCGAGCGGCGGGACGCCCACCGCCGAGCTGCGATTGAAAATGCAGAAGACGATGCAGGCGAATTGCGCGGTGTTCCGCACCGGCGAGGTGCTCGCTAAGGGCTCCAAGCTTATGCACGAGATTCTGGGTGGGATGAGCGACATTAGCGTGACCGACCGCTCGCTGATCTGGAATTCCGATCTCGTGGAGACGCTCGAGCTCGACAATCTGCTCGCCCAGGCCGTGGTGACGGTGGACAGCGCCGCCAATCGCACCGAATCGCGCGGCGCGCATGCGCGCGAGGATTTCCCCGAGCGCGACGACAAAAACTGGATGAAGCACACGCTGTCGTGGATCGATCCGTCGGGCAAGGTGACGCTCGATTATCGCGGCGTGCACAACTACACGCTCACCAATGACGTGCAATATATCGAGCCGAAGAAACGGGTTTACTGATGGTCGAGCTCACGCTGCCGAAAAACTCTAAGGTCACCGAAGGCAAGGTTTGGCCGAAGCCTGAAGGCGCGAAGCGCGTCACGGAATTCCACATCTATCGCTGGGATCCGGACACCGGCGAGAATCCGCGCATGGATACCTATTTCGTCGATCGCGACGACTGCGGGCCGATGCTTCTCGACGCTATCATCTGGATCAAGAACAAGGTCGATCCGACGCTCACTTTCCGCCGTTCCTGCCGCGAGGGCGTGTGCGGCTCCTGCGCGATGAACATCGACGGCCTGAACACGCTCGCCTGCACGCGCGGCATCGACGAGGTGAAGGCACCGGTAAAGATTTATCCGCTGCCGCACCTGCCGGTGGTGAAGGATCTCGTTCCCGATCTCACCAATTTCTACGCGCAGCAGGCCTCGATCCGGCCCTGGCTGCAAACCGAAACACCCGCCCCCGGCGCGGAATGGCGGCAATCCCGGCACGAGCGCGAGAAACTCGACGGGCTCTACGAATGCATTCTTTGCGCGTGCTGCACGACATCCTGCCCCAGCTACTGGTGGAACAGCGACCGCTATCTCGGGCCCGCGACGCTTTTACAAGCCTATCGCTGGATCGTGGATTCGCGTGATGAAGCGACCGGAGAGCGATTGGATGCGCTGGAAGATCCGTTCCGGCTTTATCGCTGCCACACGATCATGAATTGCGCGAATACTTGCCCCAAAGGCTTGAATCCCGCGAAGGCGATCGCGGAGATTAAAAAGAAAATGGTCGAGCGGCAGCTCTAAAACGGCCGGCAATCCATCGAGCGGCGGCGCAAGCCGCCGTTTTCGTCTTTGTAACGCGGGGGAGAATGCGATGATCGATCACGTCGGCTTTCCGATCTCGGATTACGAAAAATCCAAGACCTTCTACACGAAAGCGCTCGCGCCGCTCGGCTACACCCTGATCATGGAAGTGCCGGGCGACATTAACGGCAGCGGATTTCCCGCGGCGGGTTTCGGCGCGAACGGCAAGCCGGATTTCTGGATCGGCGGCGAAGGCGGACTCGAAAAGCCGCTGCATGTCGCGATCCTCGCCAAGAATCGCGCGGCGGTGGATGCGTTTTATCGCGCGGCGCTTGCGGCCGGCGGCAAGGACAACGGCGCGCCGGGATTGAGACCGCATTATCACAAGGACTATTACGGCGCGTTCGTGCTCGATCTCGACGGGCACAACATCGAAGCGGTCTGCCACGCGCCGGCGTGAGGCCGC
Source organism: Alphaproteobacteria bacterium (assembly GCA_021325315.1). Taxonomy (GTDB): domain Bacteria; phylum Pseudomonadota; class Alphaproteobacteria; order Rhizobiales; family Xanthobacteraceae; genus Palsa-892. The sequence goes on from JAJPHK010000034.1 coordinate 33,071, forward strand.
TGCAGCCGGGCAACGAAAAGGCCGCGCGCCGAATGACGACGCGCGGCCAAGAAATCACTCAACAGGATTCAAATAGGCTAGCGCTTGGACTTACGCTTGGCTTTGCGTTTCGTCTTCTTCGCCGCTTTCTTCTTACCCTTCTTTGCTTTTCTCATGATGTTCCTCTTGGTTGATTTCTTTTGCAGGTTCCGCCGGCGGCTTTGGAAAGCCGCCGCGGTCTTCGTTGCTGGAGTCGGTTGCGCCGGCTAAGCCGGAGTCATCCCGCTGACTCCACGCCTGGCGTTGTCGACAATGCGAACATCGATCTTGCGATCGTCATTCGAACTATTGTCGCTCTTCGACATCATCGTCTCCGATGCAACGCTCAGCGAATCACTTATCACGCAGAAACGCGCAATTTTCCACTAAAAATTTACGAAAAACATTTTGCGGACACGAATCGCATGCGCGCGGTTCACGCCGCGCGCAACAATTTGCTTTGCGCATCCAACATCGCGCGCGAAAAACCGAATCCGTCGGCGACGAGTTCGCGAAGGAACGAAAGCGGATTGGGCTGCGCGTTGGTGATCTCGGCGACGACGTCGCCCGCTTCGAACTTGAGATCGGCGTGATACTTGCGCGCGATCGCTTGCATCGGATGATTGTGCGCGAGGCAATTCATGAAAAGTTTTTTGATGCCGCGGTTTCTCGCCGCGAGAATCGTGCGGCCCATGAGCGCCGAGCCCACACCGTTGTTTTGAAACGGTTTTTCGATGCTGAAGGCAGCTTCCGCCGCGCGCGGCGCGAGCGTTCGAAAGCCCCGGAGTTCGCCGCAGCCGCGCAAAATTCCGTCGACGAAGTAGCCGTGTACGATCGCGTCCGCGCCGAGCGCGCGCGCCGCATATTGCTCGATGAAATAGTCTGTGACCGGAGTGCCGAAACGGTTCGCGCGGCTCTCGGAATCGAGCCGCAGAAGATGCTCGCGGAAGCGGGCGGTCTCGCCGGGCCAGAGCTTGCGGATTACGCCGGGGGTTTCGTGTTCGTGTTTCATCGCTTTGCCACCGTCTTTTATCAACAGCGATATGGCTATTTTGCGTTTTAAATCAAAGTATTGCCGCTATGCAGCATTCGCATGACGAAACCCGAAAATTCGTGAAAATGCCCGTAATCCGAAATTTTGCGCTTATCTTCAATGGCTTGGCGAAAGATTCCTGCGCCGAATGCTTGATCGCGAAGGGCGCCCCCGCTAAGGCGGGAGAGCTTGTCACGGGGGTGAATTCCGCATGTCGGCGATCGCCGAACGCTACGCGGCCGAAGTTGCCGCCGGAAAAATCGAATCAGATCCTGGACAGGAAAACGCGATCCGAAAATTTGCGAGGTTAGAGCGCGAGCTTTCCGAATACCGCCCGGCGCAAAAATCCGGCGCGCTCGGCTGGCTGATGGCGCGGCGAAACGGTGCGCCGCCGCGCGGGCTGTATGTCTGGGGCGACGTCGGCCGCGGCAAGACCATGCTGATGGATCTGTTTTTCGCGGACGCTCCGGTCGCGCGCAAACGCCGTGCGCATTTCCACGAATTCATGCTCGAGGTGCATGCGCGAATCCAGGATTTCCGCCACCGGGTGAAATACGGCGGCCTAAAGGAGAGCGATCCGCTCGCGATGACCGCGGCCGCGATCGCGCAGGAGACGACGCTTCTCTGCTTCGACGAGTTCATTGTTACCGATATCGCGGACGCGATGATTCTCGGGCGGCTGTTCGAGAAACTGTTCACGGCGGGGCTCGTGATGGTCGCAACCTCCAACGTGCCGCCGTCCGATCTTTACAAGGACGGATTAAACCGCACGCTGTTCGTGCCGTTCATTCATCTGCTCGAAGAAAAACTGGAAGTCGCCGAACTGCAATCGCGAACGGATTTCCGGCTGGAGAAACTCGCCGGCGTGAAGAGCTGGCATGTTCCGGCGGACGCGAAAGCAAAAGCGGCGATCGATCGTGCGTGGAAGCAGCTCGCGCCGGACGGCGGCGAGAGGATGGAATTGCCGCTGCTCGGACGGAACATCCATGTCCCGTGTGCGGGCGGCGGCGCGGCGCGCTTTTCCTTCGAGGATTTGTGCGTGAAGCCGCTCGGGGCCGCCGATTTCGTCAAGATCGCGCACACGTTTCACACGCTCGTCGTCGAGAACATTCCGGTGATGTCCGCAGATCAGAAGAACGAAGCGAAGCGTTTTATTTTGTTGATCGATACGCTTTACGACAACGCCGTGAAACTGGTCGCATCGGCCGCGGCCGAACCCGATGCGCTTTATAAAGGCACCGAAGGCTTCGAGACATTCGAGTTCCACAGGACGGCGTCTCGTCTGATGGAAATGCGTTCCGAAACCTATCTCGCGCTTCCGCACGCACGGCGCGACACGCGCGGAGGCGCCGGCGGCATGGGCGGTATCGTCGAAACGTAAGCGCGGAACGCTTGAGCGGTTCCTGCAAAAGAGCTACAGCCTCTTGCGACTTCCTCAGGGCCGGTGCGGCTCGTCTCACAAAACGGAATTTTCGATCATGGCGCGCAACAAAATCGCTCTTGTCGGGGCCGGGCAAATCGGCGGCACCCTCGCTCTTCTCGCCGGTCTGAAGGAACTCGGCGATGTCGTATTGTTCGACGTCGCCGAGGGCATGCCGCAGGGCAAGGCGCTCGATATCGCGGAAGCTTCGCCCGTCGAGGATTTCGATGCGCGCGTGACCGGCGTGAATTCTTACGAAGGGATCGAGGGTTCGGACGTCGTGATCGTCACCGCGGGCGTTCCGCGCAAACCCGGCATGAGCCGCGACGATCTTCTCGGCATCAACCTGAAGGTCATGCAGCAGGTGGGCGCGGGCATCTCGAAATATGCGCCGAAGGCCTTCGTCATCTGCATCACGAATCCGCTGGACGCGATGGTCTGGGCGCTGCAGAAGGCGTGCGGGTTGCCGAAGAACATGGTCGTCGGCATGGCCGGCGTGCTGGATTCCGCGCGCTTCCGCTATTTCCTCGCCGACGAATTCAAGGTTTCGGTCGAGGACGTCACCGCTTTCGTGATCGGCGGCCACGGCGACACGATGGTGCCGCTCGTTCGCTACTCCACGGTCGCGGGCATTCCGCTGCCAGACCTCGTGAAGATGGGCTGGACGACCGACGCGCGCATCGAGGCGATCGTGCAACGGACGCGCGACGGCGGCGCCGAGATCGTCAACCTCCTGAAGACCGGCTCCGCCTTCTATGCGCCGGCGTCTTCCGCGATCATGATGGCGGAAAGCTATCTCAGGGACAAAAAGCGTGTGCTTCCGTGCGCCGCGTTTCTGAACGGCGAGTACGGAGTGAAGGGACTTTATGTCGGCACGCCAGCGGTGATCGGCGCAAAGGGCGTCGAGCGCATTGTCGAGATCAAGCTCGACAAGAGCGAGCAGGGTATGTTCGACAAGTCGGTTTCGGCGGTGCAAGGCCTGGTCGACGCCTGCATCAAGATCGCGCCCGACTTCGGAAAGTAAGCGAATACGCCGAAATTCCCCCTCGCGATTCCCGCTGTTTTGTGCAAGGCAGCAAAGGAATTTCGCCGCACGTGGAAACAAAGAGGACGTGATTGCGAAATCACGGCCGTGCTGTATAAACGTGTAATAATGTATAATTGAGCTTACCCTGAGGGGTTAAGCGAGGGGAGCGGTCATGAATATCCACGAATACCAGGCCAAGGCTGTCCTGCGCGAATTCGGTGCGCCGGTGCCGCGCGGTATCCCGGCGTTTTCGCCGGAAGAAGCGGTGAAAGCCGCGAACGAACTCAGCGGCTCGCTCTGGGTCGTGAAGGCGCAGATCCATGCCGGCGGCCGCGGCAAGGCGGGCGGGGTCAAGGTCGTGAAATCCGTCGACGACGTGAAGAACGAGGCGAAGCGCATGCTCGGCTCCACGCTCGTCACGCATCAGACCGGCCCCGCCGGCAAGGAAGTGAATCGCGTCTACATCGAAGAAGGCGCCGCGATCGCGAAGGAGTTCTATCTTTCGCTCCTGGTCGATCGCGAATCGTCGCGCGTCGCCTTTGTCGTCTCGACCGAAGGCGGCATGGACATCGAGAAGGTCGCACACGATACGCCGGAGAAGATCGTCACCTTCTCAGTCGATCCCGCGACTGGCATTCAGCCGCATCATGGCCGCCGCGTCGCGGCGGCGCTTGGTTTGTCCGGCGATCTCTCGAAGCAGGCGGTGGAGCTCGCGCAGAAGCTCTATACGGCTTTCGTCGAGAAGGACATGAGCCTTCTTGAAATCAATCCGCTCATCGTCACCAAGGACAACAAGATCGTCTGTCTCGATGCGAAAGTCGGCTTCGACGACAACGCGCTCTTCCGTCACCCGGACGTGGTCGCGCTTCGCGACATCACCGAGGAAGACCCGAAGGAAGTCGAAGCGTCGAAATACGACCTCAACTACATCGCGCTCGACGGCACAATCGGCTGCATGGTGAACGGCGCGGGGCTTGCGATGGCCACCATGGACATCATCAAGCTCTACGGCGCTTCGCCCGCGAACTTCCTCGACGTCGGCGGCGGCGCGACGAAAGAGAAAGTTACGGCCGCTTTCAAGATCATCACTTCCGATCCGAAGGTGAAAGGCATTCTCGTCAATATCTTCGGAGGCATCATGCGCTGCGACGTGATCGCGGAAGGCGTGGTCGCGGCGGTGAAGGAAGTCGGCCTGAAGGTGCCGCTCGTCGTCCGTCTCGAAGGCACGAATGTCGAACTCGGAAAGAAAATCATCAAAGAGTCGGGCCTTAACGTCGTTTCGGCCGACGATCTCGACGATGCCGCTCAGAAAATCGTGAACGCCGTGAAGGGGTCCAAGTAATGTCGATCCTCGTCAACAAGAATACGAAAGTCATTTGCCAGGGCTTCACCGGCAAGAACGGCACGTTCCATTCGGAGCAGGCGATCAAGTACGGCACCAAGATGGTCGGCGGCACGGCGCCCGGTAAGGGCGGCCAGACTCATCTCGGTCTACCGGTCTTCGATACCGTCGCGGAGGCGCGCGCGAAAACCGGCTGTGATGCGAGCGTGGTATACGTTCCACCACCGGGCGCGGCCGACGCGATCTGCGAAGCGATCGATGCGGAAGTGCCGCTCATCGTCTGCATCACCGAAGGTATTCCGGTTGCGGACATGGTGCGCGTAAAGCGTTCGCTTAGCGGTTCGAAGTCGCGGCTTCTCGGCCCGAACTGCCCCGGCGTCATCACGTCGGAGGAGTGCAAGATCGGAATCATGCCGGGCCACATTCACAAAAAGGGAAAAGTCGGGATCGTTTCAAGATCCGGAACGCTCACTTATGAGGCGGTGTTCCAAACGACGGCAGAAGGTCTGGGTCAGACCACCTGCGTCGGCATCGGCGGCGATCCGGTGAAAGGCACCGAATTCATCGACGTTTTGGAGCTTTTCCTCGGCGATAAGGACACCGAGGCGCTCATTATGATCGGTGAAATCGGGGGTTCTGCGGAGGAAGATGCAGCCCACTTCCTGAAAGATGAAGCAAAACGCGGGCGGAAAAAGCCAGTTGTGGGCTTCATCGCGGGGCGTACCGCGCCTCCGGGCCGCCGCATGGGCCATGCCGGCGCTATCATTTCCGGCGGAAAGGGCGATGCGGAGTCGAAAATCGCGGCCATGGAGGCGGCGGGCATTAAGATGTCGCCGTCGCCCGCGCGGCTCGGCAAAACCCTCGCCGAATTGTTAAAGGGCTGATCTGTAATAATTTAGTTCACGCCTGATATAATTCCGATTCTCGATTTAAGGGGTGACGCGTTCGCGCGTCACCCTTATATGCATTGCCGAACCCGCACTCGGTATGCACGAACCTGAGCCGGGCGAAACAAGCCGGATCAAGGCCATGTCGAAGAATTCGGAAACCGACATCTTTCTCAAGACCTCCTTCTTGTACGGAGGCAACGCGAGCTATCTCGAGGATCTGCAGTCGAAATTCGAACAGGATCCGTCCTCGGTCGACAGCGCGTGGCAATCGTTCTTCGCCGGCCTGAAGGAAGAGCGCGGCGATGCGATCCGGAACGCCAAGGGCGCTTCCTGGAAAAAACCGGGCTGGCCGGTGCCGATGAACGGCGAGCTCGTCTCGGCGCTCGACAGCAACTGGATCGAAGTCGAAAAAGGAATCGCGAACAAGCTGAAGGGCGAGGCGCGGCCGCGCGGCATCGAGCTTTCCGAAGCGGAAGTGCAGCAGGCGACGCGCGACTCGGTCAAAGCGCTCATGATGATCCGCGCCTACCGCATGCGCGGGCATCTGCACGCGAAGCTCGATCCGCTGCAGTTGGAACCCGAAGGCAAGCATCCGGAGCTCGACCCCGCGTCCTACGGCTTCACCGAAGCCGACATGGACCGCAAGATTTTCATCGATCATGTGCTCGGCATGGAATTCGCGACCGTGCGCGAGATGCTCGACATCCTGCAGCGCACTTATTGCCAGACGATCGGCGTCGAATTCATGCACATCTCCTCGCCGGACGAGAAGGCGTGGATCCAGGAGCGCATCGAAGGTCCGGACAAGGAAATCACCTTCACACGCGAGGGCAAACGCGCGATCCTGAACAAGCTCGTGCAGGCCGAAGGCTTCGAGAAATTTCTCGACGTCAAATATACCGGCACCAAGCGCTTCGGCCTCGACGGCGCCGAGGCGATGATTCCGGCGTTAGAGCAGATCATCAAGCGCGGCGGCGCGCTCGGCGTGAAGGAAATCGTGCTCGGCATGGCGCATCGCGGAAGGCTCAACGTGCTCGCGCATGTGATGGGGAAGCCGCATCGCGCGATCTTCCACGAATTCAAGGGCGGCTCCTCGACGCCGGACGAAGTCGAAGGTTCCGGCGACGTGAAGTATCACCTCGGCGCTTCCTCCGACCGCGAGTTTGACAAGAACAAGGTTCATCTCTCGCTCACCGCGAATCCGTCGCATCTCGAAATTGTCGACCCGGTCGTGCTCGGCAAGGTGCGCGCGAAGCAAGATCAGCACGGCGACAAACCGGACGAACGCGTTTCCGTGTTGCCGCTTCTCATCCACGGCGATGCAGCTTTCGCCGGCCAGGGCGTGATCGCGGAATGCTTCGGGCTTTCGGGTCTCAAGGGCTACCGGACCGGCGGCTCGATCCACTTCATCGTCAACAACCAGATCGGTTTCACGACCAATCCGCGTTACGCGCGCTCGTCGCCTTATCCCTCGGATGTCGCGAAGATGATCGAGGCGCCGATCTTCCACGTGAACGGGGACGATCCGGAAGCGGTGGTGTTCTGCGCGAAGATCGCGACCGAATTCCGCCAGAAGTTTCACAAGCCCGTCGTGATCGACATGTTCTGCTATCGCCGTTTTGGTCACAACGAAGGCGACGAGCCGTCCTTCACGCAGCCCTTGATGTACAAGAAGATCCGCTCGCATCCGACGACGTTGCAGATTTACGGCGACAAGCTGCAGGCCGAAGGCATCCTGAATGCCGAGGATTTCGAACGCATGAAGGCCGGCTGGCGGTCGCATCTCGAAGCCGAATACTAGGGCGGCCAGAGCTATCGCCCGAACAAGGCCGACTGGCTCGACGGCAAATGGTCGGGCTTCAAGGTCGCCGACCAGTTCGACGATCCGCGCCGCGGCAACACCGGCGTCTCGGTCGACGAGCTGAAAGAGATCGGCCGCAAGATCACGAAGACCCCGGAAGGCTTCCATCCGCACCGGACTATCGCTCGCTTCCTCGACACCCGCGCGAAGGCGATTGAGTCGGGAGAAAACATCGACTGGGCGACGGCCGAAGCGCTCGCCTTCTGCACGCTGCTCTCGGAAGGCAATCCCGTCCGTCTCTCCGGCCAGGACGTCGAACGCGGCACGTTCTCGCAGCGGCACTCGGTGCTGTTCGATCAGGAGAACGAGGAGCGCTATGTGCCGTTCAACCATCTGCGCGAGGGCCAGGCGCAATATGAAGTGCTGAACTCGATGCTCTCGGAAGAGGCGGTGCTCGGGTTCGAGTACGGCTTCTCGCTCGCCGAGCCTAAGGCGCTCACAATCTGGGAAGCGCAGTTCGGCGATTTCGCGAACGGCGCGCAGGTCGTATTCGACCAGTTCATCTCCTCGGGCGAGCGCAAATGGCTCCGCATGTCCGGCCTCGTGATGCTGCTTCCCCACGGTTACGAAGGACAGGGACCGGAGCACTCATCGGCGCGGCTGGAGCGTTACTTGCAGCTTTGCGCCGAGGACAACATGCAGGTCGCAAACTGCACCACGCCTGCGAACTACTTCCACATCTTGCGGCGGCAGCTGAAGCGCGATTTCCGCAAGCCCCTGATCCTGATGACGCCGAAATCGCTGCTCCGCCACAAGCGGGCGGTTTCGAAGCTCTCGGAGATGGGACCCGAGACGACCTTCCACCGCATCTTGTGGGACGACGCGCAGCAACTCCCGAACGAGCCGATCAAACTTGTTTCGGACGACAAGATTCGCCGTGTCGTGCTCTGCTCCGGCAAGGTCTATTACGACCTTTACGAGGAGCGCGAGAAGCGGGGCATCAACGACATTTATCTCCTGCGCGTGGAGCAGCTCTATCCGTTTCCGCTCAAGGCGCTGGTCGCGGAACTCTCCCGCTTCAAGCAGGCGGAAATCATCTGGTGCCAGGAAGAGCCGCGCAATCAGGGCGCCTGGGCCTTCGTGCAGCCCTATCTCGAATGGGTGCTCGAGCAGATTCAGGCGGCGCATCAGCGTCCGCGTTACGTCGGCCGCGTCGCGTCCGCATCGACCGCGACCGGCCTCATGTCCAATCACCTGAAACAACTGAAAGCCTTCCTCGACGAAGCCCTCGGCTGAGGCCACCGGAGAAAAACAGATGAGCACCGAGATTCGCGTCCCGACCTTGGGTGAATCCGTCACCGAGGCCACGATCGGCCGCTGGTTCAAGAAAGCAGGCGACTCGGTTTCAGTCGATGAGCCTCTGGTGGAGCTCGAAACCGACAAGGTCACGGTCGAAGTGCCGTCGCCGGCGGCGGGCGTGCTCGGCGAGATCAAAGCAAAGAACGGCGACACGGTCGCGGTCGGCGCTGTGCTCGGCTCGATCAACGAAGACGCGGGCGGCGCCAAATCCGCATCGAAAGAGACCGCGCCGAGAGCGGCCGAGCCTGCGAAATCGGCGCCTGCATCTCCAGCTCCCGCACCGAAGGCGGCCGCGCCTTCGCCAAAAGTTTCCAGCGGCCAGCAGGCGCCGTCCGTTCGGCGGCTTGCCGCCGAGAGCGGGATTAGCCCGTCGGCGGTCGCAGGAACCGGCAAGGATGGCCGCGTCACCAAGGGCGATATGCTGGCGGCGATTGCCGCCGGTCCTGCAATTGCACCCGCCGTTGCACGCGCGTCTGTTTCTCCGGCCGATGCGCCGCGCGAAGAGCGCGTGCGCATGACGAAGCTCCGGCAGACGATCGCTCGCCGGTTGAAGGACGCGCAAAACACCGCCGCGATGCTCACGACGTTCAACGACGTCGATATGAGCGCGGTGATGGGCATGCGCGCCCATTACAAAGAGACGTTCGAGAAGAAGCACGGCGTGAAGCTCGGCTTCATGGGCTTCTTCGTGAAGGCCTGCATTCAGGCGCTGAAGGAATTGCCGGCGGTGAACGCCGAGATCGACGGCGAGGACATCGTCTACAAGAACTATTACCACATCGGCGTCGCCGTCGGCACGGACAAGGGGCTTGTCGTGCCGGTCGTGAAGGACGCGGACAAGATGTCGATCGCGGAGGTCGAGAAAACGATCGCCGATTTCGGCAAGCGCGCGCGCGACGGACATCTCACGATCGAGGACATGCAGGGCGGCACGTTCACGATCTCGAACGGCGGCATTTACGGCTCGCTGATGTCGACCCCGATCTTGAACGCGCCGCAGTCGGGCATCCTCGGTATGCATCGCATTGAAGAGCGGCCGGTTGCGGTCAAAGGCCAGGTCGTGATCCGGCCGATGATGTATCTCGCGCTTTCCTACGATCACCGGATCGTCGACGGCCGCGAGGCGGTCACCTTCCTCGTGCGCGTGAAAGAGAATCTGGAAGATCCGGCGCGGCTGGTACTGGATCTCTGATTTCCACTCCGTCATGGCCGGGCTTGTCCCGGCCATCCACGTCTTGCCAAAATTGCAGAAAGGCGTGGATGCCCGGCACAAGAGTCTACCCTTGGGCCGGCCGAAGGCCGGACCCGAGGGCCGGGCATGACCATGAATAGCGGAGCTTGAAATGGCCTACGATGTCGTCGTCATTGGCAGCGGCCCCGGCGGATATATTTGCGCGATCCGCGCGGCGCAGCTTGGCCTTAAAACCGCGGTTGTCGAGAAGGACAAGACCTTCGGCGGCACATGTCTCAATGTCGGCTGTATCCCGTCGAAGGCGCTCCTGCACGCTTCGTATCTTTATGAGGAAGCGGAGAAGGATTTCGCCGGCATGGGCATCGGCGTGTCGAAGCCGAAGCTCGATCTCGCGCAGATGCAGAAATTCAAGCAGGAAGGCGTCGACGGCAACGTGAAGGGCGTCGACTACCTGTTCAAGAAGAACAAGATCGATACATTTCAAGGCGTGGGAAAAATTCTTGCGCCCGGCAAGATCGAAGTCTCCGGCGGCGGCAAAACGCAGACCGTCGAGACCAAAGCGATCGTGATTGCGACCGGTTCCGACGTGGCTCGGCTCAAGGGTATCGAGATCGATGAAAAGCGTGTGGTGTCGTCGACGGGCGCGCTCGCGCTTTCAAGCGTTCCAAAGAAGCTCCTGGTCGTCGGTGCAGGCGTGATCGGGCTTGAGCTCGGCTCGGTCTGGCGGCGGCTTGGCGCGGAAGTCGAGGTGATCGAGTTCCTCGATCGCATTTTGCCCGGCATGGACAACGAGATCGCGCGCCAGTTCCAGCGTATCCTGCAGAAGCAGGGCATCAAGTTCCGGCTTTCCTCGAAAGTGACCGGCATCGATTCAAAGGGAAAGACGCTGAAAGTGACGATCGAGCCCGCTGCCGGCGGAAAAGCCGAGACGGTGGAAGCCGATATCACGCTCGTTTCGATCGGCCGCGTGCCTTACACCGAAGGGCTGGGGCTCAAGGAAGCTGGCGTAAAGCTCGACGACAAGAATCGCGTTATCGTCGACGAAAAGTTCCAGACAAACGTAAAGGGTATTTACGCAATCGGCGACGTGATCGCGGGGCCGATGCTCGCGCACAAGGCGGAGGACGAGGGAGTGGCCGCCGCCGAAAACATCGCGGGCAAGGCCGGGATCGTCAATCACGATGCGATCCCGAACGTGATCTACACCTTCCCGGAAGTCGCTTCCGTCGGAAAGACGGAAGAGGAACTGAAAGCCGCGGGTGTTGCCTACAAGGCAGGAAAGTTTCCGTTCACCGCAAACGGCCGCGCGAAAGTGAACAAGACCACCGACGGTTTCGTGAAAATCCTCGCCGATGCGGCAACCGACCGCGTCCTCGGCGCACACATCATCGGTGCCGACGCCGGTACGATGATAACGGAAATTACGCTCGCGATCGAATTCGGCGCATCTGCCGAGGACATCGCGCGTACGTGTCACCCGCATCCGACGCTTTCGGAAGCGGTGAAGGAAGCAGCGCTCGAAGTCGACAAGCGCGCGCTCAGCATGTGAAGCCGGGAAAAGTTCCGCGCAGAAGTTTCCTTGCGCGCGCGCAGGGCGGAATTTTTGGAACAAACTTCAGACTTTCGCCCGGAAATTTTCAGTAAATCATCAAGGCATTCTCTCATTGCCCTCTCATTCTCGCCGGGCTCGCGCGGCTTCCTCGCTCGTTCCCGAAACCGAACAAGGGAGAATGATGATGAAGTTCATCAAGAAACTTGCGCTAGCCGCTACGCTGCTGGCCGGGACATCGGCCTTCGCGCTCGCGCAGAACGCGACGGTGGGCGCCGGGGGTGGTGTGAACTCCAACACGGGTGTCGGAGTCGGCGGCGGCGGTATTTCGGCCGGTTCGAATATCGGCGCTGGAGCGGGAGCTAATGTCGGCGTAGGCGCCGGCAGCGGCGGCGTCCACACGGGCGTCGGCGCGGGTGCCGGCGCATCCGGCAATGGTTCGATTGGCCTTGGCGCGCCAAGGGCCGGTTCAGGGGTCGGCATGGGAGCCGGCGGATCGGGCGGCGGCAGAAGGCGCTGACGCGAACGCTCCGGTGGGGACCAAAACAAGGGCCGGCGAGAAACTCGCCGGCCTTTTCAATTCTCAAGGGCGTTAGTGCCCGCCGATTAGCGGAATGTAGTGGATGAAATGTGGCGCGAGGATTCCGATCGCCATCAAGGTAAGCCCGCCAATGCCCAGCACCACGGACAGCCCCGCCAGCACCATCATGCCGGTGATGATCGCCGCCGACGCAAGCACGATCGCGACCTGAAAGGCGGCAGAGGCCAGCTCGAAATTGTGATATTTCGCGAGCGAATGATCGCGCTCCTCGCCGGCATGTTTCGCGCGCTCGGCGAGTTGCTCGGTTCCTTCGCCGGTTTCGGGCTCGGATCGATAGCGCGCGGCCGTTTTCTGCCAGTCGTCCATCTGTTTGCCGACGGCCGTTTTCAGCGCAGGGTCGGTGATGAGTTCGCCGTAAATCTTCATCTCCTCGCCCGCCGTCTGCACGATCGTGCGGCGGATCGATTTCGCTTGGAAAAACGCCCATAGATTCGCGGTTTCCACGTTCTTGCTGATTGCGTTTGTTTGCGAGCTCTTCCCGAGGGTTTCGGAAAAAGCGAGGAAAAGCGCGAGTACAGCGATCAGGAGCGCGATTTTCTTGTTCGCGCTGCCGTGGCTCTCGTGCTCGATATGTTCGGCGGCTTCATGCGCGGCTTCGTGCGGTTCGGCCATGGGTTCCCTCTGGTTGCGGCAAGCCGGGCACGCTTCCATGAAGTGTGCCAGAAAGGCAAGGGGCTAAATACGCGCGCGGGGATGCGCGGCTTTATACGCCTTCATCAAATGCGAGGAATCCACAGCCGTGTAAATTTGCGTGGTTGCAAGAGATGCGTGACCGAGAAGTTCCTGAATCGCCCTGAGGTCGCCGCCTCGCGCGAGAAGATGTGTTGCAAAAGAATGACGGAGCGCATGCGGGGTCGCCGTGTCGGGCAGGCCAAGCGCACCGCGCATTCGTTCCATCGCAAGCTGCACGATACGCGGCGATAGGGGCCCGCCTTTTTCACCGCGGAAAAGCGGCGCTTGCGCTTCTAGGCCGAAGGGGCAGAGCTTGATGTAGCCGTGCACGAGCGCAAAGACCTGCGGCAGCACGGGCACCATGCGCGTCTTTCTTCCTTTGCCGGTGACGGTGAGCGAATCGCCTTTCCCCGGCGCAGGGATTTCGCCGCGCGTGAGCGAAAGTGCTTCGGAGATACGAAGGCCCGAGCCATAGAGGAGTGCGAGCACGGCCGCGTCGCGCGCAAGCACCCAGGGCGCGCGCTCCTCCCCCGCGCGCAGGCCCGGATCGGAAATTTGCCGCGCGGCCGTGACCGGCAAGGGCTTCGGCAAGCTCTTGGAAATTCTCGGTGCGCGCACGGCGGCAAGCGCGGCTACCTTGCCCTTGCCTTCACGTTCGAGAAAGCGCGCGAAGGAGCGGGCGGCGGCGAGCATGCGTACGAGGGTTCTCGATTCGATTCCCTCCGCACGGCGCGAGGCGAGAAAGGCGCGCACATCGGCGGGCGCGAGGTTCGAGAATTCCTTCAGCGAAGGCCGCCCGCCGAGATGCTCGGCGAGGAAATGCAGAAAGGCGCCGGCGTCGCGGGCATAGACTTCCAGCGTCAGCGGCGAAAGATGGCGCTCGCTTTCGAGATGCGCGAGCCAGCGCTCGGCCTCGCGCGCAACGTCCTTCGCGGCCATATCGAAGGGCGCGTTGGCGGCTTCGGTTTTCGTTTCGCCTTTGCGGGCCATAACGGCTCCGTCCCAAGTCACGTATCTTGACAGCGCCTTCCCTTGTCGCTCCGCTCGCCTTTACTGCGAGTTAACTCACGGAAATCGCCAAAATGAGCGAGCGAATCGCCGACGTGCTCGTGCCGGTCGCCGTCGACGCACCTTATAGCTATCGCGTGCCGGCGGAAATGCGGGTCGAACCCGGCGATCTCGTCGCGGTGCCGCTCGGCACGAGGCGGGAAATTGGCGTCGTTTGGCCGAAGGGAGGGCAGGCGCCGCCTGCGGCGAAACTCAAGGAAATCACGGAGAAACTCGATCTCCCGCCGCTTCCTCTTGATCTCGTTTCGTTGATCGACTGGACGGCGAATTACACGCTCGCGCCTAAAGGCATGGTGCTCCGGATGGCGCTTCGCTTCGACACGGAGCTGGGCGATCCGCGCGCGCGGATCGGCGTGCGGATAAAGGGCGCAAAGCCGAAGCGCATGACCGAAGCGCGCGAACGGGTGATCTCGCTTCTCTCCGACGGCCTCACGCGGCCGAAGGCGGAGGCCGCGAAGGAGGCGGGCGTTTCGCCGGGCGTCGTCGACGGACTGATTGCCGAAGGAACGCTCGAGGCCGTGGCGCTTCCGCCCGAGCCGGTCGCTTCGCCTCCCGAACTGGATTTTGCCGAGCCGAAGCTCACGGAGGAGCAGAAGCATGCGGCGGAGATTTTGCGCGCGGCGGTGCGCGCAAAGAATTTTTCCGTGCATCTCCTCGACGGGGTTACCGGCTCTGGCAAGACGGAGGTTTATTTCGAGGCGATTGCGGAAGCGGTGCGAGCGAATAAACAGGCGCTTATCCTCCTGCCCGAAATAGCGCTCACGGGCCGTTTTCTCGATCGCTTCGCCGCACGCTTCGGCGTGCGGCCGGCGGAGTGGCATTCGCAGATCTCGCCGCGGAAACGCGCACGCACCTGGGAAGCCGTGGCGAGCGGCGAGATTTCGGTCGTCGCGGGCGCGCGTTCGGCGCTCTTCCTGCCGTTCAAGGATCTTTCGCTGATCGTCGTGGATGAAGAGCACGATCCCGCCTACAAGCAGGAAGACGGCGTGCATTATCACGCGCGCGACATGGCGGTGGTGCGGGCGCAGCTCAAGAAAATCCCGATTGTGCTCGCATCGGCGACGCCTTCCATCGAAACCGAAGTCAACGCGCGGCGAGAGCGTTACCGGCGCATTCCGTTGCACGAACGCTTCGGCGGCAATCGCGTGCCGCCGCTTTCAGCGATTGATCTTCGGAAGGAAGGTCCGGCGAAAGGCCGCTGGATTGCGCCTCAGCTACAAAAAGAGATCGGCGAGACGATATCGCGCAAAGAGCAGGCGTTACTCTTTCTCAACCGCCGCGGCTACGCGCCGCTCACGCTCTGCCGCGCCTGTGGGCACAGATTGCGCTGCCCGAATTGCGATGCATGGCTCGTCGAGCATCGCTTCAAGCGAAAGCTTGCCTGCCATCACTGCGGGCACGAAGCGCCTTCGCCGGATGTCTGCCCGAAATGCGGGAAGCCGGATTCGTTTACGGCCATCGGTCCCGGCGTCGAGCGGCTGGAGGAAGAAACGCGCGGACACTTCCCCGACGCGCGCATTCTGGTGCTTTCCTCGGATTTGATCGGCGGCGTCGAGCGCATGCAGGCGGAGCTTGAGTCGATCACGAAAGGCGAAATCGACATCGTGATCGGCACGCAGTTGGTAGCCAAAGGCCATCATTTTCCGGGGCTTGCGCTTGTCGGTGTGATCGACGCCGATCTCGGGCTGGGGCAGGGCGATCCGCGCGCAGCGGAGCGCACGTTTCAGCTCCTGCATCAGGTCGTCGGCCGCGCCGGGCGCGAAGCGACGGACGGCAAAGGACTCCTGCAAACCTATCAGCCGGAACATCCGGTAATGCAGGCGCTGATCGAGGGCGATCGCCAAGCGTTTTACGACCGCGAGATCGCGGCGCGCGAGGAAACGGGACTGCCGCCGTTCGGGCGGCTCGCGAGTTTGATCGTTTCCGCGAACGAGAAGGCGGCGGCGGAGAGCTATGCGCGCAAGCTCGCGGCGATCGCGCCCTATAACGAAGGGCTTCGTCTTCTCGGGCCGGCGGAGGCACCGCTCGCGCTCATTCGCGGGCGGCACCGCTTCCGCTTGCTCGCGAAGTCTGCGCGCATGTTCGACCTCTCCGGCTATTTACGCGACTGGCTTTCCGAGGCGCCGCCGCCGCGCGGCGGGGTTAAGGTCACGGTCGACGTCGATCCGCAGAGCTTTTTGTGAGTTGCGGCCTCATGCGTCGAGACGCGGCCTTCGGCCGCTCCTCAGCATGAGGGTTAAGGAAATGACCTCGCCCTGAGGAGGCGAGCGAAGCTCGCCGTCTCGAAGGGCGACCGGTTTCAGGCGTTCTTGATGTCGTTCGCGGCGCGCATCAGGATCTCGACGATTTTCGTTTCCGATTCCTCGTCCGCTTCCACGCGCTTGCTCGCGGCTTCGCGCAAGTTCGAGATCGCGGCGTCGACGACCTGCGGCAGGCGGTGATTTTCCGAATCGAGTCCGAACGCCCGGCGCATTTTCGCAGCGCGGCGGCCGAAGGCCGTCAGCCGGTCGAGAATGACATCGACGAGATCCCGGTTCGATTTCAGATAGCTCTCGCCTTCGCCCGTGATTTTGTAGAGCTTCTTCGACCCCTCGCTTTCGGAGACGAGATAGCCCGACTCTTCGAGGAAGGTGAGCGTGGGGTAGACGATGCCGGGGCTCGGGCTGTAGACGCCGCTCGTCTTCTCCTCGATCACCTTGATGATCTCGTAGCCGTGGCGCGGTTGTTCCGCCACGAGCGCGAGCACCAGGAGCTTGAGATCGCCCTGGGCGAACATCCGGCCGACGCGGAACATGTCGCCGCCGCCAAAGCCCCCGGGTCCGCCGTGCCGTCCGCGCCCCCAGCCGAAACTGCGATGGCCATGCCGGCCGCCGGCCCAGTGACCGCGGCCGCATTCGCCGTAACTTCGCATGCCAAACATGATTTTCTCCTGTGTTTGTTATAGCTTACGATATAGCTGAGCTATATATATCTAAAGATATATCTTTTTGCAAGATGCCATTGTGGATGTGAGTCGGGTTAAACGAGAGAATCAGAGCCGAAATCGCCGCGTTCGATTGCACCGCGTTCAACACCCGTGTTACTGAACCTCGGCTAAAGGGGGAGGCGGAGCGCCGCACTCTCTTTTCCATCGACACTCCGTCGGAACGAAATGGGCCTCCGCCGTGTCTCCCCGGACACGGACGCACCCGAGAGACTGATTGTGGCTAACGAACCGATCATATCCGGCATGGCAGGGCGCTATGCCACCGCGCTGTTCGAGCTCGCCCGCGAAGAACGAACTCTGGATTCCACACAGGCCGACCTCGATCGCTTCGATAAGCTGGTCGCCGAAGTCGCCGACCTCGAACGGCTCGTAAAGAGCCCCGTTTTCACCGCCGACGAACAGGGCAAGGCGCTTTCCACGATCCTGGAACAGGCGAAAATCAGCGGCACGGTCGCGAAATTTTTGCTGCTCGTCACGAAAAACCGCCGGTTGTTCGCGGTGAACGACATGATCAAGGCGTATCGAAAGCTCGTCGCGCAGCATAAAGGCGAAACCCGCGCCGAAGTGACGGTGGCGGAACCGCTCTCCGATACGCATCTCAATGCGCTGAAAGACGCGCTCAAATCCACGACCAAGAAGGACGTCGCGCTCGACATCAACGTCGATCCGTCGATCCTCGGCGGCCTGAAAGTGAAGCTCGGAAGCCGCATGGTCGACGCCTCGCTCAAAACCAAACTCAACTCGATCAAGCTTGCGATGAAGGAAGCTCGGTGATGGATATTCGTGCTGCGGAAATTTCCGCGATCCTCAAGGACCAGATCAAGAATTTCGGCCAGGAAGCCGAAGTAACCGAAGTCGGCCAGGTACTCTCCGTCGGCGACGGCATCGCGCGCGTTTTCGGCCTCGACAACGTGCAGGCCGGCGAGATGGTGGAATTCGAAAACGGCACCCGCGGCATGGCGCTCAACCTCGAGAGCGACAATGTCGGTATCGTTATTTTCGGTTCCGACCGCGAAATCAAGGAAGGCCAGACCGTCAAGCGCACCCGCGCGATCGTGGACGTGCCGGTCGGCAAGGGCCTTCTCGGCCGCGTCGTCGACGCACTCGGCAATCCCATCGACGGCAAGGGCCCCATCAAGGCCGATCACCGCGCGCGCGTGGACGTGAAGGCGCCCGGCATCATCCCGCGGAAATCCGTGCACGAGCCGATGGCGACGGGTCTGAAAGCGATCGATGCGCTCATTCCCATCGGCCGCGGACAGCGCGAGCTGATCATCGGCGACCGCCAGACGGGCAAGACCGCGGTCGCCCTCGACACGATCCTGAACCAAAAACCGCTCAACGTTGCAGGCGCGCCCGAAAGCCAGAAGCTCTATTGCGTATATGTCGCAGTCGGCCAGAAGCGCTCGACCGTCGCGCAGTTCGTGAAGGTCCTGGAAGAGAACGGCGCGCTCGAATACTCGATCGTCGTCGCGGCGACGGCTTCGGACCCGGCGCCGATGCAGTTCCTCGCGCCGTTCTCCGGCTGCGCCATGGGCGAATATTTCCGCGACAACGGCATGCATGCGGTCATCATCTATGACGACTTGTCGAAGCAGGCCGTCGCCTACCGCCAGATGTCGCTTCTCCTCCGCCGTCCGCCGGGACGCGAGGCTTATCCGGGCGACGTGTTCTATCTCCACTCGCGGCTTCTCGAGCGCGCGGCGAAGATGAACGACGAGAAAGGCGCGGGTTCGCTCACCGCGCTTCCCGTCATCGAGACGCAGGCGAACGACGTGTCGGCCTACATTCCGACCAACGTCATCTCGATCACTGACGGCCAGATCTTTTTGGAAACCGACCTCTTCTATCAGGGCGTCCGTCCGGCCGTGAACGTCGGTCTTTCCGTGTCGCGCGTGGGCTCCTCGGCGCAGACCAAGGCGATGAAAAAGGTCGCCGGCAAGATCAAAGGCGAACTCGCGCAATACCGCGAAATGGCGGCGTTCGCGCAGTTTGGCTCCGACCTCGACGCAACGACGCAGCGGTTGCTCAACCGCGGCGCCCGCCTCACCGAACTCTTGAAGCAGGCGCAGTTCTCGCCGCTGAAGATGGAGGAACAGGTGGTCGTGATCTGGGCCGGCACCAACGGCTATCTCGATCCATTGCCGGTGAACAGGGTGAAGGCTTTCGAGGAAGGCTTGCTCGCGCATATCCGCGCGAAGCACGCGGACGTCCTCGAAGCGATCCGCTCGTCGAAGGATCTTTCGGACGACACGGCGGCGAAGTTGAAAGCGGCTGTCGACGCCTTCGCGAAGAGTTTTGCGTAAGAATGAGGGGCGTCATGGCCGGGCTTGTCCCGGCCATCCACGCCTCGAGATAGGGAAAAGACGTGGATGCCTGGCACAAGGCCGGGCATGACAGGGAAAAACGGTAAGTTCGAATGGCTTCGCTAAAAGACCTCCGCAACCGCATCGCTTCCGTCAAGGCGACGCAGAAGATCACCAAGGCGATGCAGATGGTCGCCGCGGCGAAACTGCGGCGCGCGCAGGCGGCGGCGGAAGCGGCGCGGCCTTACGCCGAGCGCATGGAGCGCGTGCTCGGCAATATCGCGTCGAGCATCACGCCTTCGCCGGAATCGCCGAAGCTCCTTGTCGGTACCGGCAAGGACGATATCCATCTTCTTCTCGTCTGCACGTCGGAGCGCGGGCTTTGCGGCGCGTTCAACTCCGCGATCGTGCGGCTCGCGCGCGAGCAAATCGGCAGGCTGCAGTCGCAGGGAAAAACCGTGAAGATTTTCTGCGTTGGCCGCAAAGGCTACGACCAGCTTCGCCGCCAGTACGAAAAGCAGATCGTCGAGACCGTCGATCTCCGCGGCGTGCGCCAGCTCGGCTACGAGAACGCGAGCGGGATCGCGGAGAAGATCGTCGCGCGCTTCGAGGCGGGCGAGTTCGACGTGGTGACGCTGTTCTACTCGCACTTCAAGTCGGTGATTTCGCAGGTGCCGACGGTGCAGCAAATCATCCCGCCGGTGATCGAAAAGAAGAAGGAATCTTCCGGTCCGAGCGTCGCCTACGAATACGAGCCGGAGGAAGAGGACATCCTCACCGATTTGCTTCCGCGCAACATTGCGACGCAGATTTTCCGTGCGCTTCTTGAAAACGCCGCGTCCGAACAGGGTGCGCGCATGACCGCGATGGACAACGCGACGCGCAACGCCGGCGACATGATCCGCAAGCAGACCATCACCTATAACCGCACCCGGCAGGCGATGATCACGAAGGAACTGATCGAGATCATCTCCGGTGCGGAGGCGCTGTAAGGAGGACGCGATGGGTTACACGACGAAGGCAACGACTTCGGGCGGACGGAACGGCCGCGCGGTTCTCGAAAACAACGGCCTTGCGCTCGCGATGGCGCTGCCGAAGGAACTCGGCGGCGCGGGCGATGGCCACAATCCCGAGCAGCTCTTCGCGCTCGGCTGGTCGGCCTGCTTCGGCCAGGCGATTCTCGTGCTTGCGAAGAAGCACGGGCTCGATGGTCAAGCCGCGAAGGTTACCTGCGAGGTTACGCTCAATGTCGACAACGGCGCCTTTTCGCTCGCGGCCGAATTGAAAGTGGCGCTTCCCGGTGCCGATAAAACGAAATTGCAAGCGCTGATCGAAGACGCCCACACCATCTGCCCCTATTCCAAGGCGACCCGAAACAACGTGCCCGTGAAGCTCACGGCGGTCTGAAGTTTGAAGGAGACGATCATGGCTACCCCCGCAACCAACAAGGTCGGACGCATCACGCAGGTGATCGGCGCCGTCGTCGACGTGCA
>JAJPHK010000163.1 GCA_021325315.1 Alphaproteobacteria bacterium
ATCGTCATGACGGATGGCACCGAATACACGACGCGCTCGACCTGGGGCAAGGCGGGCGACACGATGCAGCTCGAGATCGACTCGAAGTCGCACCCGGCCTGGACCGGCGGTCAGCAGCAGCTCGTCGACCGCGGCGGACGGCTCACGCGCTTCTCCAGCAAGTTCGGCGGTCTGATCAAGGACGAAGGCATCAAGGTCGCGAAGGGCCAGCCGCAGGCGCCTTCCGGCAAGCCGAAAGCGCCGAAGCCCGAAAAGCCGAAGAAGGAAAAGAAGGCGAAAGAAGCCAAGGGCGAAGACAAGGCGGAAGCCAAAGCCGGCGCCAAGCCCGAGGCGAAAGCCGAAGCGAAGAAGTAAGCGCTCACAATTCGGATACGAAAAACCCCGCGCAAAGGCGCGGGGTTTTTATTATCCTTCATCCCTGCCTCGCTCCGCTTGGTCACCCCGTAAAGGGGAGCGGCACTAACTCACCGGCCGCCGCTTCGCGCGCGCGGGCGGACGTTTCGTCTGCTGTACGGTGATCTCGAGCACCTTGTCGATGACCGCCTGCTGCAGGCGCGGGACCTCGTCGATATTGCCATGACCGATCGACGTGTCGGCGGTGAGGTCGATGTTCACGAGTTCGCCAGTGAAGCCGTAGCCCGGGACAGCTTCCTGTCCGAACCCGTTGTGCTGGAAGAAGTTGGCGAAGCGGAGCACGTTGCTCGGCACCCGCAGGGGCTGCGTGATATCGAACGTAACGATGAGGTCGATCGGGATATTGGCCTGGCGCACGGCGCTCGCGACCTGGATGGTCGAGTCCGAGCCGAGCGAATGCCCGATCAGGATGATGTGTCCGGTGTCGCCCGTGCGATCGTTGGCGAGAATTTCGCTCGCGATCTGGCCCCACTGATCCCAGCCGTAGATCTGCGGATCGTAACCCTGCTCCCGAAGCTTGCCTGCGAGCGAGTCGATCCCGAGCGAGAAAATGCCGAAGAGCCCGCGCATCATGTAGATGCGCGCCTGCTGCGGCGGGCTCGCCGCGGGCTGCTGCGCGGAAGCGGTGATCGCGCTCGCCGCAAGCGTCAACACGGCAAAAGCCAAGAGGCCCGTCAGCGCCGCCCGTCCGAATCGCGTTTTCATGTTCCCCTCGCCCGCCGGGCAATCTCGCCGATCCGCGCGCCCCGTACAATCGCGATCTTCGACTGCACCGCACTGCACTTCATGAGGCGGCGGCCAGTAGCCCGGAACCGCCCTCCCTGCCCGGGCGTTAAATAAAAGAATCTCAACTCCATATGGAAGCGTCCCATGATCCATTCGGACGGCCCAAGAGCGGTCTATACGCGCGACCCGGTCCTGCTGTGGGGCGCGCTGGTCAGCCTTTTCGCGATTTTGGTGATAATCCTCGGCTTGACACTCGGTCATGTGATCGCCGCGCGGCGCGCGGCGATGCTGGCCTTTGTGAACAGCTATCAGATTGTCGCCGAGGAGCAGGCGCAGCGGCCCGTGCGGATCGAACGCACACAATGACCGGACACAAATCGGCCCCGCAACTGCGGGGCCGATCTGCTTCAGGCGCTGACGCGATCAGTAGTAATAGTAGGGGTAATCTGGCGCGCAGACGTTGACATAACGATAGCCGTAGCGCGTCCAGATATACTGATAGCAGCTGTCATAGGCCGCGTAGTCATACGTATCGCCGATCACTACGTCGAAGAAGACATTGTCCCTGAAATGGTGGCGATGATGGCGATGATGGTGGCGGAAGTCACTCGACGCGAAACGGTTGATGTTGACGTTCCGGTTGATGTTCCGGTTGACGTTGACATTCCGGTTTATGTTGACGTTTCGGTTGAAGTTCCGGTTCACCGCGAAGTTACGATTCCCCGAAAAGCTGGAACGGCCGCTAAAGCTCGCTCTGCCCATCGCATGGCCGCCGCCGCTGACATGCGCTGCCCCGCGCGCGCCTCTCATGTGTTGCTGCGCCATCGCGGCATCCGGAACGGCGAAAGCCAATGCGGCTAACGCTGTCATTCCAAGCAAAAGTTTTCTCATGGTGTCCTCCTGTCCTAACGTTACCCAATAGGACGTTCCCGAAGGAGATAAGTATTGAGAGCGGATTTGGATCGCTCACTTCACGCACAATCGCGCATTTGTGTACGCAACTGAATTTTCATTCAGATTCGAGCCAGGATTCGCGGCAAATCGGTTTTCTTCTCCCAGTATTTTTCTTTCGTGATTTTTTTGCAGAGAGATAAAACGCGAGAGCCGAACTGGATCGCTCTGCTGCGCGATTTCCTCGCGCGGATGAATATTGGTTCAGAAAAAATCCAGCGATTTCACCGTTCGAAAAATCAACGGCCAATGACAAACCGGTTCAGGCGGGAATCGCGGCGGGAGATCCCACCCGCTCGGCGCGCACGAGGCCGCGCACGGAATTGCAGAGAAAAATTTTGTCGGCGGTCTCCAGATCGCGCAGCGTAAGCACCGCTTCGCGCGCTTCGCCGCGCTGCAAGAGTTGTTCGCGCAGCGTACCGGGCAGGAGTCCGCAGGAAAGTGCGGGCGTGAGCAATTCGCCGTTCTTCTCGATGAAGAGATTGGTGAAACTGCCCTCGGTGAGCTCGCCCCGCTCGTTTCGGAAAATCACCTCGTCGGCGCCGTGGAATTTCTGCGCCTCCTCGCGCGGCTTGTCGTAGATCGCGCGCCGCGTGGTCTTGTGGCGTAAAAGCGGATCGCCGGAATCCATGCGATCGTCGGCGAGCATGAAACGAAGACGTTTCGTAGGCGGCAAAGGAACCGCGCCCGCGGAAATCCCGCCCTCCGGAGAAAGCACGAGCCGTACGCGCAAGGGCCCGCATTTTCCGGCGACCGCCTGCTCTAACGCGGCCATGACTTTCTCGCGCTCGAAACGATAACCGAAATGCGCGGCGGAAGCCTCGAGCCGCTTGAGATGCCGCGAAAGCAGCCAGAACTCGTCCTCCGCCCAGAGCATGGTTTCGATCAGCCCGGGCGGCTCGACCGCCTGCCGGAAAAAATCGAGCTTCAGGAGGCACTCGTTATATTCGGCATCTTCCTTCGAGTCCGCGACGATGCCGCCGCCGATGCCGATCTCGCCCTTTCCGTTCGCGCCGACGACGGCGGTGCGGATCGCGACATTGAAGGAAAAGTCGCCGTTCGGTGCGACATGGCCAATCGAGCCCGTATAAAGCCCGCGCGGGCCGTTCTCCACCTCGTGAATAATCTGCATGGCGCGGATTTTCGGCGCGCCCGTCACCGAGCCGCAAGGAAAGAGAGCGCGCAGGATCTCGCCGAGCCTCAGATTGGGCTTCAAATCGGCGGCAATCGTCGACGTCATCTGGTGCAGGCTGCGATAGGTTTCGATCGAGAACAGCTTTTCGACCTTCACGCTGCCCATTTTCGCGATCCGCCCGACGTCGTTCCGGAGCAAATCGACAATCATCAGGTTTTCCGCGCGCGATTTCTCGTCGGATAGCAACGCCTTCTTGATCGCCTCGTCGTCGGCGAATGTCGGCCCGCGCGGCGCCGTGCCCTTCATCGGCCGCGTAACGATGCGGCCGCCGCGATTTTCGATGAAAAGCTCCGGCGAAAGCGAGAGCACGTGATGCTCAGCCGTAGCGATGAAAGCGCCGTGCGCGACCGGCTGGCTCCGGCAGAGATCGCGGTAGAGCGCCGCCGGATCGCCGTCGAGCCGGAAATTTGCGTGCATGGTGAGATTGATCTGATAGACGTCGCCGGCATGGATGTAGTCCATCACCCGCTTGAACGCGCCGCCATAGCCGCCGCGCGACGTCGAGAACTTCATATTGTCGACGCGCACAAGTTCGCGCGACGCCCGCTCCTTCAGCCAGCGCCAGGCCGCGAGCCGGTCCATTTCCACGGGCGTGCCGTAGATGCCGAGCCAGAACAGCGGAAATTCCGTCTCTTCCGGCAGCAACGGCAGGAGCCGCTCCTCGAAAGCGAGTCCCAATTCATACGAAAGAAATCCGGCGAGGTGCTCGCCCGCCGCCGACGCACGCTCAGCTTCTTCGAGCAGCGCCGCGACTTCGCCGCGCTTTCTCGTCGTGAGCACGCGCGAAGGCCGCTCGAACAGGAGGCTCCTGCCTGCGCCGGGCGAATTGTCATGCAAAAAAACGGTGCCGGATGCGATCATTGGGCGACTTCATAGCCCTATCTGCAGCCGCGCGCAGCAACGATCGCATCTATCGAACAGTCGATAGAAACTTCGGTCGTCTGCCGGATAATCTGGTTCAGTCGTCCTTGCCGAACGCAGCCTTCAAAAGCTCGAGCTGAGTCTCGACCGGGTTGGAAGGCGACGGCGCGGTCTCCGCCGAAGGAATGCTTCCGCCATAGACGAGCGCATCCAGCCGGAGCACCTGCTCGTGCAGCCGGCGCGAGTCGGCAATTAAGGTGCCGAGTTTCTTCGGCAGCATGTTCAGGATTTCCGGTGCGAGCGGCGGAAACGGCGAGAGCTTCACTTTCATTTTTTCGGTGCGAGCCTGATCGAAGGTGAGCTCCCCTTCGTTCACCGCCCGTTGCAGGAGAAGCCACGACGCAAGCTGCATCAGCCGCGTGGTGAGCCGCATGGATTCGGTGGCGTAATTGAGCGCGGCGGCGCGATCGAGATATTTCGCATCTTGCCTGCCGGGACCATCAAGATAGGCGGCGGTCGATTCCACGAGCGCCATGCCTTCGCGAAACAGTGCGGTGAAGTTAGGCCCGGTCGCCAAACGCTTCGCCAATACGACCGGATCGGCCGAATTCGATACAGCACCCGACATTACGCAACTCCGTCCCGGTTCATTGATGCGCCAGACGACACCTGCTTGTCAAAGCGTTCGAGTCCAGGCGCGGCGGTATTACGGGAATAAGTGCAAACAACGCGCCGCGTTTTTTGTTTCAGCGCGAGACGAAGAACCCATTGCGGTAATGCGGCGCAAATGGCGGAAACGCCTGCGCTTTCGGATAAAAAAAGAGCCACCCGAAGGTGGCTCTAAAGTTGTTTCACAGGGAGGCGTCAAAAAGAGTGGACAGGAGCCACTCGTGTCCAAAAGTTGGACAAATCGATAATGGTCGGGAAACCTTAATATGTGGTTAATTTAATAAAATTTGAGCGATTGGCGAGCCTATTTGGGACGCTTATTTCTTGAAGAAGCTGTCCGCCGCGCTTTTCGACGATTCTTTCTGTTTGACCGCCTGCTCGATGCGCGCGATTTCCTCGGTTAGCGCGAGAATCCGCTCTTTCAGCTCGAAGACCGAAAGCTGCGAAAGATCCTGTCCGATTTCGTGGACGATCTTTTTTCGCGGTTCAGCGGGCTCTTCCATGGCGTTTCGCTCCAGTCCTACCAAAGCCTGACAAGGTTAACGCGGATCGGCCACCGTTGTCAGGGCCGCGCGACAATCGTAGGAGATACGCCGTTCCTGCAAGATCCGGAGAAGAAAATGCCGTTGCCTGCCCGCATGACCGTTATCGCCATCACGAAGCCCGGCGGTCCGGAGGTGCTGGTGCCGGAAGAGCGGCCGCTCCCCTCGCCCGGCTCGACCGAGCTTCTGGTGAAAGTCGCAGCCGCTGGCGTCAACCGTCCCGACGTGATGCAGCGCGAGGGAAAGTATCCGGTACCGCCGGGCGCCTCCGATCTTCCAGGCCTTGAAATTTCCGGCGAGGTCGTCGCCGCGGGCAAAGATGCGAAACGTTTCAAGGTTGGCGACAAGGTGACCTCGCTTGTCGCAGGCGGCGGCTATGCCGAATACTGCATCGCCGACGACGCGGTTGCGCTTCCGGTGCCGCAGGGCTTCTCGATGGTGGAGGCCGCCGCGATCCCCGAAACCTTCATGACCGTTTGGCACAATGTCTTTCAGCGCGGTGCGCTGAAATCCGGCGAGACGTTTCTTGTGCATGGCGGTTCCTCCGGCATCGGAACGACCGCGATCATGCTCGCGAAGGCGTTCGGCGCGACCGTACTCATCACCGCAGGCGACGACGAGAAATGCGCCGCATGCAAGAAACTCGGCGCCGATTTCGCGATCAATTACAAGACGCAGGATTTCGTCGAAGAGACGAAGAAGGCGACCGGCGGCAAGGGTGCCGATCTCATTCTCGACATGGTCGGCGGCGATTACGTCGACCGCAATTACGACGCTGCCGCCACCGAGGGCCGCATCGTCCAGATCGCCACCCAAAAGGGCTACAAGGTCAACATCAACCTTCTGAAGATCATGCAGAAGCGGCTCACACACACGGGCTCCACGCTCCGTCCGCGCACCACCGCCGACAAGTCCACGATCGCCCAGGAACTTGCGGCGAAGGCCTGGCCGCTCCTCTCAAACGGCAAGATCAAGCCCGTGATCGACTCCACCTTTCCGCTGAAAGAGGCCGCCAAGGCGCATGCACGCATGGATAGCAGCGCGCATATCGGCAAGATCGTGCTGACGGTGGGCTGATTTGAGCGCTCTCTTGCCACGGGGCCGCCTTAACCCGAAGCTAGTTTCCAGGGCCCCCGGTTCCGGCTGGGCGGCATGCGGGGATTGAGATTGCGTTTTCAACGGTTCGTTGCGTTTTGCGTGCTAGCGGCCGCGCTCTTCAGCGCAGCCGGCGCGCACGCGCTTGAAGCCATCTCGATCCGCAAGGGCACGGCGGCCATCGACCTCTTGCCCGCGACCGAGCGCTACCAGACCGACAGCGACCGCGTGCAGCTCGCGACAGCACCGGGCTCCGACGGCATCGTCCGCCGCATCGAAGTGATCGCGAGCGTCGTCAAGGGCACTTCCGACTGGGCCGTCTTCGCGCTCGCCAACAACACCGACGAGCAGGTCGACCGCTTGATCGTGGCGCCCCACTACACCATGACGGGTTCCGGAATCTTCTGGCCGGATCTCGGCTCAAAACGCATCGTGAGCGTGACGCCAAGCCAGGGCTTCCGCCCCGAAAAGCAGGCGTCAAACGACGCCGACATTTACCTCATCACCATCGACCCCGGCACGACGGTGACGCTCGTGATGGAGCTCACCTCCAACAACCTGCCGCAGCTCTATTTGTGGGAGCCAGAAGCCTACAAGGGAAAGATCAACTCCTTCACGCTCTATAACGGCATCGTCATCGGCGTCTCGGGCCTGCTCGCCCTCTTCCTCACGATTCTCTTCGTCGTGAAGGGCTCGATCATGTTCCCGGCGGCCGCCGCGCTTGCCTGGGCCGTCTTGGGCTATATCGGCATCGACTTCGGCTTCTGGAACAAGGTGTTCGCGCTCTCGCCGGGCGCGGAGCAATTCTGGCGGGCATCGGGTGAAGCGATTCTCGCCGCGACGCTGATCGTGTTTCTTTTCGCCTATCTCAATCTCGGCCGCTGGAACGTGCGCTATTCGCATCTTGCGGCGGGCTGGCTCGTCTTCCTCGCGCTTCTGGTTGCGGTCGCCTTTCTCGACCCGGGGATTGCGGCCGGTATCGCGCGGCTTTCGCTGCTTGCCGTCGCGATCGTGGGTTTCGGCCTCGTCGTCTACCTCGCGACCCATAATTACGACCGCGCGGTGCTGCTCATCCCGACCTGGTTCCTGCTTACCGTCTGGGTGATCGCCGCAGGTTTCGCGGTCGCGGGCGTGTTGACGAACGACCTGATCGCGCCCGCGTTGCTCGGCGGCCTCGAGCTGATCGTCATGCTCATTGGCTTTACGGTCATGCAACACGCTTTCGCCGGCGTCGGCGCCGAGGGCATTGTGAATGATGTCGAGCGCCGCGCGCTTGCGCTCACCGGCGCGGGCGACATCGTGTGGGACTGGGACGTCGATCGCGACCTGATCTATACGAGTCCCGAAGCCGAGCAGCACCTGGGTCTCAAGCGCGGCACCCTGGAAACCTCCGCCGCCGGCTGGCTCGAAGTTCTGCACCCGGGCGATCGCGACCGTTTCCGCATGGCGCTCGATTCCATGCTGGAGCAGCGGCGCGGCCGGATCGCGCAGGAATTCCGCCTGCGCTCCGAAAGCGGTTCCTATCTCTGGTTCACGCTGCGCGCACGGCCCGTCGTCGGCTCCGACGGCGAGGTGCTGCGCGTCGTCGGCACGCTCGCCGATATTTCCGAGACCAAGATCGCGCAGGAACGGCTTCTGCACGACGCCGTGCACGACAATCTCACGGGCCTGCCGAACCGCGAGCTTTTCCTCGACCGGCTTGAGTCCGCGCTCAAAATGACTGCGAGCGGCGGCGACACGGCGCGGCCCACCGTCATCATCATCGATCTTGACCGCTTCAAGCAGGTGAATGCGAGCACCGGGATGGCGGTCGGCGATTCCATTCTGCTCACCATCGCGCGCCGGCTCGGGCGGTTACTCAAGCCGCAGGACACGCTCGCGCGCATCGCCGGCGACCAGTTCGGCGTGATTTTGCTTTCCGAACGCGAGCCCGCGCGCATCACCGCCTTCGCCGACACGATCCGCCGCAGCCTGCGTGCGCCGATCGGCTTTGGCCCGCGCCAGATTTTCCTCACCGCCTCGATCGGCATCGTGCTCACCGACAGCAGCATGCAGGAGCGCGAGGACGTGCTGAAAAACGCGGAACTCGCAATGTACCATGCGAAGCAGCAGGGCGCCGACCGGATCGAGGTGTTCCGCCCCACGATGCGCTCGCAAAAGATCGACACGCTCACGATGGAATCCGACCTCCGCCGCGCCCTCGAGCGCGACGAGGTCACGCTCATGTACCAGCCGATCATCCGGCTCGAGAACCGCACCATCGCGGGCTTCGAGGCGCTGTTGCGCTGGAACCACCCCCGGCTCGGCCGCGTCGGTCCCGCCGAGTTCATTCCGCTTGCGGAAGAAACCGGCCTCATCGTCGATCTCGGCCACTTCGCGCTCGAGCGCGCCGCCCATCAGCTCGCGCTCTGGCAGCGCGCGATGCCGCCGAACGCCGTGCCGATTTTCGTCAGCGTGAACGTCTCTTCGCGCCAGCTGCTGCGCCACGACCTGATTCAGGACATCAAGGGCGTGCTGTCGCGAAACGTGCTCACGCCCGGCACGTTCAAGCTGGAAATCACCGAGTCGCTTGTGATGGAGAATCCGGAGCTCGCGGCGCAAATGCTCGCGCGCATCCGCGAACTCGGTGCGGGGCTTTCGCTCGACGATTTCGGCACCGGCTATTCGTCGCTCGCCTATTTGCAGCGCTTCCCGTTCGACACCATCAAGATCGACCAGCAATTCGTGCGCGGCTCCGCGCGCGGCGGCACCCGGCCGGTGATTCTGCGTTCGATCATTGCGCTCGCGCACGATCTCGGCATGGAGGTCGTCGCCGAAGGCGCAGAAACCGACTCCGACGCGGTCGAGCTCTACCAGCTCGGCTGCCACTTCGCGCAGGGCTATATTTTCGGCGAGCCTATGACGGCGGAGCAGGCACGGCAGCTGGTTGCGCCGATGCAGCCGGTGGAACGGCGCACCGCGGCGCGCGCGAGCTAGCCCTAGTTGTCATTACCGGGCCGTCGCGCCCGGCGAGCGGAACGCGAGCCGTGGCGCGGACGAGACCCGGTAATCCATGAAGCCTATCTGCGCGTGCCGAGTTTCATCATGGATCACCGGGTCGCGCAGGATCAGCCGCTCGCTTCGCCGCCGCGCCGCTGAGCGAAGCGAAGGTTCGGCGCGGCTTTTAAAGGATTCGCGCTGGCTGCTCGCTTCGCTCGCCAGCGCGAACGGGATGCTGCGGCCCGGTGATGACGAAAATGGTCAAGCGTGCCCTGCGTCCGACACAAGCTTGGCCGGATCGATCCCGATTTTCCGGAGCGCACTCGCGTATTTTTCTTCCGGCGCGGCGTGGAAAATGAGCTCCGCATCCGCCGCGCAGTTCAGCCAGCCGTTGGCGCTGATCTCGCTCTCAAGCTGGCCGGGCGCCCAGCCGGCATAGCCGAGCGCTAAAATAGCGCTCGCCGGCCCTTCGCCGCGCGCGATCGCTTTCAGGATGTCGAGCGTCGCCGTTAGGCAAATCTCGTTGTCGATCGAGAGCGTCGAGTCCTTGATGAAGAAATCCGCCGAGTGCAGCACGAATCCGCGCTGCGTTTCGACCGGCCCGCCCTTCAGGACCGGCACCGGCGAGATCCGGATCGGCTCACCGCCGGGGCTTTTCGGAATGACATCGAGCTGCTCGAGCAAATCCTTGAAACGCACATTCGGCGCGGGCTTGTTGATCACGATTCCCATCGCGCCTTCCGAGGAATGCGCGCACATGTAGATCACCGTGCGTGCGAAACGATCGTCCAGGATCGTGGGCATGGCGACAAGGATTTGGCCATCGAGATAGCCGGGCGTTTTGTTCTGCCCAGCTTCGAAAGAGGTGGGGCCAATTTTCATTAAGAGAGACTAGCGCGACTTTGTGGCATTGCAAATTTCCGCGCTTCTGCCTTATTCACGCGAATGTGGCTATGCGGTTACCGCAGCCGCGGTCTAGGAAATTCCAATGTTTTTCCCGGTTGAGCGAAATTTAGCGATGACGCTCGCGGCCGCATGTCTGCTCGCTTTCGGGCTCATGTTCCCGCGCGGCGCATTTGCGCTCGAATCAACCTGGACCGAGGCGAGCCACGCCCAGGCCCGGCTTCTTGCCGATTCCGGCAGCGACGGTCCGCGAGCGGGAATCGAAATCCGGCTCGAAAAGGGATGGCACACTTACTGGCGCTATCCGGGCGATGCGGGCGTGCCGCCGAAATTCGACTGGTCCGGCTCGGAAAATCTCGCTTCCGCCAAAGTGCAGTGGCCCGCGCCCGAGAAGATCGTCGACCAAAGCGGTTTGAAATCGATCGGCTATCAGGATCGCGTCGTCTTTCCGGTCACGATCAAACCCTCCGACCCGGGCCTGCCGATCAAGCTCCGTCTGAAAATCGACTTTGCGGTTTGCGAAAAACTTTGCGTTCCCGCCGACGCCGCCATGGAGCTCGAAATACCCCAGGAAAGCAGCGACCTCTCGGAAATTCTCGAACAAGCCGAAAGTCTCGTCCCACGCCAGGCCGTGCTCGGTCAAGATACCGACAAACCGGGCATGCTTTCCGTCGCGAGCATCCGGATCGAGCATGGCGACAAGCCGCGCGCGATCATTTCCGTCTCCGCGCCCGAAGGCAGCGCTCCGCGGCTTTTCGCCGAAGGCCCGAACGACAAATGGGCGCTGCCGCTGCCGGAGAAGATCGGAACGTCCGATGGCCTCACGCAGTTCGCGCTGCCGTTCGAAGGCGCGCCGCCCGGCGTAAAACCGATCCCGAAGAAGCTCGTTGTCACGCTGGCCGCGGATACGGACGCGGTCGAAGTGGAAATCCCGCTCGAATAATGCCCGCCTTCCGGGGTACCATAAGTGCCGCCCCACGCGGGCTTTATTCCAACGGAGAAAAAGAATGACCATCAAGCCGGGCGATAAATTGCCGAGCGCGACCTTTCGCGTCATGGGACCCGACGGCCCGAAAGAGATGACCACGAACGACATTTTCAGCGGCAAGAAGGTCGTGCTGATCGGCATGCCGGGGGCCTTCACCCCGACCTGTCATCGCAATCACTTGCCGGGTTACGTGGAACAGGCCGAGAAATTCCGCGGCAAGGGCATCGATACCATCGCGATTACCACCACGAACGATCATTTCGTCATGGGCGCCTGGTCGAAGGCTTCCGGCGGCGAGGGAAAGATCGAGTTTCTCGCGGACGGCAATGGCGAATTCGCGAAGGCGATCGGCCTTGCCTTCGACGGCTCCGCCCGCGGCATGGGCGACGTCCGCTCCAGGCGCTATTCGATGTATGTCGTAGACGGCACGGTGAAAGTATTGAATATCGAGGACAACCCGGGCCAGGCGGAAGCGACCAGCGCGGCTAATTTGCTGAAGGCGATTTGAGCCATTTTTGTCATCCGGGACGCACTCTTACGCGGGCTACGCCCGCGTCCCGGAATGACGGCTCTAGGCAATAATATCCGGGAACAACTTGTCCTCGGTTTCCGCGATCCGGTCGCGAATTTGCAACTTGCGCTTTTTCAGCCGTTGCACCTGCAGCCGGTCGTAGCCGCTGGTAGCCATTAAGGCGTCAATGGCCGCATCCAGATCGCGGTGTTCCTGCCGTAACCGTTCGAGTTCCGCGCGCAGTTCGCGCTCTTCCTGGTTTTTCATGGAGCAGGATCGCTACAAATCGAGCTAACGTTATTTTATCGGTTCCGACGGCCCAGCCAAACTGTCAATTTGGGTCTTATCAGGGGAAAAATCGTCGACTTTTTCCCCTATTCATGACACACTACTATCTTGTCTAGAGACCTATCCTGAAGCGGAGGAAAGCCCCTCATGTCTGTTCAGGCGAATCTAGCTGACCTCAAACAACAGCACCGGGCGCTGGAGCGGGAAATCGAAGAAGCCATGACCCACCTCAGCGCCGACGATTTGAAGCTCGCCGAGCTCAAGCGGCGAAAGCTTCACCTCAAGGACGAAATTGCGCGCTTGTCGCAATTGGAAACGACGGTGCACTAAACGTTTTTGCGTGTTTGACTTTGCGCCGCCGGCTATGCCGGCGGTTTGTTTTTGCGCTCGGCCCGGTAACGTGAATTTTTAAGGCTAACCGGCGTTCCTCCGAAGGCACCGGCGTCTACGGCCGCTAACCTTTCGAACCGAAAGAATCCGTGCTGTGAAGACGGCACGGATTTTTCTTGCAACCGCGCCGCGCTTAACCTGAAAAATTAGGCCTACTCGTTAGCCACAACAAAGCGTTGCGCAACCTTTGAGATAATTTTTCGATAAATTCTCTTCGCTCGTTTTGTTGGGTTTGACGATGTTGCGTACCGGCGAATTCGCCGCAGTTCCGTTTTGCAGCGTTCTCACTTGTGCGCACGGCCGAGCGTTTCGGTCTCTCACGCGTTCCGCGTGAGCCGCGATCCATTCTCCTCATTGGCGAGCAGTTGCAACCGGAGTCCGGCTTCGCATGCCGGCCTTCTTAACGAGGAGGATTACATGAAATTCAAAAAGCTGACGGCTGCGGCCTTGGCTGCTGCCATGCTGATCTCCGTTCCGGCGACCAGCCACGCGAAAGTGTGGTGCTATAAGCCAGTCTCCCACGGCGGAGGCGGCGGATCATCGGCCGCGCCGTGGATCATTATCGGCTGTGCCGGTGGCGTCGTGTTGGCCGCGCTTGCCGCGAACTATCGCGACAGCCGTGAGCTGACCGCGGCGGAAGCATGGAGCTGCGGCACGCTCTTTCTCTTCTCGCGGCCGCGTAACACTTAATTTCTTGCATCTCAACCTGACCCCGCGCCGCATTGCAGCGCGGGGTTTTTCTTTGGCCCGATCTTGCAGCCGGTCTGCGGGCACCATAGCCTTTCGTGGGGCCTCCTTCGCGCCATCCCGGCGGAAGAGCTCCAAGGATAGCTGGGGAAACATGAAAACGAAACTGATTGCCTTGCCGGTCGCACTCGCGATCGCGCTCACGCCCGTTCCCGCGTCTGCGCAGGTTTGCGGCATCGGCATTATCATCGCCGCGATGGCGGCGAATGCACAGCAACATCGCGAACTGACGGAAAAAGAAGCCGCGACCTGCGGCCTGCTGCTCAATCAGGATCCAAAAGGCGTAGAAGCACAAAAGCGCAGTGCTGCGAAGGCGAAACAGACGCAGCAGAAATAACGCCGCCAAGCGAGGAAACGCCGAACTCCACTTGGCGGTAAAATGCCAATAGCCAGCCGGAAAATGGTTTATGCCGATTGTGACATTTTTGCCATGCCCGGTTAAATAGCGTTGAAAGATGCTGCATGAATTGCCGCTACGTAACCTAAACGGTACCCTCAAATCCAGGTGTGGTGGTCTTAGGGGCCTGTTCGACTTCACAGGGCAACAACGATCAAAGAAGGGCCAAGGGCGATGAAAAAAATTGCAACGATTGTTCTTGCGGGTGCATTGGCGCTTGGTTCCGCGCCAAGCTTCGGGCAAGTGCGTACTTCAACCGGTGGCACGCTTCACTCCAGCACCGCCTGGTGGATTCTCGCCTGTCCGGCAGGCGTAGTGACCGCGGCGATGGTGAAAAACTGGAAGCGGCACAAGGAGCTGAACGCCCCGGAAGCGTGGACTTGCGGTCTGCTCTATTGGTGGAATGAAGCGACCGGCCAGTACGGTCCCTACTAATTCGAAGCGCAAAAACGACACAAGACCCGCGCCGGCTGGCGCGGGTTTTGTTTTTTCACACGCTCTTCGTCATTTCGCGCAGCTTGAACTTCTGGATTTTCCCCGTCGACGTCTTCGGCAATTCGACGAAGACGATATGCTTCGGACACTTGAAGCTCGCGAGATTCTTCTTGCAGTGCGCGAGGAGATCGTCGGCGCTCGCCTGCTTGCCGGGCTTGAGCTCGATGAAAGCGCAAGGCGTCTCGCCCCATTTTTCGTCGGCTTTCGCCACCACCGCCGCCGCCTGCACCGCCGGATGCTTGTAGAGCGCGTCCTCGACCTCGATCGAGGAGATGTTCTCGCCGCCAGAGATGATGATGTCTTTCGATCTATCCTTGATCTGAATGTAGCCGTCCGGATGCATCACGCCGAGATCGCCGGAGTGAAACCAGCCGCCGGCGAAGGCCTTCTCGGTCGCGGATTTGTTCTTGAGATAGCCCTTCATCACGACGTTCCCCCGGAACATTACCTCCCCCATGGTGTCGGCGTCGCGCGGTACCGGCTTCATGGTTTCTGGATCGATGATGTCCATTGCGTCGAGCGGTACGATCGTGACCCCCTGCCTCGCCTTCTTCGCAGCCTGCGCCGGAGAATCGAGCGCATCCCATTCGCGATGCCAGTCGTTCACCGCAGCGGGGCCGTAGGTTTCGGTGAGCCCGTAAAGATGCGTGACGTTGAATCCCGCGCCTTTCATCGCGGCCAACACCGCCTCCGGCGGCGGCGCGGCGGCCGTGAAGAATTCCACCATATGCGGCAGCGGCTTTTTCTCCTCCGGGGGCGCATTGAGCAACGTCGACATCACGATCGGCGCGCCGCAAAGGTGCGTCACCTTATGCTCGGCGATAAGGTCATACATCGCTTTCGCACGCACCTGCCGCATGCAGACATGCGTTCCGGCCACGACAGAGATCGTCCACGGGAAGCACCAGCCGTTGCAGTGAAACATCGGCAGCGACCACATATACACCGGATGCTTTTTCATCTGGCAGGTCAGCGCATTGCCGACCGCCAAGAGCGCCGCGCCGCGATGATGATAGACGACGCCCTTCGGATCGCCGGTCGTGCCCGAGGTGTAGTTGAGCGAGATCGCGTCCCACTCATCGCCAGGGTGCGAGCGGACATACTTGTTGTCGCCCTCCGCCAGAAAGTTTTCGTATTCGATCGAGCCGATCCGCTCGCCTTCGCCTGAAAATTCCGGATCGTCGTAATCGATGACGAGCGGTTTCACTTTCGCGGTCGCAAGCGCTGCCTTCATCACCTTGGAAAATTCGCGATCCACGATCACCACTTTCGCCTCACCGTGGTCGAGCGAGAACGAAATGATCGGCGCATCGAGCCGCGTGTTCAGCGTGTTCAGCACCGCCCCCGTCATCGGCACCCCGTAGTGGCATTCTAACATCGCAGGGGTGTTGGCGAGCAGCACCGCGACCGTATCGCCTCGCGAAATCCCGCGCTTTGCGAGCGCCGACGCAAGCCGCATCGCGCGCGTGTGAAAATCGCGGTAATTGCGTTTCATCTTGCCGTGAATGACGGCGGTATGATCGGGAAATACCGCCGCCGCGCGCTCAAGATAAGTGAGCGGCGTCAGCGGCTGGTAGTTCGCGGGATTTTTGTCGAGATCGATATCGTACGCACTTTTCGCCACGGCGTTCCCCCATTCCTGCGGAGGAAAGCTAGCGTCACCCTATGCGAGGCTCAAGCGAAGAAGAGATCGTGCACGCCGCTTTCGATCAGGGCGAGCGCGATCAGGAATACCAGCCCGTAGGCGATGCGGTAAAAAATCTCGGTCGGCGTGATCCGGACGAGCCAGACGCCGAGGAAATTGGTCGCAATCGCAAGCGGCATCAGCACCAGCGAGGTCTCGATGTTCGCGGCCGAGAACTGCCCGAGCGCGAAAAACGGGACTAACTTCATGTAATTCACGAGCGCGAAGAACACGGTCGCGGTGCCCACAAACCGCAATTTCGCCATTCGCTGCGGCAGCACGTAAATCTGAAACGGCGGCCCTCCCGCATGCGAAAGCGTGCTGGTGAAAGCCGACACCCCGCCCCAGAACACACCGGCTGCGGCATGGGGCCGCCCCCGTTCCTTCTTCGGCGCGGGCGCAAACCAGTAGTTCAGCACGAAAATGAGCGCAATCAGCCCGACCGCGAGCCGCACCTGCGCGTCCGAGACATGCGCGGCGAGCGCCCAGGCGGCGGAGACACCGATGAAAGCGCCGAGCGTCATCACCTTCACGTTCCACTTGTCCCAGTCGCGCCAATAGACCCAGAGCGAAACCGCATCCTGCACAAGGAGGATCGGCAGTACGATTGCGATCGCCTGTACGGGCGGAACCACAAGCGACAAAAGCGGCGTCGCCACGAGGCCGACCCCGGCAAAACCGCCTTTCGCAAGGCCAAGGAAAGTAACGGCGATACAGGCCGCGATGTAGAAAATAGGGTCGGTGGGCACGGGCTGAGAAATTCCGGCAGGTGGTGAACTTAAAACCGATTGAAAGCGCGCGAGCTATCCCCCTTCGTGCATGGCATAAGGGCTAAGGACGCAAGGCTTGCAAAGCTCGCGCGCAAGCGGAAAAGTGGGTGAACAGCCGAGAACGATAAAAAATAATCCGGGAGGAACGCCGTGGATACCAAGACCGAAAGCCGCTACCCCGAGGTTTACGCGCGTTCGTTGCGCGACCCTACGGGTTTCTGGGGCGAACAGGCGGAAGCCATCGACTGGATCGAGAAGCCGAAAACGGTGTTCGATCCGAAGGCGGGCATCTATGGCCGCTGGTTCACCGACGGCGTCTGCAACACCTGCTGGAACGCCGTCGACCGCCACGTGAAGGCCGGGCGCGGCGAGCAAGCCGCTTTCATCTATGACAGCCCCGTCACCGGCCAGAAGCGCAAGATCAGCTACAAGGAGCTGCTCGACGAGGTGAAAGCCTTCGGAGCGGTGTTGCACGGCTTCGGCGTCGAGAAAGGCGACCGCGTTATCATTTACATGCCGATGGTGCCCGAGGCGCTGATTGCGATGCTCGCCTGCGCGCGGATCGGCGCGATTCACTCCGTCGTCTTCGGCGGCTTCGCCGCGAAGGAGCTTGCGACGCGCATCGACGACGCCAAGCCCAAGGTGATCCTTTCCGCCTCCTGCGGCATCGAGCCGGGCCGCACCGTCGCCTACAAACCGCTTCTCGACGAAGCGATCAAGCTCTCGAAAGAAAAGCCGCAGGCCGTGATCCTCCTGCAGCGCCCGCAGCAGGAAGCGCCGATGACTGCGGGCCGCGACCACGATTGGGCGGCGCTGCGCGCGGCCGCGATCCGCGACGGGAAAACCGCCGACTGCGTGCCCTGCCTCGCGACCGATCCGCTCTACATCATCTACACCTCCGGCACGACCGGCGTTCCGAAAGGCGTCGTGCGCGATCACGGCGGGCATCTCGTCTCGCTCAACTGGTCGATGAAGGGAATTTATGGCATCGACCCCGGCGAAACCTGGTGGGCGGGCTCCGATATCGGCTGGGTCGTCGGCCACTCCTACATCGTCTACGCGCCGTTGTTCCACGGCTGCTCCTCGGTCCTGTACGAAGGCAAGCCGATCGGAACGCCCGACGCTGGCGCCTACTGGCGCGTGATTTCCGAGCATGGGGTCGTTTCGCTCTTCACCGCGCCGACCGCCTTCCGCGCAATCAAGAAGGAAGACCCGCAAGGAAAATTCCTCTCCGGCAAGGATCTCTCGAAATTCCGCACGCTTTTCCTCGCAGGCGAGCGCGCCGACCCCGATACGATTCAGTGGGCGGAAAAACTTCTGAAGGTCCCCGTGATCGACCACTGGTGGCAGACCGAGTCCGGCTGGCCGATGGTGTCGAACCCCGTGGGCTTAGGCGCAATGCCGGTGAAATACGGCTCGCCGACCGTCGCCGTCCCCGGCTACGACGTGCGCGTCGTCGACGAGCAGAACAAGGAAGTGAAGCCCGGCACCATGGGCGCGGTGGTCGTGAAACTGCCGCTGCCGCCGGGCTGTCTGCCGACCCTCTGGCACCAGGACGAGCGCTTCAAGGAAAGCTATCTCACGGAATTCCCCGGCTACTACAAAACCTCCGACGCCGGCTACAAGGACGAGGACGGTTACATTTTCATCATGGGCCGCACCGACGACATCATCAATGTCGCGGGGCACCGGCTCTCGACCGGCGGCATGGAGGAAGTGCTTTCCTCGCATCCCGACGTCGCCGAATGCGCGGTGATCGGCGTCGCCGACCAGCTCAAGGGCGAAGTCCCCTGCGGCTTCATCGTGCTGAAAGCGGGCGTGAACAAACCGCCCGCGGAAGTGGAAAAGGAAGTGGTCTCGCTCGTGCGCGAAAGGATCGGGCCGGTCGCCGCTTTCAAGCTCGCGATTGTCGTGAA
This sequence comes from Alphaproteobacteria bacterium, assembly GCA_021325315.1. Taxonomy (GTDB): domain Bacteria; phylum Pseudomonadota; class Alphaproteobacteria; order Rhizobiales; family Xanthobacteraceae; genus Palsa-892. The sequence goes on from JAJPHK010000163.1 coordinate 18,522, forward strand.
CCGCCTGCCGAAGACGCGCTCCGGCAAGATCCTGCGCGGCACCATGAAGAAGATCGCCGACTCGCAGCCCTGGACGATGCCGGCCACGATCGACGACCCGGCGATCATGGACGAGATCAAGACTTCGATGAAGGAGCGGGGATTGGCAGCGGGCTGAGAAATGGACACTGTCATGCCCGGCCTCGTGCCGGCCATGACACGGTCTTGCTACTCGCGCTTCTTCGAGCCGCCGAGCTTGGCGAACACCGACTCGATATCGACCGGCGCTTCCTTTTTCGGGCGCCCGCTTTCCTCCTCCTGCCGTGCGGCGTCCGCGGCCGCCGCTTCCGCACGCGCGGTCGTTTCGGACGCGGGGAGAAGCGTCGAGTGCGATTCCTCTTTTGCCGGCTTTTCCTTCGCGGCGCGCGCGACCTCGCGGTCGAGGTCGATCTGCGACGTGAGCCCGAGCGTCACGGGATCGAGCGGCTGCAGGGTCGCGGCGTTCCAGTGCGTGCGATTCCGCACCGACTCGATCGTCGACTTCGTCGTGCCGACGAGACGCATGATCTGGGCGTCCTTCAGCTCCGGGTGATTGCGCACGAGCCACAGGATGGCGTTGGGGCGGTCCTGCCGCTTCGAGACCGGCGTGTAGCGCGGGCCCTTCTTTTTCGTTTTCGGCTCCGGCACCACGACGGTCGATTCCGAGCGCTTCAATTTGTGGTTAGGGTCCTTCTCCCCCGCCTCAATTTCCGCGCGCGTAAGCTGGTTTGACGTCACCGGATCCATGCCTTTGATGCCCTGCGCCACTTCGCCGTCGGCGATCCCCTTCACTTCCAGGGGATGCAGGCGGCAGAATTCTGCGATCTGATCGAAGGTGAGCGTCGTATTCTCGACCAGCCATACGGCGGTTGCTTTCGGCATCAGGACTGTGTCAGCCATGGCTAAATCTCGCAAAACGGGCTTTAGATAAGCTCTTCGAGCTCCGGCCGTCTTTTCGGGACGGAGCCTCGGTAATCCTCGAATTCACCGGGGATGCTCGTTATATAGGGTCTGAACGCGCTAGAAGCAATGATGTTTCAAAGAGAAATGGGCCTCCAAAAACCGCCGCTTCGCGTGCTTTTGTGCACGCCACGCGGCTTTTGTGCAGGCGTGGTGCGGGCGATCGACGTGGTCGAGCGCACGCTCGAGAAATACGGCGCGCCTGTCTATGTCCGCCACGAAATCGTCCATAACAAATATGTCGTGGAGTCGCTCCGGCAGAAGGGGGCGATCTTCGTCGAGGAACTCGACGAGGTGCCCGAGGGCGACCGGCCGGTGATCTTCTCCGCCCATGGCGTGCCGAAATCGGTGCCCGAGGAAGCAGGCCGCCGCAACCTGTTCACGATCGACGCCACCTGTCCGCTGGTGACGAAAGTCCATCGCGAGGCGATGGTGCATTTCAAGCGCGGCCGCGAGATCGTGCTCGTGGGTCATGCAGGCCATCCCGAAGTGACCGGCACCATGGGCCAGCTTCCCGCAGGCGCAGTGGTGCTGGTCGAAACCACGAGCGATGCGAAAAATTTCCAGCCGAAGGACGCTTCGCAACTCGCCTATGTCACGCAAACGACGCTCTCGATCGACGACACCGCCGAGATCGTCGCGATCCTGCGCGAACGCTTTCCCGAGATCGTCGGGCCGCACAAGGAAGACATCTGCTACGCGACCACCAACCGCCAGGAAGCCGTGAAGCGCGTGGCGCCGCAGGTGGACGCAATGATCGTGGTCGGCGCGCCGAACAGCTCCAACACGCAGCGGCTCTGCGAGGTCGCCAAGCGATCGGGCTGCTCGAACACCACCCTCATGCAGCGCGCGGCCAATATCGACTGGGCGGCGTTCGAGAACATCAAGAGCCTTGGTGTGGCCGCCGGCGCCTCCGCGCCGGAAGTGCTGGTCGAGGAAGTCATCGATGCTTTCGCCGAGCGCTATGACCTTTCGATTGAGAGTGTTTCGGGCCCGCCCGAGGATGTGTTCTTTCCGCTGCCGCGCGAATTGCGCAATGACGCCGCGGAGTGAGCGATGCGGCCGCGACTATTCAGCATCGGCCACTCCAACCACCCGATCGGGCATTTTGTCTCACTGCTGAAAGGCGCGGGCGTCACGCTGCTTGCCGACGTGCGCTCCTATCCCGTGTCGCGTTATGCGCCGCAGTTCAATCGCGGCGCACTCGCGAAGTCGCTGGAAGATAACGGCATTGCCTATCTCTATTTGGGAAAGGAACTCGGCGGCAAGGCGCGCGAGAAGATTTCCGCGCAGGATTTCGAGCGCGGGCTTGACCGCCTGCTTTCCGAAACGGCGCGCCTTCGCGTCGCGATGATGTGCGCCGAGCGCGACCCTTTAAACTGCCACCGCTGGCTCTGGCTTTCGCGCGAGCTCGCCGCGCGCGGTATTGAAGTCGCGCATATTCTCGCGGACGGAAAGATCGAAAGCCAGTTCGAGACCGAGAACCGCCTGCTCGCCGCCGAAGGACTCGCGGGCGACGATTTCTTCCCGCGCGAACAGCGCCTGGCCGACGCCTATCGCGCGCGCTTCCGCCATCACGCTGTCGCGGCGGAGTAAGCGATGGCCGTTTACACCGAAGTCGGCGAGGACCAGCTCGCGAAATTCCTCGCCGGATACGATCTCGGCGAGTTGATGTCGTTCAAGGGCATCGCCGAAGGCGTCGAGAACACCAACTATCTCCTGCACACCAAGCGCGGCTATTTCATCCTCACGCTCTACGAGAAGCGCGTGAAGAAGGAGGATCTTCCCTTCTTCATCGGCCTCATGGAGCATCTCGCCGCGCGCGGCATCAACTGCCCGCAGCCGGTGAAGGACAAAAACGGCACCGCGCTCGGCGATCTCGCCGGCCGTCCGGCAACGCTCGTGACCTTTCTCGAAGGCTTGTGGATCCGCCGCCCCAACGTCGTGCATTGTCAGGCGCTCGGGGAGGCCATGGCCGCGATGCATAAGGCGGGCGGCGGATTCAGGCTGCGCCGCGAGAACGCGCTCGGGCATGCGAGCTGGAAGAGCCTCGCGCAATCGGCAGCGGGTGGCGCCGACAAAATCGCTCCGGGTCTGGCTGCGCTCATCCAGGGAGAAGCGAGCGACATCGAAAAATCATGGCCCAAGGGTCTGCCGGAAGGGGTGATCCATGCCGACCTCTTCCCCGATAACGTGTTCTTCCTCGGCAAGAAGCTCTCGGGTCTGATCGACTTCTATTTCGCCTGCAACGATCTCCTCGCCTACGATATCGCGGTTTCGCTCAACGCCTGGTGCTTCGAGGTCGACGGCTCGTTCAACGTCACCAAAGGGCGCGCGCTCTTGTCCGGCTACAACGCGGTGAGAAAACTTGAGACGAAGGAGGTGGCCGCGCTTCCGCTCCTTGCGCGCGGCGCGGCGCTGCGCTTTCTCCTCACCCGCGCGATCGACTGGCTGAACGTGCCGCCGGGCGCGCTCGTGCGGCCGAAGGACCCGCTCGAATATCTGAAGAAACTCAATTTCCACCGCAGCATCAGAAACGCGAGCGAATACGGATTGTCCGCATGAGTAAGGTCATCATCCACACCGACGGCGCCTGCTCCGGCAATCCCGGCCCCGGCGGCTGGGGCGCAATCATCCGTGACGGCGCGAATATCCGCGAGATGATGGGCGGCGAAGCCGCGACTACGAACAATCGCATGGAACTGATGGCTGCGATTTCGGCGCTTGAGTCGCTTCCCGACGGCACGCCCGCCGAGCTGCATACCGACTCGCAATATTTGCGCGACGGCATCACCAAGTGGCTGCACAACTGGAAGAGAAACGGCTGGCGCACGCGCGACCGATCGCCGGTGAAGAACGCCGAGCTCTGGAAGCGGCTCGAAGCGGCCGCGCAAAAACACAATGTGAGCTGGCACTGGGTGCGCGGCCATATCGGTCACGACGAGAACGAACGCGCCGATGAACTCGCGCGCGAAGGAATGAAGCCGTTCCTCAGACGATGAGGATCGCAAAGCATTAAATTCATCGTCATGGCCGGGCTTGTCCCGGCCATCCACGCCTTGTTGAATCAGCTCATGCAGGGCGGCTTCGTTTACATTGTCACGAACAAACGCAACGGCATTTTGTACGTCGGTGTCACTAGCGATTTATTACGTCGCGCCCACGAACATCGAGAAGGCACTATCAAGGGATTCACAAAGCGTTATGGGTTGAAGCGCCTCGTTTACTACGAACATTACGACGACATCCGAAACGCCATCCAGCGCGAGAAGACAATGAAGCATTGGTCACGCGCATGGAAAGTCAGAACGATTCACGGATTCAATCCAAACTGGAACGATCTTTGTGACGAGCTTTCGTAAAGGCGTGGATGCCCGGCACAAGGCCGGGCATGACGAAATAATCACGCTTCGCGCTTTTTTCGCTCTCTTTTCCGCGCATACATCGCCGTATCCGCCCGCGCGAGCACGGCTTCGGTCGTGTCGCCGTCCGAAAGCATCGTGAGGCCGGCGGACAAGCCGATCGCATAGCGCTTCCCTTTCTGTTCGAAAGACGACTCCGCAATCAGCGCCTCCAGCGCGCGCGCCTTCGCGATCGCCTGCGCCTCATTCAAGTTCCACAGCAGCACCACGAACTCGTCGCCGCCGACACGCGCGACGACGTCGGAAGCGCGGACCGCGCCTGCGATCAATCGTCCCACCCGTCCGAGCACCCAGTCGCCTGCGGCGTGGCCGTGCCGGTCATTCACCGCCTTGAAGCCATCGAGATCCAGGAACAAAAGCGCGCCGGTCGCCTTGTAACGCCGTGCGTAAGCGAGCGTCCGCCCGAGCGCCTTCATGAAACCGCGCCAGTTGAGAAGGCCGGTCAGCGGATCCTCGTCGACGCGCGTCTCAAGTTCCGCGATCCGCGCCCGCTCGGCCATCAATTGTTCGCGCAGTGCATCGACCTCGGCCGCAAGCTTCGAAGCGAGCGAACGCGAGTTTCCCGCCTTCGCTTTCCGCGGCACGGGTTTCGGCTCGCGTTCCCGCAACCGCGCCCGGCGTTTATCCCCCGTTTTTTCCCGTTCCCGCGGAACACCCCGCGCCATGCGTATTAACCCCGAAAAGGAGCGGGCCCGATCAAAGCTTGCCAGCCCCCTCTCAGTCCTATAATCGGGCGCTTTCCTGCGCCAGTGGGGCAATCAAAAAATGGCCAGCAAAAAGCCCGTGGCCATCATCATGGGCAGCCAATCGGATTGGGAAGTCATGCGTTTCGCGGCGGCGGCGCTGGACGAACTGGGTATCGGCCACGAGACCCTGATCGTATCCGCGCACCGGACGCCGGAGCGGCTCTATAAATTCGCCAAAACGTCGAAGAAACAGGGCTTCCGGATCGTGATCGCGGGCGCGGGCGGGGCCGCGCATCTGCCCGGCATGACCGCGTCCTTGACGACGCTCCCCGTGCTGGGCGTACCCATGAAGACCACGGCGCTCGAAGGCAAGGACAGCCTCTTGTCGATTTTGCAGATGCCGGCCGGCATTCCCGTCGGAACGCTCGCGATCGGCAAGCCCGGCGCGATCAACGCCGCGCTTCTTGCCGCTTCCATTCTTTCGTTGTCGGACGGCAAGATCGCAAGGCGTCTCGAAGATTTCCGCAAGCGCCAGACCGCTTCGGTCGGCAAATATCCGCAGAGCGCGAAAACCGCGAAGCGCGGCAAGCGTTGAGTTGGACGACATGGCAAGCGATTTACCGATCCTGAAACCGGGCTCGACCCTTGGCATCCTTGGCGGCGGCCAGCTCGGCCGAATGCTCGCGCTCGCGGCGGCCCGCTTCGGCCTCCACTGCCATGTGTTCTCGCCGGAAAAAGATTCTTGTGCTTTCGAGGTCGCGCGCGAGAAAACCTGCGCTTCCTACGAGGACGAGGCGGAGCTCACGCGCTTCGCCAACCGCTGCGACATCATCACCTTCGAATTCGAAAACGTACCCGCCGAAACCGCCGATTTTCTCGTCACCAACAAAAAGCCGGTTCTGCCCGATCCCGCCATCCTCGCCACCACGCAGGATCGCCTCGCCGAAAAGCATTTTCTCACCGACTTCGAGATCAAGACCGCGCCCTATGCCGAGATCGGATCGGACGTCGATATTTCCGTCGCGACCGTGCAGGTGCCGACGCCCGCAGTCATGAAAACGCGCCGTCTCGGCTATGACGGCAAGGGGCAGGCGATCGTTCCGCTCGACGGCGATCCCTCCACCGCGTGGAAAGCGATCGGCGAAGTGCCGGCGATTTTGGAGGGCTTCGTCAATTTCGATCTCGAGCTTTCGGTCGTCGCCGCGCGCGGACGCGACGGCACTTTCGTCGCCTTCGAGCCGGTCGAGAACGTGCATCGTGACCACATTCTGTACCAATCGATCGTTCCGGCGACGATTACGCCCGCGCTCGCGAAGGAGGCCGTCGGCATCACGAGGAAGATCGCGGACGAGCTCAACTATGTCGGCGTGCTCGCGGTCGAAATGTTCGTCGTTCCGACGAACGGGAAGCACGAGCTCCTGGTCAACGAAATCGCGCCGCGCGTGCATAATTCCGGCCATTGGACGATCGACGGCGCGAATGTAAGCCAGTTCGAGCAGCATGTGCGCGCGATCGCGGGCTGGCCCTTGGTGAGGCCCCGCCGCCTCGGCCTCGTCGAGATGACGAATTTGATCGGCAGCGAGGTCGAGGGCTGGAAGCGGTATATCGCGCAGGCCAACACGGCCGTGCACATCTACGGCAAGGGCGAACCCCGCCCCGGCCGCAAGATGGGGCATGTCACCAAGGTGACGCCGGAAGATTGACGCGCGGCCCCACCGCCCGTCATGGCCGGGCGAAAGGCGCGAAGCGCCGTCTTCGCGCCTGAAGTCCCGGCCATCCACGTCTTACTGATTCAATTCAAAAAAGGCGTAGATGCCCGGCACAGGGCCGGGCATGACACTGCGTGTCAGGCCACCATCTGCTTCATCACGGCGTAGAGATCGTTCTTCGCCTCGAAGCCGATGCCGGGAATGTCCGGCATTTTCACGCGGCTGTCCTTGACCGGCACATTGTCCGCGAAGCCGCCGAACGGCGCGAACACCTGCGGATACGACTCGTTTCCGCCGAGACCCAATCCGACCGCGATATTGAGCGCGAATTGATGCCCGCCGTGCGGCACACAGCGGCGCGGCGACCAGCCGTGTGCGCGCAGCATCGAAAGCGTGCGCAGATATTCGACAAGGCCGTAGGAAAGCGCCGGATCCATTTGCAGCCAGTCGCGATCCGGCCGCAAGCCGCCGTGGCGGATCAGATTGCGCGCATCCTGCATCGAGAACAGATTCTCGCCGGTCGCAAGCGGGCCCATGTAGCGGGTCGCGAGCGCCGCGTGCACGAGATAATCCAGCGGATCGACCGGCTCCTCGTACCAGTGCAATTTGTACGGCGCGATCGCGTCGCCGAATTCGATCGCCCGATCGAGATCGAAGCGCCCGTTCACGTCGACGCACAGTTTGTCGCCGTTGCCGCCGAGCACCTTCAGTACCGCTTCGATGCGCTTCAAATCCTCCTTGAGCGGCACCCCGCCGACTTTCATCTTCACGGTCGAGTAACCCTTGTCGAGATAGCCGCGCATCTCGTCCTGCAGACTCTTCTCGTTCTCGCCGGGGTAGTAGTAGCCGCCCGCGGCGTAGACCCAGGCGCTCTCGTCGGCCTTGCCGCCGTTGTAGCGGTTCGCAAGCAATTTCCAGAGCGGCAGGCCCTCGGCTTTCGCCACCGCGTCCCAGATCGCCATGTCGAGAATGCCGACCGCGACCGAGCGCTCGCCGTGGCCGCCCGGCTTCTCGTTGGTCATCATCGCGGCCCAGGCCTTGGCCGGGTCGATCAGCCCGCGCTCGTCCTGCAACTCCTTCGCCGTCGCGGATTTCAGCCGCGGAATGAACCGCTCGCGCAACAGCCCCTGCTCCGAATAGCGCCCGTTCGAGTTGAACCCGAAGCCGATCACGGGCTTGCCGTCCTTCACCACATCGGTCGCGATCGCCACCACGCTCGCAGTCATGGTGGAGAAGTCGATATAGGCGTTGCGGATAGAGGATTTGATGGGAACGACGATGTCGGTGATGCCGGTGATACGCATGCGCGGAACGCCTCCAGAAAATTCGTAACAGGATTGTATCGAATCGCGGGCTTCCCTAGCATCCGTCACCGCCCGCCACCAGTAGCGTCCCGCGCAAGACTCGTTTCCGCCGCATGAAAAATTACGTCATCAACCTCAAGCGCCAGCCCGAGAAATTCGAGCGCTTCTGCAAGGCGAATGCCGGCTCCGGCATCGCCTTCGAGCGTTTCGACGCGAGCGACGGGGCCGGGATGAGCGAGCAGGACGCCGTCGCGATGAAAGTCATCGCCCCCGACAGCAAGCTCACCAAGGGCGCCATCGGCTGCGGGGCGTCCCACTTCCGCATCTGGAAGGAGACGGTGGAAGCGAACACGCCCGCGCTCGTGTTCGAGGACGACGCCGTGATCCGGAACGACCTCAATGCGGTTCTGCCCGCGCTCCTCGCGGACCTCGAGAACTGGGACATCCTCGTGCTCGGCTACAACACGGATTCCATCCTCGATCTCGAGATCGCCCGCGGCATGAGCTCGGCCGTGGTCTTCGCGCCGAAATATCCGACCAAGGAGACCGAAGCCGCCTTCCAGAAGTCGAAGGCGCCCGTGGCGGCCCTCAAGCTCAATCACTGCTTCGGCACCTCGGGCTATGCGGTCTCGCCCAGAGGCGCGAAGAAGCTTCTCAAGTTCTGCTTCCCGATGGACAACCGCCCGATCGCAATTCCGGCCCTGAAGCGCTCGTTTCCGGCCTTTGGCCTCGATTGCATGCTGAACGACGTCTATAAAAACATCGAGGCTTTCGCCTGTTTTTCGCCGCTGGTGCTGCCGAAAAACGACCGCGCCGCCTCCACCGTGCAGAATTAGGGGCCCGCAGCCATCTTTAATTCGTCATTACCGGGCCGCCGCGGACCGGCGAGTGCAACGAGCCGCAGTGCGGGCGAGTCCCGGTAATCCATGATGAATCTCGATAATCCGCATGAATCGCGCGGAAGTCGGCTCTAGCCGACTTCCGCCATAAGTAACTTGCGAGCCCGGTCCAGCCGGCTCGCTGTCTCGCAGCGTCATCCGCTCGCTATGCGGCCGCGCCGCTGAGCGAAGCGAAGGTCCGGCGCGGCTTTTAAAGGAGTTCGCGCTGGATGCTCGCTTTCGCTCGCCAGCGCGAACAGGACGCTGCGGCCCGGTGATGACAATGAGATGGGTGGACTTTTCCGGGCTCTTCTGGTACGCAGCCCG
>JAJPHK010000012.1 GCA_021325315.1 Alphaproteobacteria bacterium
GGCGGAACCGTGACAAAAGCCGGCGCGCACTGGCCGCACTAGATCACGACGAAATCGAAAACCTGAGCGAGCTTGGGCGTAAAATTAGACATGAAGAACGGCGTGCGCGAATACTGCGGCCCTTGACTCGATTTTCGAACAGGCATTTTAATGAGTTATGGGGAAGTGCGATCTCCCCACGAGGCGACATGCCGAAGAATCGCGTCCCTTCAACCAGAGGACGCTTCTCCATGTCTGCCGTTAACAAAATCTCTCCCGAAAAACTCTCCCGCTTGATCGGCACGCCAAAGAGCCCCGCACTGATCGACGTGCGTACCGATGAAGACTTCGCCGCCAACCCAAAGCTCGTGCCCGGCTCCGTTCGCCGTCCTTTCGCGGAAGTAACCGCATGGGCGGCGGAGTTCTCGGGCAAAAACGCGGTCGCAATCTGCGATAAGGGACTGAAACTCAGCGAAGGCGCCGCCGCCTGGCCGCGGCAGGAAGGCATACCCGCCGAAATCCTCGACGGCGGGATCCAGGGCTGGAAAAAGGCCGCGTTGCCGCTTGCCGATCCGTCCAAGTTGCCGCCGCGCGACGCGAAAGGCCGCACAGTTTGGGTGACGCGCTCGCGTCCCAAGATCGACCGCATCGCCTGCCCCTGGCTGATCCGGCGCTTTCTCGACCCCAACGCCGCATTTCTGTTCGTGACACCCGCCGAAGTGAAGGCGGTCGCGAGCAAGTTCGGCGGCGCGCCCTTCGACATCGAGGACACGTTCTGGAGTCATCGCGGCGAACTTTGCACCTTCGACGTCCTGATCGAGGAATTCGGCATCGCAACCGAGCCGCTCTTGCACCTCGCCAAGATCGTGCGCGGCGCGGATACCGGACGGCTCGATCTCGCGCCGGAAGCAGCCGGATTGCTCGCGGCGTCGCTCGAGCTTTCGCGCATGTATGCCGACGACCTCGAACAGCTGGAAGCCGGCATGGGGCTGTACGACGCTTTCTATCGCTGGTGCCGCGACGCGACCGAGGAAACCCACGGCTGGACATCGCACAAAGCGAGCGTGTGATGCAGGCAGAAACCGGCGACCCGGCCGCGAAAAACCGGCCGGCGTTTCCTTCGTTCCGGGGGAGCGACTGGTGTCTGGCTCAAGGAGACGGCGCATATCGAACGCGCCGGCCTTTCTTTCGACCGCCTCTGCCCCCAGCCTGAACGGCTGGGCGCTTGTTCTTTCGGTCGCCGCGGCGCTCGCGATTTTTTGTTTCCGACCGGCATGATTGCGACGCTCATCGCCTGTATGCTCGACGGATTCGGGTTGTTCCATACGGGCGCGATCTAATCGGGATTCATCAAATGCTCATGCGTTATCTCAGGCCGGCGGCAATGCCGCTGTTTGTGCTTGCAAGTCTCATCGCTCTTCCGGTCCGCGCCCAGGACGCTTCGCAAAACACCGACGTCGTCTCCCGCGATCGCGTGCTGCGCGACCCGGATATTCCGGCGACCGGCAATCCGAAGGGAGACATCACCGTCGTCGAGTTCTTCGACTACCAGTGCCCCTACTGCAAGGCGATCCATCCCGATTTCAAGAAGGCGGTGGAAGAAGACGGCAAGGTGCGCGTCGTTTCCAAGAACTGGCCGATCTTCGGAGACATTTCGGTCTATGCGGCTCGTCTCGCCCTCGCCGCCAAATACCAGAACAAATACGCCGAAGCGCACGAGGCGCTAATTTCGGCCAGCACGAAGCTTGATGAAGCGCGCGTGCAGGAATTGCTCGCAAAAGCCGGCGTCGACGTGAAACGCGCCCAGGACGATCTGCAGAAAAACGCAAAGACGATCGACGCAGCGCTTGCCCGCACCAACGAGCAGGCCGAAGCGCTCGGCTTCCGCGGCACGCCCTCGTTCATCTTCAACACGCTGCGCTTTTCGGGTGTGCTCGACAGCGATGGTTTCAAGGAGGCCTTTGCCGCCGCGCGGAAGGCGAATACGGAAAAGAAATAACGGCCTATTCTTTCGTCCCCAAATACCGGAACGACGCTTCCTTCCACCATCCGCTCTGCGTTGCGGAGAGCAGCGCGACCGTGACCGGCTTCCTGAGCGGGCTCCCATTCGGCAGCACGAAGGCGTAGTTCTGCGGGTCGAAGGTCGTGTCAAGCAACTGCAGCACCGACGAATAATTCTGCCGGATCGTCCAGGCCAAAAGCGCCTTGTCGAATACGAAGGCGTCGATCGCGCCGCGGCGGAGCGCGCTCAGCCCCTCATTCGCGGTCGCGTAGCTGCGATGCTTGATGCGCATCTTCAGAAGCGTTCCGTCGGCGGCCGTGTCCTTCACCGTTCCGACGCGCACCGAGCGCAGGTCGTCGACACTGTGCACGAGCCCCTGCAACTGCTTGGTGGTGAGGAGCGACGTGATGCCGGCGGTGAAAATCGCAATCGCAATGATCGAAGCGATCATCCAGACGATCCCGACGATACGGCCCGCGGTGGTCTTCGGCCCGGTGTCCGCGCGCGTCCGCTGAGTCATGGCGAGCGTCGACCACCAGACGCTCGAGGTGAGCCCTTTCTTCAGACTGCCGCCGAAATCCTCGTTCTCACGCCGTTCGAACAGCCACATCAGGACGCCCGCGAGCAGCGCGAGCCCCAAAAGCCCGATCACTGCCTGCAGGAATCCGAACGACGTCATCGCGCGCACGATCGGCACCCAGCTCATGCTGCTCACGGTCGGCACCGCGATGCCGAGGCCGGTGACATAAAAAGATTGGGTGAAATCGACGCGCTGCTCGCGTTCGGCGGTGACCGTGAGCGCGCCGAGCCCGGCGTCGAATTTTTTTGCTTCGGTGGAATCGAGAAGCTCTTGCACGGTCGCCGCTTCCACGAAGCGGTATTTCAGATTGAGCTCGCGAGCGATTTTCTCCCAGAGCTCGATGCTGAGGCCCGTCCATTCGCCATCCGCGCTTTTCATCGCGAAAGGCGGCGCGTCCTTCACGCCGATCACGAGCTCGCGTGTCGTGTCGAGAGTTTGCGAGGCCGCCGGTGAAGCCGAAAAAAACGCCGCCGCGGCGCAGATCGCAATCGAATGAAATACGCGTGAAATAACGCTCAACCTAATCTCTCCGCCCTAATACGGCGATAAATTATAGCGAAGCCCCCGATTGATCCAGTCGCTTCCTTGCTCTGCGCGGCTCACGATTCCAGAAGCCAGGAAAACGCGCGCTTCAGCTCCGCTGCGCCGCTTTGCTCGTACCAGCGGCCGTGCGCGAGCACGATGCGTTCGGGATTCCACCCGATCATCGTCTTGACGGCTTCTCGCAGCGCCTGCTTGTTTTTGTAGCTCAAGCGCATGTCGCGCGGCATCGAGCCGTTCGCACCGCCGAGGCGCGTAAGCCATCGCGCGAACCAGCCGAGCTTCTCGGGCTCGAAATTCTCGATCAGGTCCGTGAGCACCAAAGTCCGGCTCGGACGATGAAAGAATACGACCTCGGTCATGTAGTTTCCCTCGACCGGCAAGGTCGCGATCGTATCGTCCCATGGATAGCCGCCCGCGCGATCGAGCGAATGCCCGTCGAAATCGATGCGGCCCTTCGACTGCTCGCGGATTTTCGGCGCGAGATAAACTTCCACCGCCGGAAAGGCCTTATGCCAGTCGGGGATCCACCAATAATGGAGCCGGTTCGGCCCGACGATCCAGCGCGGCGTACCTAGCCGCGCGGCTTCGAAGCCGAGCGAGGCGGTAAGCGCGGTCGGCGAATGGATGAAGAGATCGCCCCCGATACGGATAATCGTCATGCGTGTCGGGAACGGCATTTTCGGCCACGGCAGGCCGAAACGGATCACCTCTCCGTCGACGATCCAGACGCCTTCCGCAATCGGTTTAAGCGTGTTGAGCGGCGGATAAGTGGCGGGATCGATCATGCCCGATTTTCGGACGCGCGAATGCAAACGTCTATCCTACGAAGCGCCGAAAATCATTTCTTCTTTGTGCAACTTTTGCGTCGTGGCTGCTGCAACCGGATTCCATTGATCGCATGACCCCGTAGCATTTCGGACAGCTGAATAGCGTGTTCGGTGGACGCAAAAACGAAAACCCCGGCATTTCATGCCGGGGTAAGATCCAAGCGAACGAGAGCCCATCAACCGCCTTGCCCGCCCTGGGTCTTTCTCTGCTGGCTGTCTGGCATCTGATTGCCGCTGCCGCCTGTCGCACGGTTCCCGGTATCGTCGTACGCCGTACCATTCGACTGCGCGGCTGCTGCCGACGCCATCCCGATCAGCACTGCGCCGATCAGTGTGAATTTTAAAAGTTACCGGCAAAAGCTCGAGCGAAAAAGCGGGGGAAAACGCAAAAGGGTAAGCACAAAAGAAAGGCTGCTCTTCGAATTTCTGAAGAGCAGCCTAATCGAGGGCGCGATTGCGGGGGGTGTGTGGGGAACCGCGCTCTGCTGCGTTCTTAACGGCAAGACGCCGGTTTCGTTCCGCTAAAGTTCGAATAAATTTTCGGCTTTCATCCCAGGGAACCGGCGTGAATCGCACGATCCCGCGAGGGGAACCAAGCGACCGGACGCCCGTTGAAAAATTGTTCGCAACCCGGAGGCAGGACGGCGGAGGCGATATGAAATCGTTTGCGGCGTCCATCGCAGAACCCCGGCCCCCACGCCGGGGTTTCTGCTGTTCAGGCGCGCAGCGTATTCCTGAACTGCCGCTTGGTCATCTTCTAACGGTTCGGGATGCGCCCCTCTTCGCACGCGCATGCGGCACGTCCTCGGCGTCCCGCCCGCCCCTCTTTCTTTATATTCTGGGGTGCGGCTGACGATGATCCGGCGAAAACCATCGCGTGGTAACGATGGCGGCCGATCTCCCAAAAGCCTCCACATGGCCACAATTACATTACCCTTGCGGTTCTCAAAAAAACAGCTTCTACCGCACTGAAGCGTGCTATCTTTTTGTTCCATGTGCCCGCCTGATCCCGGAAAACCGGTCGTCGAAGAAAGCCCGAGCAGCGGTGAGGAAGACCTCACCCATCGCTCGCTTAGACAGCGCATCCGTCAACAGGAACTCCTCGCCGAGCTTGGCGTACGGGCGCTGAAAGGCGCGAGTTTCGAAGAACTCCTCAACGAAACTGCGCGCATCACGGCCGAGGGACTGCAATGCGAATATTGCAAGGTGCTGCAATATGTGCCTTCCGAAAACCGCTTGTTCGTCCGTGCAGGCGTCGGCTGGGGGCCGGACGTCGTGGGTCATGCAAGCGTCGGTGCCGATCTTGAATCTCCAGGCGGCTTCGCACTTCGCACGGGCAAGCCTGTTATCTCCAACCATCTCGAAAATGAAGAACGCTTTCGCACTCCTGAACTGCTCGCCAAATACGGCATTCGCCGCGCGATGAATGTCATCCTGCAAGGCGACGGCACGCCGTTCGGCGTGCTCGAAGTCGACAGCCGTTCCGAGGGCGAATTCTCGGAGCACGACCTCGCCTTTCTGCAAGGTACCGCGAACATCTTGGGAATGGCGATCGAACGCGAGCGCTACGAGCTGAACCTGAAGACCGCGCTCGACCGGCAATCACTCTTGCTTGGCGAGATCAATCATCGCGTCAAGAACAGCCTGCAAGTTGTCGCGTCCATATTGCAGCTGCAAGCGAAGAGTGTCGACAACGAAACGGTGCGTCTCCATCTCGCCGCGGCCGCAGGCCGCGTTCTCACCGTCGGCCGCGCCTACGAGCGCCTCGCCTACGATACGCAATACGAAAAGGTGGACCTTGGCCCCTATTTGCAGGATGTCGTGCACGATCTCGAAAGCGCGATGAAGCGCGGCAAGCTGCAATTCAACGCGCCCCGCGGCATCATGATCGCCTCCGACCGCGCCATCCCGGTGGCGCTGATCGTGAACGAGCTTGTCACCAATGCCGCGAAATACGCCTATACCGGCGGCGATGACGGCGTCATCGAAGTGCGCGTGGAAAAGCGCAATGGCGGCCATGTCGCCGTTACCGTGGAAGATGACGGCGTCGGCTTGCCGGCCATGAAGCCCGCAAACAGCAAAGGCCTCGGCACACGTCTCATAAAGGCGCTGACCCAGCAACTCTACGCAACGCTTTCCAACCCCCCGCGCGAGAAGGGTGCGGCGTTCGAGCTTTTGATCCCCCTCGAACCACCAAAAGACGGGCACGGTAATGGCGTCAAATCCTGAACGTCTGTTCAGAATGCTTGCTGCCCCGCAATATTCCCGAAACCATTGTCTCACCGGGGACCTTTTGCCGCTTGGAAAACGTGACCCGCATCACATCCAAACCGGCCGGGACGCGTTAATTAGGAGTCAATACGGTGGATGTGCGAACCGCAATTCGAACAAGATTCGTACCTCCTATTTGACTGCAAGAAAACGAGGTCTAACGTCTGACCGATTCGTGCGGTCGCCTTTCGAACTTCGCTCAGGAGAACTGCTATGAGAAAAGTCCTACTCGTCGTCGCAGCCGCCGCCTCCCTAGCGGCTAGCACCTTTGCGACCACCACCACAGCCGACGCGCGCTGCCGCTGGGGCTGCGCCGCCGCCATCGGCGCCGGTGCCGTCATCGCGGGCGCCGCGATCGGCAGCGCGGTCGCCGGTCCGCCTCCGGGCTATGCCTACGCGCCCTACGCGCCGGTTGAAGGTTACGCGGTTTATGCCGGTTACGGCGCGCCCGCGCCGGTCGCCTGCCCGGGCGGCTACTGGGCCCGCCGCCCGCTCTTCGACCGCTGGGGCAACCAAGTCGGCTGGAGCCGTCCGCGCTTCTTCTGCCCGTACTAATCGGGTAGCAATTTCCGGATTGAAACCGGCGGAGGAAACTCCGCCGGTTTTGTTTTTGGCTTCCGCCTCTCCTATTGTCATCCCGGCCAAGCGAGCGCGAGCCGGGATCCAGAAACGCCGGCGTATCTGGATTCCGGACAGCCTCGCTCGGCTTCCGGAATGACAGTAGAGAATACGGCGCGAAACTCAGCGCCCCTGCATGTGCCGCAGGACCTCAGGCGTCGGCCAGCAGTCGAGCTTGAGTCCGCTTTGCTTCTGATATTGCCCGAGCGCGGCGCGTGTCAGCATTCCCGCCTTGCCGTCGATCTTGTCCCGGTAAATGCCCTTCTCGGTGAGCACCTTTTGCATCGTCTCGACGTCTTTCGTCTTCATCAGCGGGATTTTCGCCCAAGCCCCCTCGAACGGCTTCGGATCGGAAATTTTGTCCGCAAGATGCCCGACGAAGAGAACGTAAAGATCGGAGAAATTATATTCCTTGATAACGTAATAATTTTTCAGCGTGAGAAACGCCGGCCCGTAAATTCCTTCCGGCTGCAAGAGCGACGCCTCTTGCGAGAGCTCGCGCGGTGAAATCTTTTTGCCGTAAGCGGGAACAAACCCCGCCGCGAGCCAGTCCTTGAGCGGCCGGCGGACTTCCGGCACGCCGATCGAACAATCGACGTTTTGCGGTGCGCGCACCTCGTAGGCCCAGCGCTCTCCGGTCTGCCAGCCTTTGGCTTTGAGTTGACCCGCGGCCGCCGCGAGCGCATCCGGCACCGAATTCCAGATGTCGCGTTTGCCGTCGCCGTCGAAATCGACGGCGTATTTGTAGAATTCCGAAGGCAGAAATTGCGTGAGCCCCATCGCGCCCGCCCAGGAGCTCTTCATGTCGGAAAGCTTTACGTGCCCTTCCTGCAAAATTTTCAGCGCAAGCAAGAATTCCTCGCGGAATTTCTCGCGCCGCTTGCCGATATAGGCTTGCGTTGCGAGCACGCGAATTGCGCTGTTGGGAAGCTTGTAGCGGCCGAAATCGGTCTCGCGCCCCCAGATCGCCAGGAGAACATTGCGCGGTACGCCATATTGCCGCTCGATCGCTTTGAGCGTCGCGTCATATTGCGCGGACAACTCCCGCGCATGCGCCGCCAGCCGGTCGATCTGCCGCTCGGAAACGTAATCGGCGGGCGATTGCACAAACTCCGGTTGCTCCGGGGGCCTCTTCCCGGGGATGTCGAGATCGGGGAGCGAAAGATCGGGCTCGAGCCCGCGCGTCGCCATGTCGAACGTGGCGCGCGAAACACCCATCCGCTGCGCTTGCGGCCACAGGCTTTGGATGAATTGATCGAAGGCGGCGTCGGCGCTGGCCGCCTGCGGGAAAAGCCAGGCCGCGAAGATCAAAACAAAGATTGCTATCGCGGCGCGGTTTTTCATCGCGAGTCCTTATCTCGTGAACTTTTTATATTTGATTCGGTGCGGAATTTCGGCAGCCGTCCCGAGCCTGCGCTTTTTATCCGCTTCGTAATCCTGAAAATTCCCCTCGAACCATTCCACATGGCTGTCGCCTTCGAAGGCGAGCATATGGGTCGCGATCCGGTCGAGGAAAAAGCGGTCGTGGCTGATGATCACGGCGCAGCCCGCGAAATCCTCGAGCGCCTCTTCGAGCGCGCGCAAGGTATCAACGTCGAGATCGTTCGTCGGCTCGTCGAGAAGGAGCACGTTCGCGCCCGAGCGCAGCATCTTCGCGAGATGCACGCGGTTTCGCTCGCCGCCCGAGAGCGAGCCGACCTTTTTTTGCTGGTCGCCGCCCTTGAAGTTGAAGGCCGCGACATAGGCCCGGCTCTGCACGTCCTTCTTGCCCAGCGTGATGACGTCGTTGCCGCCGGAGATTTCCTCCCACACGGTCTTCGAGCCGTCGAGGGAGTCGCGGCTCTGATCGACGTAACCGAGCTTCACGGTCTCGCCGATCTTGATGGTGCCGCTATCGGGCTTCTCCTGCCCGGTGATGAGGCGGAAGAGCGTCGTCTTGCCCGCGCCGTTCGCGCCGATCACGCCGACGATGCCGCCGGGCGGCAGCTTGAAGGAAAGGTCCTCGAACAAGAGATTGTCGCCGTAAGCCTTTGCGAGCCCTTCGGCCTCGATTACGTTGCTGCCGAGCCGCTCGGCGACCGGAATGATGATCTGCGCGGTCTGCGGCGCCTTTTCCGCGCTCTTCTTGACGAGATCCTCATAGCGCTGGAAGCGCGCCTTGTTCTTCGCCTGGCGCGCCTTGGGCGAGGCCGAAATCCATTCGCGCTCGCGCTCGATCGCGCGCTGACGCGCTTCCTCTTCGCGGCCTTCCTGTTCGAGCCGCTTTTGCTTCTGAACAAGCCAGGAGGAATAATTCCCCTGATACGGAATCCCGCGGCCGCGATCGAGTTCCAAAATCCAGCCGGTGACGTTGTCGAGGAAGTAGCGATCGTGCGTCACGATCAAAACCGCGCCCGGATACTCCTTGAGATGCGTTTCGAGCCACGCGACGGTTTCGGCGTCGAGATGGTTGGTGGGCTCGTCGAGCAACAGAAGATCGGGCTGCTCGAGCAGGAGGCGGCAAAGCGCGACGCGCCGCTTCTCGCCGCCCGAAAGCTTGGCCACGTCCGCATCGTCGGACGGGCAGCGCAACGCATCCATCGCCTGATCGATCTTGGAATCTAGGTCCCAAAGCCCTTTCGCTTCGATCTCGTCCTGCAGCTTGGCCATCTCGTCGGCGGTCTCTTCCGAATAGTTGGCGGCAAGCTCGTTGTAGCGTTCCAGCACCGCGCGCTTGTCGGCGACGCCGTCCATCACGTTCTCGCGCACGCTCTTCTTTTCGTCGAGCTGCGGCTCCTGCGGAAGATAGCCGACGCGCGCGCCGTTCGCGGCGAAGGCCTCGCCGGTAAACTCCTTGTCGATCCCGGCCATGATCCGCATCAGCGTCGATTTACCGGCGCCGTTCACGCCGAGAATGCCGATCTTCGCATCGGGGAAAAACGAAAGATGAATGTCGTCCAGGACTTTCCGGCCGCCCGGATAGGTCTTGGAGAGGCCGTTCATCTGATAAACATATTGCCAGGAAGCCATGGCTCCGCCGCGCGCTCCGTATTTCGATCAAGGGCCGCGCGTTAGTAGCGATCCCGCTCCGCTTGAGCAAGCCGAGGCCGGCAAGAAACCGGCTTCGGCGGGTTTCCGCCGAAGCCGTTCATCGTTCCAAAAAGCGAGCGTCTCTGAAGTCCGAGATCGCGGGCTTTCGCCCGCCCGGAATAATGACGCCTTACGTCCAGTTGGGCTCGACACCTGCCTGGATTCGCGGGGCGAGGCCTGGCCCCACGCCGTTGACCCGGTGCGATTCGAGCGGCGCGGACTTGTTGAGAAGCTTGCGATAAAGCTTCACATAGTCCCGCGCCATACGGGCCGCGGTGAATTTCTCGTCGAACACCGCGCGAACCCTTTTCCTGTCGAGATCGAGGACTTTCGGCAAGACCCCGATCGCTTGCTCGACAGTGTCGACCGTATAGCCAGTGACGCCTTCGTCGATCACTTCCGGTACCGAGCCGGCACGGAAGGCAAGCACCGGCGTCCCGCAGGCCATCGCTTCGATCATCACGAGGCCAAACGGCTCCGGCCAGTCGATCGGGAAAAGCAGCGCGCGGGCATTGCCGAGGAAATCCTGCTTTTCGCGCTCGTTGATTTCTCCGATGAATTCGACGCCGCCCCCGTTCAGCAGCGGCTTGATCTCGTCGCGGTAATAAGCCCGGTCAACCGCGTCGATCTTGGCCGCGATCTTGAGCGGGATGCCCGTCTTGCGCGCGATCTCGATTGCGCGGTCGGGGCGCTTGTCGGGCGCGATGCGGCCGAGGAAGGCCAGATAATCTCCCTTCGGCTTCAGGTTCACCTTCAAAAGGTTCGCCGGCAGGCCGTGATAGATGACGCCAGCGACATTCGCCATGGGAATGGCGCTCGCCTGCGATTTGGAGATCGCGGCTAGCGGCATGCGGTTATAGGTTTTGTACAAGAGCGCATAGTCGTTGAAATCCTGCCGGCTGTGCAGCGTCGTCAGTGTTCGATCCGCCATCTGCCGGAAGAACGGCAAATGAAAAAATTCCACATGAAAATGGACGAGATCGAATTCATGCGCGCAAGTCCGGACCGTATCCAACAACATCATCAAATGCGGATAGGTATCCTTGCATCGGGGATCGAGCCGCAACGCCTTGTCGGAGCATGGCACCAGCTCCGCGCTCGTAATCGAATCCCCGCTGGCAAAGAGCGTAATGTCGTGACCCTGCTTTACAAGCTCTTCCGTCAGCCATGAAACCACCCGCTCGGTTCCGCCGTACATTTTCGGCGGCAGGCTTTCGATTAGCGGGCTAACCTGTGCAATTCGCATATTTTTTTTGCTCCCGTCTTGTGGCACCCAAACCTTTGGGCACTGCACTGCAAACTCTGAGCCACGGGGAAAGTTCACTGAAAATGCGAGATTTTTCGCGCCCGCTGCCTCGGGATAAGGCGCTATTGATAAAAATATTGGCTGTGCCACAGAGACGCCTTGATTTATTCGCGACCGAGCTTTTCCCGACATAGAAAGATCACCAAGGATCCGAAGAATGGCAATCGCCACGATTTCTGACCTGCGTCCGCTCGCGAAGCGGCGGCTTCCGCGGTTTGTTTTCGATTATCTCGACGGCGGTGCCGGCGACGAAAAAGGCTTAGAACGCAATCTCTTGGCCTTCGACGAGATTTTGCTGAAGCCGCGAATGCTGGTGGATGTAGAAGAACGCGATTTTTCAACGACGCTAATGGGCAGGAAATGGTCGCTTCCCTTCGGGAGCGCGCCGATCGGCTTCTGCAACTTGATGTGTCCGGGCGGCGAAAAAGCCGTGGCGCGTGCTGCGAAGGAAGCGAACATTCCTTGCATCCTTTCCACCTCCGGCACGACATCAATGGAAAAATATCGTGAATATGCTCCGCAACACGCGTGGTACCAGCTTTACGTATCGCGCGTGCCGGAGATTGCGGACGATCTCGTGAAACGCGCCGACGCGTCCGGCTACGAAACGCTCGTCGTCACGGTCGATATTCCCGTCGCCGCCCGCCGCGCGCGGGACATCCGCAACAATTTCAGTGTCGCGCTGAAGGTCACGCCGAAATTCGTTTGGGAATTGGTCAGCCATCCGGGCTGGTCGCTCGAAACTTTGAAGGCCGGCATCCCGCGTTTCGAAAATATGGAGCGCTACACCAAGCTCACCGGCGCGAAGCCCGTAGCCGGTTTCGTGTCGTCGCAAATCAGCGGCCGCTTTAACTGGGACGAATTGAAGAAACTGCGCGACCGCTGGAAACGGAAGCTAGTTGTCAAAGGGCTTCTGAGCGCCGAGGATTCCGTCAAGGCGCGCGATCTCGGCTGCGACGCCGTGGTGATTTCCAACCATGGCGGGCGGCAGCTCGAGTCCCTGCCCGCGCCGATCGATGTGATCGGCGAAATCCGCGCCGCCGTCGGGCCGAACTACCCGCTCATCCTCGACAGCGGCATCCGCTCCGGCGAGCACATTCTGAAGGCGCTCGCGGCGGGCGCGGATTTCGTACTGATCGGCCGCGCGATGATGTTCGGAATCTCCGCTCTGGGGCCGCAAGGCGCAAAGTTCGTGATCGATATGTTGCGCGATGAAATGAGTCGTGCCGCCGCACAAATCGGCTATACCGATATCGCGAGCCTAAAAGCGGCCGCGCCGATAATTCGGCGAGGAAAATAGCCCAAAACCCCAGATGCTCCGCGGTTTCGGCTCCGGTTCCGGCTGGGGCCTGGGTTTTGGTTTCGACTTTGGCCGCATCCTTTTCACCTTCACCGCCGGCTTTCGCTGCGGTTTTTGTATCCGGCGTTTCGGCTTCCTTGCGGACTTCGGTTTCGGGGGAGCTTTCGGCCGCGTCGGAATAGGCGCTTTCCGCTTGGCGACTGATTTCGATTTGGCTTTGCGTTTCCGTTGAATTTTCGGCCGCGTCTTAGTTTTTGGCCGGCGAGCAACTTTGCGGCGCGCCTTCCCCTTGCGCGTCACTTTAACTTTCCGCTTCGCCGTTACCTTCAGCGCTTTCGCTACATGCTTGGGGCGGGCTCTTGGCTTACGCACATTAGATTTTTTTACATACGCTTTGCGCAGCTTTCGCTTTGTAAGCTTCCGTTTTGCCGGCGACGCAATCTTGCTCTTGATTTTGCTCCTGGGCGTTTTGGATTTTTTCGCGCGCGGCCGCTTCGGTTCGGGCTTCTTTAGCCCCACCTTCTTTGCAGCCAGCATTTTTACCGCTGGCTTCGCTGTATCCGGTTTTGCGGGCTTACGTGGCTCGACTTTTTTCGCTTCAGGCTTGGCGGCCTCGGATTCGATTTTTTTCGCCTCGCGCTTTTGGATTTCGGCCTTTTCCGTTTTCGGCTCCGGCGCAGGCTCTTCCGCTCCGTACCGCTGCGGCGCCGCTGCGGCCAATTGCTTCGATTTGGCGGTGGCGAAAACGCGCGTCAGCAGTGCGAGCGAGCGTTGCCAGGCGATCTTCGCGCTTCGCAATTCGTAACTGCTGCGATCTTCGTTGCTGAAGGCGTGGCCCGCTCCATGATAGACGTAGATCTCGCACTCCGGACGCTTCTGGCGAATCGTTTCCACATCGTCCATCGAGATGTGTTCGTCGTCTTCGCCGAAATGCATTTGCACCGGGCATTTCGGTTTCCGGTCGGCGTTTCGCGCGATCTGCCCGCCGTAATAGCAGATCGCCGCCGCGAGTCCGCCAAACCGCGTCGAGGCCAGAAAAGCGACCGAGCCGCCCATGCAAAAGCCCATGATCGCGACCGGTCCATCGCGTTTCAGCGCGTCCGCCGCGGAAAACGCGTCCACCACCATCTTCTCCCAGTCGACCCGGCCCGCGAGTCCGCGCGCGTAGGCCACTTCGGGAACGGTGTAGCCGGACTCGAAATTCGGCTCGATGCGGTCGAAGAGCTGCGGGGCGAGCGCGCGATAGCCGGCGTCGGCGAGACGATCGCAGATCGAGCGAATGTGATGATTGACGCCGAAAATCTCCTGAATCACCACGACGCCGCCGCGTGCAGGCCCCACCGGGTCGGCACGGTATGCGCCGAGCCGGAAGCCGTCCGCCGCCTCGAGCGTAACTTTCGTTCCCATATTGATCCCAACCCCTATCTGGCGGGCCCCGGAGGACAAAACCTCCAACCAGACCGAGCGTTTAGACGTTACCCGAAACACTGGAAAAAGTGAATAAATACAATAAAGACCGCCGGTTTCGAGCCGACCGGTTACGGCATATCGCCTCTATGGCCGGATAGCCGGGGGTTCGCTCACGAAAGCGGCAAGAGACCGGCGCTGCTGGCGCATTTTTGTCTCACATGAAGTGAAGTGGAGTGCAGCGCACTTCCAGCGCGATTTTGTCGCTCGGAAATATTTTGTTCGTCGGCCCGGCGCAGACAAAACTAAAACTAAAGAGCCGAAGGAAACTCAGGGCATTCAATTGATAGCTTGCGCTGATGTTTTGAATTCCATTCAGCACAGGCGGCTTGTGAGAGCGAAATTCTTAAGACAACCCTACTCTTTTTTCTCGCGGCATAAAAGTTAATGGCCAAGCAAGCGTCATCCAAAATTCACGCAGCGCTCGTCGTAGCGTTTAACAAGATTTGGAAAAAGTTCCCGAGAACGAAATCTTGAAACTGTTCCGTTTCCGAATCAAAAAAAGTTCCATGCAGTACCAAAAATTGTTCCAACGAAAAATTGAGAGTTAAAATATGTTCGTCTTTTTTTCACGAACGCTCTCGAAAATCTTTTACACATAATTTTTCCAACCGCCGCCAAATCATCGCCTGATTTGGATTGATGAATTCCACGCACAAAGTTCGCTGCTCCGAATTTCCTACAACAGCACGTTGGAAAGATTTGGAGAGAGTATCGGTCATGCACGTCGCCGGCCGAAATAAAATTGTGGGATCGATACCGCAAACATGAACCGGGGCGTGATCGTGATGGTACTTGCTTTGCTGGCACCAATTATCGCGAGTTGCGACGGCGCACGCGGCGTCATCGCTAACGCTGAATCCACCCAGGTGTCGCCGGTGGTTTCCCATTCGCCCTCCTATCGTCTGACGACCGGCGACAAGGTGAAAGTCACCGTCTACAACGAGCAGGATTTGACCGGCGAATTCCAGGTCAATGACGCAGGCAATGTTTCTTTTCCGCTCGTCGGCGACATTCCCGCCAACGGCGCCACGGTTTCCGAATTCCAGCAGCGCCTCACCGCGAAGCTGCGCAAGGGCTTCGTCAAAAACGCGCGCGTCTCGGTCGAAATCAGCACCTACCGGCCGTTCAACGTCATCGGCGAAGTAAAAAACGCAGGCCAATATCCTTATCGCCCCGGACTCACGCTGCATGATGCGATCGCAATGGCAGGCGGGTTCACCTATCGCGCCAATCAGCACACCGCTTATGTCCGCCGCGCCGACACGGGCGGCGAGACGGAGGTCGATACGGATAAATCGAACATTATGGTTGGGCCGGGCGACAACATTCGAATCCCGGAACGATATTTCTGAAACGCAAACAGGAGGAAGACAAAGGAAAGCTTCTCGTAGCCAAACCCACTCACCAAGGAGAAGCCGCGCTCACGGCGCGGTATCCGATACCGACGGGGGTACACGGATGAGAAATTTCGCTGACTTCAATTCCGCTTCCCAAGCGGCGCATTACCAGGCGGATCCGCCGCCGGCGGCACGGTTCGGCCTGCTGTCCAAATCCAAGCCGGCGCCCATGGCTTATGCCGCGCTGAAACATTTTCCCTACGCGCGCATCGACCGAAGCGCCGTACGGCGCACGAAACGCCTTGGGCCGGCGCATTCGCTTTCGGCGACACGTCAGGTTTATCCGGACGAAGATACCGGCGCAGCGTAACCTCGCACGCGGCCTGCGTTTTCCGTTTTCCACCAGCCGTCAGGTTGTGGGCGGCTGCCGCTTCAGCCGAAAACGGAATTTGTTCCTACTCCGGAACCGCAAAGAAAAAATCCGAAATTTTCGCAAATTTTTCGGAACGCATCGCGGCGCACAAAGTTAGCAACAATGTTCGGGGACTTGCGGATGGGACAGAGGATGAAAAAAGCTTTACGGAATTCGCTTACGCGCGACTCAAGCAGGACGCACGCGTGCGGCGCCATCTTTGGGTAAGCGCAATGACGCTTGCGCTTCTAGCCGCAGCAGCCGCGCGAAGTCATGCAGACGACGTGCTGCCTGACTACGAGCTTTCGCGGATTCCGGTGAAGGATCGTCCTCACCCGGAGTTCGATCCCGTCGGGATTCGATACGACTCGATCTTTTTCTATCCCAAGCTCGTCACCGGGCTGCGCTTCGATTCCAACGTGCTTGCGGCCAATACCAGCCCGCGTGCCGATGCGGCGCTCGTCTTTTCTCCGGAGCTTACGGTTCGCTCCGAGCCGTACGGTTCCGGCCCGGTTCGCTCCGGACCGTTTGTCTACGGCTACGACCCCAATCCGCAACGGTTTTCCTATGAGTTCAACATCGGCGCGGATATCTATCGTTTCCGTAACGTGACCACCGAAAACCGCGAGGACGCGCACGCAAGACTGGTCACCCATTTGGAAATCTCGCACGATCTTCTTTTCGATGCGACCTTCGATGCCGCGCGAAAGCATATCGATCGCGGCGACTCCGGCTCGCCCATCGACGCCAAAAATCCCGTCCCTTATACGGATCTCAAGGGCGAGCTGGCGCTGACAAAACAGTTCAACCGGTTCGGGACGACTCTCGATGTAACGGCCCGCCGGCTCACTTATGAAGATGTCGACAGTGT
This sequence comes from Alphaproteobacteria bacterium, assembly GCA_021325315.1. GTDB lineage: Bacteria > Pseudomonadota > Alphaproteobacteria > Rhizobiales > Xanthobacteraceae > Palsa-892. The sequence goes on from JAJPHK010000012.1 coordinate 16,586, forward strand.
CTCGGGCCCCGTAATCGACCAGTCCTGGCGGAACGGCAATATTTTCACGGGTTCGGTGAAGCCCTTCTACGAATTTTCGCCCGGCTATCGCGCCTTCGTCCTCCTGCAGGCGAATACGCGGAATTACGAAGGCACGGGCGACCTCAACCGCGATTCGCACGGCTATACCATCCAGGGCGGCGTCGACTTCGTGGTCGATCCGCTGTTCTACGGATCGATCGGAGTCGGTTACCTCTCCCAGAACTACGACAATCCCGCGATTTCGCCGATCAACGGCCTGTCGTTTTCCGGCAAAGCCACCTGGCTCGTGACCAAGCTCATGACGGCGACGTTCTCGGCCGAACGCGCGGTCGCGGAGACCACGACGCCGGGCTTCAACGGCGAGCTGCGCACCTCGTTCGGCGCGCGCCTCGACTACGAATTCCTGCGCAATCTCATCTTTTACGTCGAGCCGAAATACATCGACGAGGATTTTCCCGACACGACGCGGCACGACAAGGTCGGAAAAGTTTCGGCCGGCTTCGACTACCTGATGAACCGGAGAATGAAGGTCGGGCTGAAATACGACTTCATCGATCGCAAGTCGACGATCCCCGATTTCACTTATAACGAACATGTGGTGACGCTCAATGTTACAACGCAGTATTGATCGTCGCCCAAGACGGCAGGTTTTCGTTCCGAAGCGGATCAACGCGCGCCCGCAAAGTGACTTCGACAGCGAGGCGATCGCCGACATTTTTCGAAGCCTGCGCCGCCACCTGCGGCTCATTCTGCTGACCGCGCTGATCGGCACGTTCCTCGCGACGGCCGCGGTGTTCAGCATGACGCCGCTGTACAAGGCGACGACGCTCGTCCTGGTCGATCCGCGCCAGACCAAAATCCTGCAGGATGCGGAAGTCGTCGGCCGCCCCGGTACGGATAGCGGCGTGATCGACAGCGAAGCCGAGATCATCACGTCTCGCGCGGTTCTGCGCGACACCGCGGAAAAATTAAACCTCCTGAAGGATGATGAGTTCTCCGGCATCAACAACATCATCGACGCGTTCAAGGCTTACGTAATCGCCCCGATCAAACGGCTTTTCGTCAAAAGCGACAACGACGATCCGTATGGTTATGTCGTCGATAAGCTCGAAAAATATTCCGACGCGAAACGGCGGTCGCTCAGCTATGTGATCGAATTGAACGCGTGGTCGCGCGACGCGGGCAAAGCGGTCACGCTCGCGAACACGATCGCCGAGCAATATCTGGGCGAGCAGGTCGCTTCCAAGGAAAAAATGACGGAACGCGCCACGCGCTGGCTGGCCGCGCGGGTGGAAGAACTGAGGAAACGCGTCGATAAGTCCGATCGCGCGCTGGAACAGTATAAGTCTGAGGCCGGTCTGTTCGATCCTGCCGGCGAAAATCTTTCCGATCGGCAGATCGCCGCGCTGAACGACCAGCTCGTCGATGCCCGAGCGAAGGCTGCGGGGGCAAAGGCGAAATACGAACAGCTCAAGCAGCTCACGCCCGATAAAGTGCGCACCGCCGCGGCAACCAGCGATGTCCTGCAATCCCAGGTCATTATGAATCTGCGCGGGCAATACGCGGACGCTGCGCGGAAGCTCGCGGAAAAGTCCGCGCGTTACGGCCCCGAAAATCCGATCGTCACGGCGAGCCGAGCCGAAGCCGGCCGCTTGGAATCGGAAATCGCCGCCGAAATCAATCGCATCATTTCGAGCGCCAAATCGGACTACGAGATCGCGAAGAGCCGCGAGGAATCCCTCGAGGCGAGTCTCGAGGACCTCAAGGAGAAGGCCACGAAATTCAACGAGGCCACGGTCAAGCTGCATCAATTGGAGCGCGACGCCCAGGCGAACCGCGATCTGTTCAACGCATTTCTCGCCCGCGAGAAGCAGACGGCGGAGCTAAATTTCCAGGTTCCGGATTCCCGTGTCGTTTCCCAGGCGGAACTGCCCATCTCCACGAGCTATCCGCGCCGTGCGCTGATCATCGGCGTTGCATTTTTCGGGTCGCTCGGCCTCGGCGTCGCCTTCGCGCTCGCTCGCGATTTCTTCGGCAAAGGATTCAGAACGTCGGGTGAAATGGAAACCGCGATTGGCGTACAGTCTCTTGCATCCATCCCATCGATCGAAGGATCGGTTCGCAGGCCCTCCCGCGGGCGCGAGCCGCTTCTTGGAAACATGCGGGGTGCGAGACTGTCCTTGCCC
>JAJPHK010000118.1 GCA_021325315.1 Alphaproteobacteria bacterium
ATCTTGTCGCCGGGAAGGCCGATCACGCGCTTGATGTAATCGGTGGAATTGTCCTTCGGCAGCTTGAACACGACGATGTCGCCGCGCTGCGGCTGGCTCGCGAAAATGCGGCCGGAAAACGGGATGATGCCGAACGGAAACGAATACTGGCTATAGCCGTAGGTGTATTTCGAAACGAACAAATAGTCGCCGACGAGCAGCGTCGCTTTCATCGATCCGGAAGGGATATTGAACGGCTGGAAAAGAAAGGTACGGATGACGAGCGCAATAAGGAGTGCCTGAAAGCCGACTCGGAGAAACTCCGAAAATCCGCTTTCCCGCTTTTCCTGTCCGGTCATTGCCATTTTGAAATTCCGTTATTCGGCCAGCCCAGCCGCGCCCGTATAGCGCGGGCACCTGGACCGGGCAATGACGCTAAGTGTCCTGTCGAAAAACAGCTTTTGCTTCTCCGCATCATGCTTTAGCCGCAGGTTTTGGCACTGCCGAGATGATGACAATGGCCTGCGCCATCGGCCCGTCGTCGGTGATCGTGAGGTCGATTTGCGCGGAATGCCCGGGAGGCGTCAGCGCCTCGAGCCGCTTCAGCGCACCGCCCGTAAGCTGCATGGTCGGGCGGCCGGAGGGCAAATTCACAACACCCATATCGCGCCACCAGACCCCCTGGCGGATGCCGGTGCCGAGCGCCTTGGAGCACGCCTCCTTCGCCGCGAAGCGCTTGGCGTAGGTCTCGACGCGATTCTTGCGGCGTTCGGCCTTCGCGCGTTCGGCTTCGGTGAAGATGCGGTTGAGAAAGCGATCGCCGTGCCGCTCGATTACCTTGCCGACACGGCGCGCGTCGATGATGTCGTTGCCAATGCCGAGGATCATGCCGCTTCGCCTTTCGCACGAGAGCGGCCGCGCTCCATCGCGGTGCGCATTTTGCGCACGATGCTTTCCAGGCCTTCGAAAATCGACTCCCCGATCATGTAGTGACCGATATTGAGCTCCACGATCTCCGGGAACGCCGATATCGCTTCGGCGGTCTCGAAATCGAGCCCGTGTCCGGCGTGAACTTCCAGTCCGAGCTGATGTGCCCGGCGTGCGCCCACGCGCAGCCGTTCGAATTCGTATTCGGCCGGATGCACTTTTCCCTGCAGGATCGCCTCGCACCAGGCGCCCGTGTGCAGTTCCACCACCGCAGCTTTAATTTCCGCCGCCGCTTCGATCTGGCGCTGGTCGGGCTCGATGAAAAGCGAGACCCGAATGCCCGCTTGTGAGAGAAACGCGACCTTGGGCGCGAGCGCGCTTTTCGCGCGGGCAACTTCAAGGCCGCCTTCGGTCGTACGCTCGGTACGTTTCTCGGGCACGAGGCATGCCGCATGCGGCCGTGTCGCAAGCGCGATCTTCAGCATTTCGTCCGTCGCCGCCATTTCGAAATTGAGCGGTGCGGAAATCTCCTCGCGCAATCGCCGAATATCGTCGTCGGTGATGTGCCGCCGGTCCTCACGGAGATGCGCGGTGATGCCGTCCGCGCCGGCTGTGACCGCAAGCTTCGCCGCGCGCACGGGATCGGGATGCCGTCCGCCGCGCGCATTCCGCACGGTCGCCACGTGATCGACGTTCACTCCAAGCCGGATCGGCATTTTCTTCATCCGTTGTACCGCTCGACCGAGGACACGACCGGCTTCGCGCGCAGTTGCTCGATAATCGCATTCAGATGCTTCAAATCATAGACGCCGAGATCGATGGTGATTTGCGTGAAATCCTGCGACGGCCGGTCCATGTGCACGTTGTCGATATTGCCGCCGTGCTCGCCGATCACCTGCGCCACTTGCGCGAGCGTACCCGGCTGGTTCTTCGCCCTCAACAACAGCCGTGCGGGGAAACGCTGGGTCGTGACGTCGTCGATGTCCCAGCGCACGTCGAGCCAGCGCGCGGGCTCGTCGTCGAATTCCTTCAGCGCCGGCGAATGGATCGGATAGATCGTGATCCCCTCTCCCGGCGTGAGAATACCCACGATCCGGTCGCCCGGCACGGCGCCCCCCTCCGGCGCGAAGCGCACCGGCAGATCCCCATTAATGCCGCGGATCGGGATCGGGGCAGACATATCTTCGGGCTTGCCCGTCACGCTCCCGCGAAAACCGGGAATGCGGAATTTGAGGCTCGCGACCCGCGAAAGTCCGAACCAGCCTTCGCTGCGCGGCGCCTTGTTCACGGGCTTCCGCTCCTCCCGCCAATCCGGATGCACGGCTTTCACTACGTCGTCGGCTTTCATCTCGCCGCGCCCGACCGCCGCGAACACATCTTCCACGGAAGCGCGCGCGAGCCGCGAAAGCGACTTGTTCAGGCGTTCCTCGGACCATGGCTTCGCCGCGCGGGCAAAGGCGCGTTCGATCATCTTGCGTCCGAGCCCGAGATATTGCGCGCGCACGGCGGCCCGCGTCGAACGGCGAATGGCCGCGCGCGCCTTGCCGGTGACGACGAGCGACTCCCACGCCGCCGGCGGATGCTGCCCCTCGCCACGGATGATCTCGACCTCGTCGCCGGTCTGCAATTCGGTGACGAGCGGCGCGATCTTGCCGTTGATCTTGCAGCCGAAGGCGTTGTTGCCGATGTCGGTATGCACCGCGTAGGCGAAGTCGATCGGCGTCGCCTTGCGCGGAAGTGCGATCAAACGGCCCTTCGGCGTGAAGCAGAAGACCTGGTCGTGGAAGAGCTCGAGCTTGGTATGCTCGAGAAACTCTTCCGGGCTTGAGCCTTCCGCGAGCATTTCGATCGTGCGCCGAAGCCACGCATAAGCGCTCGATTCCTGTGCGAGCGAATCCATCGAGGCGCCCACGTTGTCTTTATAAAGCGCGTGTGCCGCGATGCCGTATTCGGCGATGTCGTTCATTTCCTGCGTGCGGATCTGCAATTCCACGCGCTGCTTGCCGGGCCCGAATACGGTCGTGTGGATCGATCGATAATCGTTCTGCTTCGGCGTCGAGATGTAATCCTTGAAGCGGCCCGGCACGAATGCCCATTTCGTGTGCACGATGCCGACCGCGCGGTAGCAATCGTCCGCCGTCGGCACGATCACGCGAAAGCCGAAAATGTCGGAGAGCTGCTCGAACCCGACCGCCTTCCGCTCCATTTTTTTCCAGATGGAATACGGGCGCTTCTCGCGGCCTTTTACCTTGGCTTTGATTTTCTTTTTGGCGAGTTCTTCCGTGAGCTCGTCCTCGATCTCCTTGATGATGCTCTTGTTGGTCTTGCGGAGATTGGCAAGCCGCGTTTCGATCGACTGGTACGCCTCCGGCGAGAGCTGGCGGAAGGAAAGGTCCTCCAGCTCCTCCCGCATGTCGTGCATGCCGATACGGCCCGCGAGCGGCGCATAGATGTCGAGCGTCTCCTCGGCGATACGGTTACGCTTTTCCGCCGGCACCCATTGCAGTGTGCGCATGTTGTGCAGCCGGTCGGCGAGTTTGACGAGAAGTACCCGCACGTCGTCGGCGATCGCGAGCAGAAGCTTGCGCAAATTCTCCGCCTGCTCCGCGCGTTTCGAGACGAGATCGAGCTTCTTGAGCTTGGTGAGGCCTTCGACCAGCGCGCCGATGTCCTTCCCGAATTGCTTGTCGATTTGTCCGCGGGTCGCGGTCGTATCCTCGATCGTATCGTGCAGGAGCGCCGCCGCGATCGTGGCATCGTCGAGCTTGAGATCGGTGAGAATCGCCGCCACTTCCAGCGGGTGCGAGAAATAGGGATCGCCCGAGGCGCGTTTCTGCGCCCCGTGCGCTTTCATCGCGTAGACAAAAGCACGGTTGAGGAGCGCTTCATTGGTCGCCGGGTTATAGCGGCGAACCCGATCGACCAGCTCGTACTGTCGCATCATCGGCGCTAATCCGGCTCATGCAATCAATTCAATTGCTTATGCGGATTTCCGAAAGTAATTGCGAATCCGCATGCAGCGCTCAAAATCCATACCTCAGCATATCGCGCTGCGCTGGCTTCCGTGCAAGACCGATTTCACGCGGTACTTCATGTGATTAAAGTCCGCTGCAAACGAAAACGGCCCGGCAAGGCCGGGCCGTCGTTATAACGTTCGGAGAGAAGCCCCTCAGGGGTTCTCCTCTTCTTCGACATCCGGTTCCGGCGGAGCTTCCGGCGGCGGTACAAGGCCTTGCAGACCGGCCAGAAGCTCTTCCTCGGTCATGCGATCCTGCACAACTTCCTTGTCGTCCGCATCGGCCACAATGCTGCCGGGCGAAGCGAGCGTCGGCGGCACAGCCTCGGCCTCCGGCTCATCGACTTCGGTGTACTTCTGCAAGGAGTGAATGAGCTCTTCCTTGAGATCGTTCGCCTCGATGGTCTGTTCGGCGATCTCGCGCAGCGCCACGACCGGATTCTTGTCGTTGTCGCGGTCGACCGTAATGTCCTGACCGGCCGAAACCATGCGCGCGCGGTGGCTCGCCAGGAGAACGAGGTCAAACCGGTTCTCGACTTTGTCGATGCAATCTTCGACGGTGACGCGTGCCATGAATGCGTGCTCCGCAACCAATGATCTGGGGATTAGGGTAAGCCTATAGCCCCTGCCGCCTTGAGAGGCAAGGGCTGGAACTGCCTCTTCTAAACGTGGCCCCGGTGGAACCTTTACGCAAGATCCGCCTGCCAAAAAAGTTTACTGCCGCGAGGCGAAGACAAGCTTGCAGTTGCCTTGGTTTAGCTTGATTAGCTTGTTACGTAATTTTTTATGGCCGTAGCGGCTACCAAACCCCTTTCATTGACGAGATTGCCAATGAACAATTCCGAGAAGACCGTTTTATTTATTGATGGCACAAATCTTTATGCGACGACCAAAGGCCTGGGCTTCGATATCGATTACCGCCGCCTGCTGAAGGAATTTCAATCGCGCGGAAACCTGCTGCGCGCTTTCTATTACACGGCGCTGATCGAGGATCAGGAGTATTCGTCGATCCGCCCGCTTCTCGATTGGCTCGACTACAACGGCTATACGGTCGTCACCAAGCCCGCCAAGGAATTCACCGACTCCGCCGGCCGCCGCAAGGTGAAAGGCAATATGGACATCGAGCTCACGGTCGATGCTATGGAGATCGCGGAACATATCGACCACATGGTGCTCTTCTCCGGTGACGGTGACTTCCGTCCGCTTGTCGAAGCCGTCCAGAAGAAGGGCGTGCGCGTCACCGTGATTTCGACGATCTCGACCCAGCCGCCGATGATCGCCGACGAGCTGCGCCGCCAGGCCGACGTCTTTCTGGACCTCGCGAGCCTGCAAGACCGTGTTGGCCGCGATCCCTCGGAAAGGTCTCCTCGCGACCCGCGGCACCATGGCCACCCGCAGGGTCAAGAGCCGATGCCGGGCTTCATCTCCCGCGGACCGACGCCGCCTGCCCGCGCTTACGAGCCTGACCCCGAAGACGCTTGAGATCGCGTTGACGTGCCGCCATTACAGCGGCGATGACCATCGAGCCGAGTCGCGATTGTTCGCTCTGCCCTCGCCTTGCCGCCTTCCGCAAGGCGAACCGGAAGGCCGAGCCCGGCTGGTTCAATGCGCCCGTTCCCTGTTTCGGTCCGGTTGACGCCGAACTCCTGATCGTCGGCCTCGCGCCGGGACTGCGCGGGGCGAACCGGACGGGACGGCCGTTTACCGGCGACTTCGCGGGCGAACTTCTCTACGCGACTTTGAAAGAATTGGGCTTTGGCCGCGGAACTTACGCAGCGCGCCCCGACGACGGCTTTCGTCTCGTGAACGCAAGGATCGTCAATTCCGTGCGCTGCGTGCCGCCGGAGAACAAGCCGCTCCCTTCCGAGATCAAAACCTGCCGCCGTTTCCTCGTTGCTTCGATGCAGGAAATGAAAAACGTGAAGGCCATCGTCGCTCTCGGCAAGATCGCGCACGACTCGGCGATCATGGCGCTTGGGGAGAAACTTTCGCGTTTCAAGTTCCGCCACGGCACAAAGCACGAACTGGCAGGTTACACGCTCTTCGACAGCTATCATTGCTCCCGCTACAACACGAACACGGGCGTGCTGACGCCAAGGATGTTCCGCGCTGTGTTCTCGGCAGCAAAAAAGCGGCTTGAAAAATAATTAGCGCTTGTGGGCGTTCAGCCAGGCAAGCGTCTCGGTGGCGCTCTTGTCCGGCGGGAACACTGGATAAAGCACATGCGTGATCGCGCCGTCGTCGATCACAAGCGTGAGGCGTTTCAAAAGTTCCATACCGTCGACACTGAAAGTCGGCAATCGTAACGCGCGGGCGAACTTCAGTCCGGCATCCGACAGGATAAGGAATGGGAGATGCAGCCGCTCCACGACTTCTCGCTGATAGGCGCTGTCCTGGGTCGAAAGCCCGAACAGGTGATCGGCACCCGCCATCTGCAATTCGCGGAAATGGTCGCGAAACGAGCAGGACTGCGGCGTACAGCCGCGCGCCCCCGGGATCGCATCCCAGCCGGTCGGAAGCGGCTGACCCGGCCGGCCGGTACGCGGATAGGCGTAGACGACGGTGCGGCCTACCAACTTCGAAAGATCGACTTTCGAACCGTCCGTCGCCTCTAACGGCAACGCTGGAAGCCGCATGCCGACAAGATGCCGCGCCGCACCGTCATCTTTCGGTGCGGGCAAATCATCCGGCAAATTCAACGGGTTATGAAGCACCATAACGGTATCCGATTCCGAAAGCGAAAAAGAGTCCGTACAGAAGAGCTTACTTCTTCATATTCGCATATGAAATGAATTCGAGCAGCGAACCGTCGGGATCGCGGAAATAGATGCTCATACCCGGTCCCTTCGCGCCGAAGCGTTCCATCGGCCCGCGCTCAATTGTCACGGCGCAGCGCTCGAGATGCTTTACAGCGTCCGAAATCGGCCCCTTCCATTCGAAGCAGAGATCGCTGTTGCCCGGCTGGACGGGAAGCCGCGCCACTTCGGCGGGCTTGAAACCCGGCCCATGCAGATTGAGCTGAGTATCGCCGAAACGATAGGCGAAGCCGTTCGGGCGCGTGATCAGTTCGGCGCCCACAACCTTGACGTAAAAAGCGTTCGATCGCGCCCAGTCCGAAACGTGAATGACGCAATGGTCGAGCTTTACCGGAATGGCCATCTCTTCCCCCATCACCCCTTTTGCCGCAACAACCGTCCTTTTTCCCGTGCCCAGTCGCGTTTCTTGGCGGCTTGCCGTTTGTCGTAAAGTTTCTTGCCGCGCGCAAGCGCGATTTCCATCTTCGCCCGGCCTTTCGCATTGAAATAGAGCTTAAGTGGAATGATCGTCATTCCTTCCCGTTCGACCGCGCCGATCAGCTTGTTGATCTGTCTGCGATGCAGCAAAAGTTTCCGAGTCCGGCGCGGCTCGTGATTGTTGCGGTTCGCCTGCAGGTATTCGGGGATATTCGCGTTCACGAGCCAGATTTCGTTACCGCGCGCATCCGCGTAGGACTCGGCGATCGTGGCCTTGCCGACGCGCAGCGATTTCACTTCGGTGCCGGTAAGCACGATCCCGGCCTCGAACACTTCCCCGATCTCGTAATTGAAACGCGCCTTGCGGTTTACGGCGACGTCGCGCCTGGTATCGCCGGCTTTCTTCTTGGCCATGGCCGAGGTCGGGGTCTCCCGCCTCACGCGTTCATGAGGCCGGCATGCACCATGGCCTCGCGCACGACGGCCTTGCTTGATTCCGAAAGCGGCCCGAGCGGGAGCCGCACATGCTCCGAGCACTTGTTGAGAAGCGACAGCGCATACTTCGCGGGCGCCGGGCTGTTCTCGACAAAGAGCGCCGCATGCAGCGGCATCAGGCGGTCCTGGATCTGCAGCGCGGCCTTGAAATCGCCGCGCAACGTCGCGTCCTGGAATTCGCCGACGAGCCGCGGCGCGACATTCGCGGTCACCGAGATGCAGCCGACGCCGCCCTGTGCGTTATAACCGAGCGCCGTTCCGTCCTCGCCCGAGAGCTGAATGAAATCCGGCCCGCAAGCATGGCGCTGCAAACTCACACGGTCGAGCTTCGCGGTCGCGTCCTTGCAGCCCTTGATGTTCTTGAGTTCCGAAAGCCGTTTCATTGTCTCGACGGAGATGTCGATCACCGAACGCGGCGGGATATTGTAGACGAAAATCGGAATATTGATCGCGTCATTGATCGCCTTGAAGTGGCGGTAAATGCCTTCCTGGCTCGGCTTGTTGTAATAGGGCGCGACCACAAGCACCGCGTCCGCCCCCGCCTTTTCGGCGTGCTTGGCGAGGTCGATCGCTTCCGCGGTCGAATTCGAGCCCGCGCCCGCGATCACCGGCACCCGGCCCTTGGCCTGCTCCACGCACCACTCGACCACCTTGTGGTGCTCGTCATGGGTGAGCGTCGGGCTTTCGCCGGTCGTGCCGACCGGCACGAGGCCGTCGGTGCCTTCGGCGATCTGCCAATCGATAAGCTCGCGGAAAGCGCGCTCATCGAGGCCGCCGTTCTTGAACGGCGTGACCAAAGCGGTGAAGGAACCTCGAAACATGGCGGCGCAACTTTCTCGAATGTCGGCAATCCAAGATGGATACTCCCAAACCGGAGGCGGCGAAAGCCCCGTGAAAAGGCTTTTTGTTTACAGAATGGTAAGGAAAGGGCCATGAATTGACCGGAATTCGTGATTCCTGTGGCCGGAGATGATGCGGATCGACTCGCCACTCCTGAAAGCGCTGCTCGCCGCGGCGATGATCCTTGCCGTCGAGCCGCCCCTGCACGCCCAGAGCCTGCACGCCCAGATTCAAACGGACATCGCCTCGCTCAAGCAGGCGATCGGCTACATCCGGAAGGAGGAAGGCGGCAAGGCGCTTGAGATCGCCGACCGGCTGCAAGATTCCGCCGCCCGCAATCTCATCATCTGGCTCGGTCTTCGGATGACGCCGAACGATATCGGCTTCGACCGCGCCGCCCGGTTCATTCGCGAGCGAGGGACTTCCTGGCCAAGCTCGTCCTTGATCCGCAAACGCGCCGAGCGGCTCCTCTACGAGGAAAACCGGGATGCCGGAACGGTGCGCGCCTTCTTTGGACAAAGCGCGCCGCTTTCGGGCGAAGGAAAGCTGATGCTTGCCAAGGCGCTCGCGGCGAGCGGCGATCAAAGGAACGCCACCGCGCTCGTCCGCATGGCCTGGCGGAACGACGACCTCTCGCCCGCAAGCGAGCGCGACCTCCTCGCCGCCTTTCCCAGCGCGCTGACGCAGGAGGATCACAAGCTGCGGGCCGACAGGATGTTCGGCGAAGATAAAACCGATGCCGCGATCCGCGCCGCCCAGCTCGCGGGGCCCGGTCAGGGAGCGATCGCGCTCGCGCGCGCGGCCGTCCGCAAACGATCGTCGAACGCGGGGCACCTCCTCGATGCCGTGCCCGCTGCCGTGCGCAAGGACCCGAGTTACATTTTTGCGCGCGCGCAATATCTTCGCCTGAAAAAAGACCCGCAGGGCGCGGCGCGCGTTCTCGCCGAAGCGCCGCGCGATCCGCGGGCGATCGTTGCGCCGGACGAGTGGTGGAAGGAGCGCCGCCTGGTGGCGCGGGCGCTGCTCGACACCGGCGACTATCGTGCCGCCTTCAAGGTCGCGCATGAAGCCGCGATGCCGGAGGCGGAAAACTACAAGGCCGACTACCTCTTCACCGCCGGCTGGATCGCATTGAGATTCCTGCATGATTCCGCCGCCGCCAAGCGGCTCTTCGCAGAGATTCCGAAAATCTCGATGCACCCGGTAACGGTCTCGCGCGGCTATTACTGGCTTGGCCGCGCGGAGGAAGCGGCGGGCGACAAAATCGGTGCACGCATCAACTATCAGAACGCCGCGCGCCACACCGTCACCTACTACGGCCAGCTCGCGCGCGCGCGGCTCGGCCTGAAGGACCTGCCGCTGCCGCAAGTGCCGAAACCGCCCGCGGCCGAGCTCGCCGGATTCGAGAAGCAGGAGCCAATCCGCGCGCTCCGGCTTCTTTATGCCGCCGACGCGCGCGATCTCACAGTGCCGATCTACACGGATTTTGCCGAACGCGCCGGCAGTGACACGGTTGGGTATCTCCTGCTCGCACACGTCGCGAACGAAATGCACGACGCGCGCGCGCTGGTGCTGATCGGAAAAGCCGCGATGAACAAGGGCGTGCCGGCGGAAATGGTCGGCTTCCCCACCTTCGGGCTTCCGAAATACACGCATGTCGGCCCGGCGGCCGACCCTGCCATCGTCTACGCGATCGCGAGACAGGAAAGCCAGTTCGACCAGCGCGTCGTCTCGGTCGCGAACGCGAG
>JAJPHK010000200.1 GCA_021325315.1 Alphaproteobacteria bacterium
CATCCACGTCTTAAAGGCGGTTCGGCAAGAAAAGCGTGGATGGCATTCGAACTCGGGCTTGCCCGAGTTCGATAGGTATTTAAGAGCCTAAGTCGGGTAAACCCGGCTTAGGCGACGAGCCCCGCCATGACGGCTTTGACGGGACGGCGGTCGTCTCTATAACGCGCGCCGCCATGACCTCTCCCTCCACTTTCGTTCTCGTGCACGGCGCCTGGATGGGCGGCTGGGCATGGAGCCGGCTCGCTCCGCTCCTCGAAGCCGAAGACCACAGCGTCTATGCGCCGACGCTTACGGGATTGGCCGAGCGTGCGAAGCTTTTGTCCAAGGACATCAACCTCTCCACGCATGTCGACGACATCTGCCGTCTCATCATCGCGGAGGATCTCGACAACGTCGTGCTCGTCGGCCACTCCTATGGCGGCATGGTGATCTCGGGCGTTGCCGAGAAAATGCCGGAGAAAATAAAATCCTTCGTCGTGATCGACGGCTTCGTGCCGGAGAACGGCAAGGCGATGCGCGAATACTGGCCCGCGTCCATCATGGGCTATCTCGACAAGGAAGCTTCGAAGACGGGCGGCGTTTCCGTGCCGGCCTTGCCTGCGGAGTCGCTTGCGGTGGCAAAAGAAAATCGCGCGTGGGTCGACGGGCAAACGACGCCGCAGCCTTACGCGACCTTCAACGAAGTCATTCGCCTGGGCGGAGCGCGCGATCGGATCGCGAAGAAAAGCTACATTCGCGCTTCGAAGTTCCGCTCGCACCCGTTCGATGCGGTGGTGAAGCGGCTCGAAGCCGATCCGAGCTGGCAGCGGCTCAGCATCGAAAGCGGTCACGTTCCCATGGTTGACCACCCCTCAAGCTTGGCCTGCCTGCTCGCGCAAACGGCGTAATTCCGGGCTTATAACCGCTTTTTGACGGTTTCCCTTGCAAAGGGGGGACCCCGCCCCTAATAGATAGGCAGCTTGTGGTTCGCGCCGGATTCGTCCGGCAATCCGCACAGGGCGCACGCAGCGCCGGTATTTTGACCAATACCGGAACGCGCGGTCCCGGATCAGCGCTGCAAGCCGGACGGCGGTTAAGCCGTCCGCATAACAAGGTCGAGGACATGAACGCGATCATGGGCGCGATGACGCTGCCGGTCGAATATCTGTCGAACTCACATTCGTCCGATCATCTTGCTCGTTTTGTCGGCGGCTTTTTTACCGCCGCCCTCTGCCTTTTCACCCAACCCCTCGCGCGCGCTCGCTCATTTTTACGCGCGCCATTTCGCGGCGCCGTCTTCGCGCGCCGCCCAGAGAGAACCCTATGGCCAACAAGATGCTTATTGATGCATCCCACCCCGAGGAAACCCGGGTTGTGGTCGTCCGTGGAAATCGTGTCGAGGAATTCGATTTCGAATCCGCCAATCGCCGCCAGCTTCGCGGGAATATCTATCTAGCCAAAGTCACGCGCGTCGAACCGTCGCTGCAAGCCTGTTTCGTCGATTACGGCGGCAACCGGCACGGCTTCCTCGCCTTCAGCGAAATCCATCCCGACTACTATCAAATTCCGGTCGCCGACCGGCAGGCGCTGATCGAGGAAGAAGAGCGCGCCGCGCGCGAAGCGGAAGAACGCCGCCTCGCCCGCCAGCAGGCGCGCTCCGCGCGGCGCGACGAAGCGATTTCGGAGCCCGCGCAGGAATCCGGACAGGAATCCGAAAGCGGCGCGGACGCCGCGCTTCCCGAAGAACATCCGGACAGCGAGAACGGCTCGATCGAGGAAGTGCCGCATGACGACGAAGCGCCCGAGGAAATCGGCGCGCAAGAAAACGAACAAGAAAACGGAAACGGCGAATCCGCGGAACACGAGCACTCGGCCGCGTCTTTCAGCGACGCCGTGGGTTCGGAATCCGGAGGCGCCGCGGAAGCGTCGGAACTCGCGGGCGAACAACATTCGCCGATGGAAAACGGCGAAGAGCAAGCACGCGAGGCGCGCCGCGATCAGGCCGAAGATGAATCCGTCGAGCAACTCGGCGGCGGCGCCATGGAAGAAGTGCCGGAGCGGCAGCCGCGCCGCTTCCGCCGCTACAAGATCCAGGAAGTCATCAAGCGCAGGCAGGTCTTGCTGGTGCAGGTCGTGAAGGAAGAGCGCGGCACCAAGGGCGCGGCGCTCACAACTTATCTCTCGCTCGCGGGCCGCTATTCGGTGTTGATGCCGAATACCTCGCGCGGCGGCGGCATCTCGCGGAAGATCACCAGCTCGCAGGACCGCCAGCGGCTGAAGGAACTTGTGGAAGACCTCGAGGTGCCGGAAGGCATGGGCGTGATCCTCAGGACCGCGGGCGCTTCGCGCACCAAGCCCGAGATCAAGCGCGACTTCGAATATCTCCTGCGCCTCTGGGAGACCGTGCGCGAGCTCACGCTGAAATCGCAGGCTCCTTCCCTCGTCTACGAGGAAGGCTCGCTCACCAAGCGCGCGATCCGCGATCTCTACAATAAAGAGACCGACGAAGTCATCGTCGCCGGCCGCGAAGGCTACGAGGAAGCGAAGGAATTCATGCGCATGCTCATGCCGAACCACGAGCAGAGCGTGATCGAATACAAGGAAAAGCAGCCGATCTTCGCGCGCTACGGCGTCGAGCATCAGCTGGACGCGATGTTCTCGCCGACGGTGCAACTCAAGTCCGGCGGCTACATCGTGATCAACCCGACCGAGGCCTTGGTCTCGATCGACGTGAACTCGGGCCGCTCCACGCGCGAGCATCATATCGAGGACACGGCGCTCAAGACCAACATGGAGGCGGCGGAGGAAATCGCCCGCCAGCTTCGGCTTCGCGACCTCGCGGGGCTCATTGTCATCGACTTCATCGACATGGAGGAGAAGCGCAACAACCGGAACGTCGAGCGCAAGCTCAAGGACGCTCTCCGGCACGACCGGGCGCGCATCCAGGTCGGGCGCATCTCGCATTTCGGCCTCTTGGAAATGTCGCGCCAACGCATCCGTACGGGGGTACTGGAATCCTCGACCGAAGTCTGCCCGGTCTGCGGCGGCACCGGCCATGTGCGCGCGGTCTCCTCGGTCGCGCTGCAGCTCCTGCGCGGCATCGAGGATCAGCTGATGAAGAGCGCGACGCACGACGTGATCGCGCGCGCGAAGCCCGACGTCGCGCTTTATGTCCTGAACAACAAGCGCGCGCATCTTCGACAGCTCGAGGACTTGTTCGGCGTGATGATCATGATCCAGTCGGACGGGAGCCTTACCGGCCAGCAATCCTTCGTGATCGAACGGGGCGGCCTCGCGCGGCAGAAGCCCGCGACGATCGCGCCGCGGATTTCGCTCGATTCGGTCGCGGTGGAAACCGGCGAGGAAGAGGAATTCGCCGGCGAAATGGAGGAGGCGGCGTCCGCCGAAGGCGGCGAGGAAACCGCAGAGCAACACCACGATCACGGCGGCGGCGAGCGCCGGGGCCGCAGGCGGCGGCGCGGGCGGCGCGGGCGCGGCGGCCAGCGCGAACATGCGCCGCAGCAGAGCTTCGGCGAGAGCGCGGAATTTTCCGGAAGCGAAGAGTCGTTCGAGCCCGCGGGCGAGCATCAAAGCCAGGCAACACACGGCGGCGAACATCGCGAAGGCGGCGAGTCGCGCAAGCGGCGGCGGCGCGGACGGCGCGGCGGGCGGCGCAATCGCGGCGATCGCGACCGTCACCGCGAGCCAATGCAAACATTCGAGGCGCATCAGTCGGGAAGCGATTTCGAGGCCGAGGGCATGCCCGACACCGGGCCGTCGAACGACGCGCCGCAACCCGAACCCGCGCGGTTCGAACAACCGCAAGAGCCCTCGTCCGCTCCTTCGGGCGAGCCTGCGCCGAAGCGGCGCTCGACGGTGCGTGAGCCCGCGCCCGTCGTCAATTTCGAGCAGGACGAAAGTTCGAGCGGTCATACGCCCCCACCCGCTCCCGCGCGGGATGAATCGGAAAGCAAGGGCGGCGGAGAGATCGAAGAGGAGCGGCCGCGCCGGTCGGGCTGGTGGTCGCGGTTCCGGGGCGGCTAGTTACGCGCCGAAAACGTCGCGCTCGAAGGCCCAGGCCGCGAGCGCGGCGATCACGCCGATCGGACCGAGCAAGGCGTTCAGGCCCGCCTCGTGATAGACGGCGGCGCCAAGCGCCGCGCCCGCGACAAATCCGAGCGTGATCTGAAAGAGCGCGTAAAAGCTGCGATGGGCTTTCTCGAAGTTTCTCGCCGCGCGGCGGCTGCGCGGCGATTTCCGCTTCTCGCGCCAGGCGATCAAAAGTTCGGCGGCGTCGATGCCGAGGAGCGAAGTGTTCGTCGTCATCACGTTTGTCGACGCGACGTTTCGCATCAGGAGACGAACCATCGCGCTCTGCACGCCCATGGCGGCGAGCGCAAAGATGCTTGCGGCGAGCGTCCAGGGCGCATTCGGGTCTTTCAACGGACTCAAGCGCGCACAAACATAGAACGCGATCAGCAAGACGGCTTCGAGCGCGAGCGACCAGCCGAGGAGCGACCTGCGCACCTGCGCGAGCCAATGGCAAAGCAGAACCGTCACCATCGCGCCAGCGATAAAAATCGGAATCGCGAGAATTTTGATCAGCGTGCTCGCGCCGCCTTGCTCCACGATCTGCGCCCCGACCACGACAAAGCTGCCGGTCACCTGCGCGACATAAAGCCCAAAAAGGGCGACGAAGGTAACGACGTCGATGAAGCCTGCTACGCCGCTGAGCAGCGGTGGAACGAAATAGGGGATCGTGCGCGGCGGAGGCACGATGTCCTTGACGGGAGGTTTTGCCGCCGCCCTCATTTCAGCCAGCGCGCGATGCGCTCCACCGCTTCCAGCATCTCGGCGTTCGCCCCCGCGTAGCAGAAGCGGATGAAATGTTTTCCGCGCACAGGATCGAAATCGATTCCGGGGGTCGCGGCCACGTGGGTTTCTTCCAGCATTTGCTTCGCGAAAGCGAAGCTGTCGCCGGTGAAACGGGAAACATCGGCGTAGAGATAAAACGCGCCGTCGGCGGGGAGAAATTTGTCGAGGCCCGCTTTCGGCAGGCCCTCAATCAGGATTTTCCGGTTCTCCTCATAGCCGCGCTTCACCGCGTCCATTTCCGCACGGCCGTCGAAGGCGGCTTCCGCCGCGATTTGCGAAAGTGTCGGCACGGAGATCGCAAGATTTTGCTGCAGGCGCTCGATCGGGCGCACGAGCGCTTCCGGCGCCACCAGCCAGCCGATGCGCCAGCCGGTCATGCAGAAATATTTCGAGAACGAATTCACGATGACCGCGTCGCCGGAAATTTTCGCCGCGGTCTCCGCCGGAAAGGCGTAATCGAGCCCGTGATAGATCTCGTCGGAGATGAACTTGATGCCGGCGTCGCCGCAGGCTCGCTCCAACGCACCGAGATGCTCGGCATCCAGCATCGTGCCGGTCGGGTTCGCGGGGCTTGCGACCAGCACGCCCGCAAGCTTCTTGTTCCGGTGCGCCGCCAGCACGCCGTCGACCGTGAGCGTCCAGCGTGTCTCGGCGGAAATTGGAACCGGAACCGGCTCGCAACCGAGCGCGGTGAGGATGTGCCGGTACGGCGGATAGCCGGGCTCGGCGACTGCGACGCGGTCGCCCGGCTCGAACAGCGCGAGAAAAGCGAGAATGAAACCGCCGGACGATCCGGTGGTGATCACAATGCGCGCGGGATCGGCCTCCGCCCCGTAGCTTTCCGCGTAATGCTTTGAAATGCGCGCGCGCAGCGAAGGAATCCCAAGCGCCTCGGTATAGCCGATGCGCCTTGCCTTTAACGCGGCTTCGGCCGCCGCGATCGCGGCCGACGGCGCGGGTGCGGCGGGCTGCCCCACCTCCATGTGAATGACACGCGCGCCGCCCTCCTCGAGCCGGGCGGCCGCGGCCATCACATCCATCACCATGAAGGGCGGCACGCCGCTCCGGTTCGAGGGCGCGAGCAGCCGCTTCGCGGCAGCGATTCCTGCGTTTGCCTGTTCCCTCATGCCTTTGTGCCCCGCTGCCGCCGCATTCACGCGCTCTTTCGTTTAATCTTTCGATGACAGCCTCGGAAGAAGATCGCGTTGACCGCCCTTCCCGGCGCCCGTAGCTTGCCCGCGAACGGTCGGAAAAGGGCCACAACCTTCGCATGAGAAGCGCCAAAACAGCTAGTCCCGGTCTTAAAGCACGGATCGCGCGCGCGGCGAGCGCGCTCGCGCTCGGCGCGCTGTTGCTCGCGGATTTTTCGGCGGGCTATCGCGCGCGCGCGCAGGAATCGGCGCCTTCGGGTGCGATGCCGATTATCCGCGACGCGGAAACCGAGGAGCTCCTGCGCGAATATACCCGTCCGATCCTGAAGGCGGCGGGCCTGCAGAACCAGAAGATCGAAGTCGTCATTATCAACGACAAGCAGTTCAACGCTTTCGTGGCCGACGGCAGGCGCATCTTCGTCAATCTCGGCGCGCTGACGGATTCGAAGACACCGAACCAGATCATCGGCGTGCTCGCCCACGAAACAGGCCATATCGCGGGCGGACATCTCGCGCGCCGCCGCGAGCAGATTGCGAATATGCAAACGATGGCGATTCTCGCAATGCTTGCGGGCGCGGGCGCGATGGTTGCGGGCGCGCGCGGCAACAACAATATCGGCGAGGCTGCGCCGGGAATTCTCATGGCGCCGCAAAGCATGATTCAGCGAACGCTTCTTTCTTACGTCCGCTCCCAGGAAGAATCCGCCGATCGTGCGGGAGTGAAATTCCTCGAGGCGACACAGCAATCGCCGCGCGGCATGCTGGAAACCTTCGATCGTTTCGCGCGCGATACGATGTTCATTTCGAACCAGGTCGATCCGTACCTGCAAAGCCATCCGATGCCGCGCGAGCGCATTTTGAACCTCGAAAACCTCGCGAAGCAGAGTCCCTATTACAACAAGAAGGATCCGCCCGAGCTGCAGCTTCGCCACGACATGATGCGCGCGAAGCTCTTCGCGTTCACGGACTCGCTCGGGACGACGCTCCGCCGCTATCCTACTTCCGACATGTCGCCGCCCGCGCGTTATGCGCGCGCGATCGCGACCTACCGCTACGGCGATTTGCGCAGCGCTCTCGCGCAGATCGACGTTCTGATCTCGGAGCAGCCGAACAATCCGTACTTGTACGAGCTGCGCGGACAGGCGCTGCTTGAAGCCGGAAAGGCGCGCGACGCGATCGGACCGCTCCGCCATGCGGTGCAGCTTTCGAAAGGCGCAGCCTTAATCCGCGTCCTGCTTGGCCAGGCGCTTGTGCAAACCAACGACAAGTCGCTCACCGACGAAGCGATCAACGAATTGCGTGCCGCGATCGCCAAGGAGCCGACGGCCGCACTCGGCTACCGCGAGCTCGCGATCGCCTATGCGCGCAAAGGCGATCAGCCGAACGCCGATCTTTCTTCCGCACAGGAAGCCTTCAACAACGGCGACATCCGTACCGCGCGGCAGCTTGCGCTGCGCGCGCAAAAAGCCTTCCCCGCCGGCTCGCCCGGCTGGATTAAGTCTGACGATATTGTGAATTACAAGCCCCCGAAGCTGTGACATGTTTTGCCTCAGGAGAATCGTAATGTTGCTTCGCCGTTTTTCCTTCGCCGCCGCATTTGCTGCGGCCGCTTTCGCGTTCATTGCGACGCCCGCCGGCGCGCTGTCCGACCAGGACCGCCCGGAGATCGAGGCGATCATCAAGGATTATCTCGTCAAGCATCCGGAAGTGCTGCGCGACGCGCTCGAGGCGCTGGAAAAATATCAGGCGTCCGAAGACACGAAGAAGCAGAGCGCGACGATCGCCGCCAACCGCGCCGTCATTTTCGATTCGCCGCGCGGGCCCTCGTTCGGCAATCCGAAGGGCGATGTAACGCTCGTCGAGTTCTTCGATTACAACTGCGGCTATTGCAAGCACGCGCTCGGCGACGTGATGAAACTCGTGAAGGACGATCCGAATCTGAAGATCGTGCTGAAGGAATTCCCTGTGCTTGGTCCGGGCTCGGTGGACGCCGCCAAGGTCGCGGTCGCCGTGCGCATGCAGGACACCAGCGGCAAATATTTCGAATTCCACAAGCGCCTCCTCGGCGGCAGGGGCGAAGCCAACAAGGAGCGTGCGCTGCAAGCTGCGAAGGAAGCGGGCTTCGACGTCGCGCGTATTCAAAAAGACATGGAGAACCCGGAAGTCGTGGACACGATTCGCGAAAGCATGGGCATCGCGCAGGCGCTCGGCATCAACGGCACGCCGACTTTCATCGTGGCAAACGAAATGATCGTCGGCGCGATGGGTTACGACACGCTGAAGGACAAGATCGATTCGGTGCGGAAATGCGGCAAGGCGACCTGCTAGCCGGTTGCCTCGGCACGTATCTGCCAAATTTACGCCAACATAGAGCCGGTTTTCGCTGAAGAACTTGTTTTCCTCTGCAACAAATTCGCCGGAACAAGACCGACTCAACCAAATGTGACCGGGGTGGTCGGTCTGTCGCAGTGCCTCGCGCAAAGAGCGGCTCCATCATATTGCGCGATGCATAAACATGCGCACGTTCAAGACGAATATGTAAGAAATTCGAACTTTCGGCTGGAAGTGGCCAGCCGCGAAGAGCTTCGCGATCATCCGTGCTGGCGGCATGCCTTCGCCGACGAGCGCAAGGATCACCGCTATTACGAGCTGATCGAGGACACGTTACATCCCGAATTCGACTATCGCTATTTTGTGCTAAAGGACGCGGATGGCGAGCCGCGCGCGGTCGAACCGTTCTTCGTGCTCGATCAGGATATGCTGAGCGGAACGGACGGCCGGTTATATCCGCTCGTTGAAAAGATCCGGAAGATTTGGCCTCGCTTTCTCAAAGTGCGCACCATCATGATCGGCTGCGTCGCGGGCGAAGGCCATCTGGCAGGAGGCGAGCACGAAACCGCGCTCGCACGCCATCTCGCCGTTTCCGCCGTCGAGCACGCGCGCGCGATGGGCGCGCCGATGATCGTCATGAAGGAATTTCCTTCCCGTTACCGCCCCGTATTCGAATGTTTCGTCGCGAACGGCTTCAGCCGGATTCCCAGCATGCCGATGACGCGGCTCTGGATCGCTTACGAAAATTTCGAGCAGTACATGAACAGCGTTCTCAGCAGCAAAACGCGGCGCCGTCTTCGCAAGAAGTTTCGCGCGGCGGAAAACGCGGGCCTGCAAATGAGCCGGGTAAAGGACGTAACGCCGGTCATCGACGAAATCTATCCGCTGTACCTCGCAGTGTTCGAGCGCTCGAATCTTTCGTTCGAGAAGCTTACGCCGGACTATTTCTGCGAACTCGGCCAGCGCATGAGCGACAAGGTCGATTTTTTTCTGTGGCGTCTGCGCGGGAAGATCGTCGCCTTCGCGGCTTGCATGACGCACGGCGATACGATCTATTCCGAATATATCGGGCTCGATTACAGCGTCGCGCTGGATCTTGGCCTCTACTATTACCTCTTCCGCGATATCGTCCGCTGGGGCATTTCCCACGGCTACCGGTGGTTTCGGAGCAGTTCGCTGAATTACGATCCGAAATTCCATCTCCGGCACCGGCTCGAACCGATCGATCTATACGTTCGGCACGTCTCCCCTGCCGTGAATTTTGTTATGAAATGGCTCCTGCCTCTGCTCGAGCCGACGCGGTACGACAAGACGCTGACGATGTTCAGCAATTATCATGAGTTGTGGGCCGAAAGACGCCATTAAAGGGCAACCCTGCGAACTCATTGCGATTCTGCGGAAAGGGCGAAGGAATGCCTCCCTTCACCCTTTTTCCATGCCTGCTTGTTTCGACACTTGGCGTTTCTATCCGGCCTTTCTATAAGGATCGCCCGCCGCCCATCCCGGGCGGCGGTATCTTTGAGCCCCAAGTCGATACTTCCATGGCCGGGACGATCTTCGTCATCAACGGACCGAATCTGAACCTGCTCGGCACGCGCGAGCCCGAAACCTACGGCCGCGCGACGCTGAAAGACGTGCAGAAGCTTTGCGAGAAAACCGCCAAACGCCACGGCTGGAAAGCAGAGTTCCGGCAATCGAATATCGAGGGTGAAATCGTCGATTTCATTCAAGAAGCCGGCCGGCAGAAAGCCAAGGGCATCGTCATCAATCCGGCGGGCTACACGACGACTTCGATCGCGATCATGGACGCGCTCCTTGGCGTGAAAGTGCCGACGATCGAAGTGCACATCAGCAATATCCATGCCCGGGAAGATTTCCGACATCATTCCTATGTATCGAAGGCGGCGCGCGGCGTGATCTGCGGCATGGGAGTGCAGGGTTACGCGCTCGCGATCGACGGACTGGCCGAGCTTTTGGGCAAAAAATAACGCGGAAAAATTTCGAGATGTTCAAGCGCAAAATCGAAGTCGACCGGGAACTTGTACGCGAGCTTTCGCGTCTCCTCGAGGAAAATCACCTTACTGAAATCGAAGTGCAGCGCGGCGACCAGCGCGTGCGCGTTTCGCGCGGCGGCGGCGGACATGCGATGGCTCCCGTCGCGCATCATCACGCGCCCGCCCCGGCGGCGCATGCTTCCGCGCCCGCCGCGGCGAAGCCCGCCGACGTGTCGAAGCATCCCGGCGTCGTCACATCGCCGATGGTCGGCACCGCCTATCGTGCGCCGGAGCCGGGCGCGAAGCCTTTCGTCGATGTCGGCACGAAGGTCTCGGCCGGACAAACCATTATGATCATCGAGGCAATGAAGACGATGAACGCGATCCCCGCCCCGCGTGCGGGCACGGTGACGCAGATCGTGGTCGACGACGGCCAACCGGTCGAATTCGGCGAGCCGCTCGTCGTCATCGAGTAGCTGAACGTCATGTTCGATAAAATCCTGATCGCGAACCGCGGCGAAATCGCGCTTCGGATTCTGCGCGCCTGCAAGGAGCTGGGGATTGCAACCGTCGCGGTGCATTCCACCGCCGACGCGGACGCCATGCACGTGAAGCTCGCGGACGAAACCGTTTGCATCGGCCCGCCGCCCGCGCGCGAAAGCTACTTGAACATTCCGAATTTGCTCGCCGCCTGCGAAATCACCGGCGCGGACGCCGTGCATCCCGGCTACGGCTTTCTCGCGGAGAACGCGCGCTTTGCGGAAATCCTGCGCGATCACAAGGTCGGCTTTATCGGCCCGACGCCCGAG
>JAJPHK010000031.1 GCA_021325315.1 Alphaproteobacteria bacterium
CGAATTGACAATCTGAAAAAATGTTCTAGTTTTGTTCTCATGTATCCGATTTTGATTCGCTCCCTGGCCGGCGATGCCGGTGCCCTCACCGCCCCGCCGGAAATGGCGGATCGTTTTCATTTTTGGCGCGGCCAGTCGGGCCGCCGCTATGCCTTCACCGTTTTTGCGCGAAATGGTGTGCCCGCCTTCGAGCATTTTGTTGCGTTGTTCGTGCAACGGCGGAACGAAGACCGTGTCGTTGTCGCCGTCAGCGTGGGGCAAAAAGCTTTCGCCGGAAGCTATGACGAGATTCATGTTCATCTCACCGCGGACGAATGCGACCTCGCGGCGGCGATGGAGGATCTCGCAGTGCTCGCCAGGCCAGCACCGCGCGAGGTTGGCACCTTCAGTAACCTGCCGGTCTTCGCGATCGGCAGAGGGCTTGAGCCTTGCGGTACGATTCAGCTTCGTGCCGTACCGCTTTTCAAGCGCGCGGCGAGCCACTCCAATGTGGCGTCGCGAATCCCGAGCGTTTCCAGCTCCTTCACGGTCGCGAGCACGTAATCCGGGTTCGCACCGGAGTGGCCGTTTCCTTGCAAGATAAGTTCGAGCTGTCGCTCGCGCGGCAGATTGCCGGCGTATTGCGCATGCGAACGATCGACCAGATAGCAAAGCGCGCGTGAGCGGTCTTCTTTGCCCTCCAGCAGCAAAACCGGCCGCACCACTTCGCGATAGACGCTCGTTACTTGCTCCCGCTCGCGTAAGTAACGCACGGTCGCCTCGCGATTTTTTTTGTCAATGCGAAAGGCAATACCGCGGCAGGCACCACCATAGTCGAGACCAAGCACAAGCCCGGGTTTCTCCGGCGAGCCGCGATGAACGTGCGAATAGACGCAAAGCGCGCGATGCGCGCCGATCAGTTTCGCGGGACGTTTCTCGATGAAATCGAATCCCGGCCGCCACATCAGCGAGCCGTAGCCGAACACCCACTCAAATTGCGGCATCTCGGACGTCGCATTCATGACGCGCGGCTATTTCTTGCCAGCTTCCGGATGCTCGGCGTGCCAGCGGCCGAAATCCGTTTCCGGCGTCTCCTGTCCGACTTCGATGATCGAGCGGCGGATCGCGCGCGTCCGCGTGAACAGGTCGAACAGCGTATCGCCGTCCCCGTCCCGAATCGCGCGCGTCAAGATCGAGAGGTCATCGTTGAAGCGGCCGAGCATCTCCAAGACGGCATCCTTATTGTTGAGAAAAATGTCGCGCCACATCGTGGGGTCCGAGGCCGCGATGCGCGTGAAGTCACGAAAGCCGCCCGCCGAAAACTTGATCACTTCCAAAAGCGTGCGGGATTCGAGATCCGCCGCCGTACCGACGATGTTGTAAGCGATCAGATGCGGCAGATGGCTGGTGATCGCAAGTACGAGATCGTGATGCTCCGCGTTCATCACTTCGACGTGCGATCCCAGCGCCTGCCAGAATGCCTGCATTTTTTTGACCGCCGCTGCGTCGGTATGATCGGGCGGTGTAAGAATGCACCAGCGGTTCTCGAAAAGTTCGGCGAATCCTGCGTCAGGCCCCGAATGCTCCGTGCCCGCCACCGGATGCGCGGGCACAAAATGCACGTTCTTCGGAATATGCGGCGCCATATCGCGAATGATCGCGCCCTTCACCGAGCCAACATCGGAGACGATCGCACCCGGTTTCAAGGCGCCTGCGATTTCCTTCGCCACTTCGCCGCAATCTCCGACCGGCACGCAGACGATCACGCAATCGGCATCCATCGCGGCGAGCGCATTGGCATCGACGACGACATCGGCGAATCCAAGCTCGACCACGCGCCTTCGCGTTTTTTCCGTGCGCGCGGTCGTCACAATCGTTTTCACCGTCCCCTTCGCGCGCGCCGCGCGAGCGATCGAGGAGCCGATCAGGCCCGCGCCGATGATCGCGAGCCGGTTAAAGATGATCTTCTCAGGCACGAGCGGCCTCGCTCGCCATGAATTCGGAAAGCGCCGATACGGTAAGGCGATTGGCTTCTTCCGTGCCGACCGTCATCCGCAGCGCATTCGGCAGGTTGTAGGCCGAGACCTGCCGCAGCACGAGGCCGCGCTTCAATAAAAACGCATCGGCATCGGCGGCCGTCTTCCCCTTTGTTTCGGGGAAGTGGATCAACACGAAATTTGCGACGCTCGGTGTCACCGTAAGCCCCAGCGCCCGGATGTTTTCCTCAAGCCAGCCGCGCCATTTCTCATTGTGCGCGGCCGCGCGCTCAAGATGCGCACTGTCGGCAAGCGACGCGACGCCCGCCTGCATTGCCGGCGTGTTCACATTGAATGGACCGCGAATACGATTCACGGCCTCTACCACCGACGCCGGCGCATACATCCAGCCGAGCCGGAGCGCAGCTAGGCCGTGGATTTTCGAGAAGGTGCGCGTCATCACGACATTTTCGCTCGTCGCGACGAGCTCGATCCCTGCCTCGTAGTCGTTCCGGCGCACGTATTCGGAATAGGCTGCATCGAGCACCAAAAGCGTGTGGCCGGGAAGTCCCGCGCGCAGCCTCCTCACTTCCGAAAGCGGCAGGTAAGTTCCGGTCGGATTGTTCGGGTTGGCGATGAACACGAGCTTCGTCCGCGGCGTTACCGCTTTCAAAATCATATCGACGTCGGCGGTGAGGTCGCGCTCGGGTACGATCACCGGCTTGCCGCCTGCCGCGAGCGTCGCGATTTTATAGACGAGAAAACCGTGCACGGTTGAAATCGCTTCGTCACCCGGCGCAAGATAAGCCTGCGCGAGCAAATTCAGTAGCTCGTCCGAGCCCGCGCCGCAGACGATGCGTGCAGGATCGAGACCGAACGTCTTGCCGATCGCCTCCCGCAGAACCGCCGACGAGCCCTCGGGATAAAGCGAGAGCGACTCACTCGCTTTCTTGAAGGCCTCCACCGCTTTCGGGCTCGGCCCAAGCGGCGTCTCGTTCGAAGACAATTTATAAAGCTTCGCTACTCCCGGTGCCGCCTTACTGCGGCCGGGTACATAGGCTTTGATATCGAGCACACCGGGGCGCGGCGTGGGTCGCTCAGACATGGTCACTCCAGGTCGGCTATTTGCCGGGCGGAACGGTATAGCGGCTTGCGTGGCCGCCGACGAGGGCCGAATGCCGTATCGACACGCCCGCGGCTTGCAAAGCGGCGTCCAAATCCTGCCTCGTCTTTCCGGGCGCGAGTGAGACGAGAAGAGCTGCAGCGCCCGACTGGCCTTGTGGCACGGCGAGGACTTCCACGAAAGCGGGCATCGCGCCCGCCACGGCGGCGTTCCAGTTCGAAACCTCGAGACTCCAAATCGCGACCTCTTCCACGGCCGCGTCCTTCACCAGCGGCTTTGAGACGACAAAGAGCGGCAGCGAGGCCGGATGATCCTCGCGCTCGACGAACGGAAGCCGCGCGATGATCTTCGGCGCATCCTCCGGCTCAAGCGCGCTCCACCATGCGCCGGAACCCGCAACCGTTCCCGCCGGAACAAGTCCGAGATCGCCGCGCGAAGCCGCGACTGCCGACACCACGGCCGATGCGCTCATATGCGGCACGAGCGGCGTAGTGAAACCGAAATGAAAGCGCGCCGAGTCCCGAACGAACGCGTCGCCTGCCGCCATGTCGGCGTGCACCGAATAATTCGCCTGCACATAGGTGAAGGTCGAGATGATGACACGCCAGATGCTCTCCGCCGTGTCGAGCGGCAAAATACCCCGGTGCCGCTCGACAAGCCGCCGCATCATCTCGGCTTCCCGCGCGGGCCGAAAGGCGGCGCCTGTCTCCTGCGTGCCCTTCACCCGAATCAGGGATTCGATGATCTCCCCGCGCTCGATCAACAGCCGGTGCATCGCTTCGTCGATCCGGTCGATATCCGCGCGCAGCGAAGCGAGGCTCGGCGAAGCGGCCTCCTTGCGTGCGGTATTTTTCGGCTCGGACATGGTTCAAAAATGGCGATAGCGCGGGATTAAGCCGCGCCGTGATAGCGTTCCGGGAAAGGGAACGCAAAGTAAACATTGACAGGCTGCTAGTGGGGGGCTTCCTAGCTCCGGTTCAGCGGGCCTTTCCGCCGAGGAATGGTTAATGACGTGACGCGTATCGACACCATAGCGGGTAATCGCACCGAAGCGATGAAGCGCGAGGCGGACGAACCGCACTCCGAAGTGGCGCGCTTCGGCGCCGGCAAGCCGTTGCAGCTCGATGCAGGCGTCGAGCTTTCGCCGTTCCAGATCGCCTACACGACGCACGGCACGCTGAATGCCGCGCGCTCGAACGCGATCCTCATTTGTCACGCACTGACCGGCGATCAATATGTCGTCGGCACCCATCCGGTCACCGGACGCCCCGGCTGGTGGGAGAACATGGTGGGAGCGGGCAAGCCCATCGACACCAACCGCTTCTTCGTCATCTGTTCGAACGTGCTCGGCGGCTGCATGGGCACGACAGGCCCTGCATCGAAGAATCCCGCGAATGGTGAGCCCTACGGGCTTTCGCTTCCGGTCGTGACGATCCCTGACATGGTGCGCGCACAATCGATGCTCCTCGATCATCTCGGCATCGAACAGTTGCTTTGCGTAACCGGCGGCTCCATGGGCGCGATGCAGGCGCTGCAATGGGCGGCAGCTTACCCCGAGCGTGTCTTCGCCGCGCTCCCGATCGCGGGCGCCGCGCGCCACTCCGCGCAGAACATCGCCTTCCATGAGGTCGGCCGCCAGGCGGTGATGGCCGATCCCGACTGGAAGGGCGGCATTTATTTTCGCGACGGCTCGTTTCCGCGCCGCGGGCTCGCGGTCGCGCGCATGGCCGCGCACATCACATATCTCTCTGACAGTGCGCTGCATCGGAAATTCGGCCGGCAGCTGCAGGATCGCTCGGCGATCACGTTCGGCTTCGACGCGGACTTTCAGGTGGAGAGCTATTTGCGTCATCAGGGATCGATCTTTGTCGAGCGCTTCGACGCGAATTCCTATCTCTACATCACGCGCGCGATGGATTACTTCGATCTTGCCGCCGATCACGGCGGCGTGCTTGCAAATGCGTTCAAGAAAACAAAAACGCGCTTTTGTCTGGTCTCGTTCACGTCCGACTGGCTTTTCCCCACTGCGGAAGCGCGCCAGATCGTGCATGCGTTGAACGCGGCGAGCGCATCAGTCTCGTTCGCGGAAATCGAGACCGACAAAGGTCACGACGCCTTCCTGCTCGACGAGCCGGAGCTTTTCGATATCGTGCGCGGATTTCTGAACTCCGCCGCGCGCGCCCGCGGGGTTGCCTGAGGCTATCATGCTCGCCCGCGAAGACACACCCGTTTCCACCGCTCAGCATGGCACCCGCGTCGACCTCGTCGTCGTCGCCGATATGGTTAAGCCTGACTCGCGCGTTCTGGACGTGGGCTCCGGTGACGGCGAATTGCTGCGGCTCTTGGCCGAAACGCGCGGCGTCGACGGGCGCGGCATCGAAATTTCGCGCGAGGGCGTGAACCGCTGCGTGGCGAAGGGGCTCGCGGTCATCCAGGGTGACGCCGATATAGACCTGGCCGACTATCCTGACGATGCCTTCGACTACGTGATCCTTTCGCAGACGCTGCAAGCCACCCGCCGCCCGCGATGGGTGCTGGAGCAGATGCTCCGGATCGGCCGGAATGCCATCGTTTCGTTTCCGAATTTCGGTCATTGGAAAATCCGGCTCGAAATCCTGATGCGCGGGCGTATGCCGGTCACCGAAAATCTTCCCGAAAGCTGGTACGAGACGCCGAACATCCATTTCTGCACGATCCGCGATTTCGTCGAGCTCACGCGCAAGCTGGATGTGCGTATGGACCGAGCGGTCGCGTTCAATTCGAGCGGCCGGCCGGTGCGGCTGAACGCACCATGGTGGTTCTGGAACATGTTCGGCGAGCAGGCGGTCTTCCTGCTCTCGCGCAAAAACTAGAACATGATCGCGAAAAGTGGAAACCGGTTTTCGGAAAGATCATGCTCAAAGAAACGCTAAGCCGATCAATTTCGTTGATCGGCTTAGCCGCGCGAGATTGCGGCCGGCACAAAAACCGGACGATCGCGCTTCACGGGCCGCGCCGTGACCGGCCGGAATACTTGTTTGGTCGCCTCGACGATATGAACGCCCGCGAATGGCAACGATAGCGCCTTCCCGACTCGCTCCCACGCAATGGACGAGCGCAAGAAGGGAATGCGCGTAACGGGCGGGATCCACAACGCTTCGCTCCAACCCGCCGGCGTGAACAGCGCCTCGCGCAACAATTCGATCAGCTGCCCGCGCGAGAAGGGACGGCCGTGCCCGAATGGAGTCACGTCGCTTCTTGCCCAGATGCCGCGCCGGTTCGGGACGATAACAAGAAGACGCCCGTTCCCCGCGAGCACGCGCCAGATCTCGCGCAGCATGTCCGGCGCGCTGTAGGTGAGCTCGAGCGCATGCACCGCGAGCACCCGGTCAACCGACGCGTCAGGTAGCGGCAACAGCGTTTCCTCGACCAGTGCGCTCCGGCAAGAATCCGCCGCCGGCCATTTGATCACACCCTGCCCCGCAGGCATGAATGCGAAAATCCGCTCAGCCTCCTCGCGAAATACGCCGAGATAAGGCGTTGCATAGCCGAGACCGACAAGCCTTTGCCCGCTCGCGCGCGGCCAGCGTTCGCGGATCGCTTGTGTGAGCAAGCGCCGCGCCACGATACCGACCGGCTGGGCGTAAAAACTGCGAAGATCGACTACGTCGACGAACATTCAGGAACCGCTCGCAAATCCGCATAAGCATAACGCATGCGCGACAAAATCCGAATGACCCGCATTTGCCGCAAGGAACGTGCATTGCTAGTTTCCGGTTGACTGAAAAACGAATGAGCGAAGCGATGCCCGTTGAAATCCGGCTGGTTCCCTGTCTTTCCGATAATTATGCGGTACTCCTGCATGAAGGCGGGATCACCGCCGTGATCGACGCGCCTGAAGCGGCGCCGATCGAAAAGGCGCTCGACAAAGAAGGCTGGAAGCTCACACATATCCTGATCACACATCACCATTCCGACCACGTCGACGGCATTCCCGCGCTCAAGAAAAAATACGGCGCGAAGGTGATCGGCCCGCGCGCCGACGGCAACATTCCGATGATCGACGAGAAGGTCGGCGAAGGCGATACGGTGAAGCTCGGCAATCTCACGGCGCGCGTGCTCGACACGCCCGGCCACACCGCCGGGCACATCGTCTATGTATTCGACAAGGAGAAGCTCCTGTTCGCCGCCGACACGCTGTTCGTTCTCGGCTGCGGCCGTGCGATCGAAAAACCTGCTTCGGTTCTGTGGCAGTCACTCCTGAAGCTCAGAAAGCTCCCGGGCGACATGAAGGTCTATTGCGGCCATGAATACACGCTCGGCAACGCGCGCTTCGCGCTCACCGTCGATCCGAACAACGCGGCGCTCAAGAAGCGGCTCGCAGAAGTCGAGACCGCGCGCGCGGCCGGAAAGCCCACGGTGCCGTCGCTGCTTTCGGAAGAACTCGCGGCCAATCCGTTCATGCGGGCCGACGATCCCGCGATCGCGGAAGCCGTCGGCATGATGGGCGCCGATCCCGCGGCGGTATTCGCCGAAATCCGCGAGCGGAAGAACAACTTTAAGGGCTAGCCTTACACGATGTACTGCGCGCCGTTCACAGTCATCGTGGAGCCGGTAATGAACCCCGCTCCATCCGCGACAAGGAATACGACGCAGCGCGCGATCTCGTCCGGCTCGCCCAGGCGGCCTACCGGAATCTGCGGCAGGATGTTTTTCTCGAGGACATCCTTCGGCACAGCTTGCACCATTTCGGTGTTGATGTAGCCCGGGCAAATCGCGTTCACCGTGATGCCCACTTTCGCGTTTTCCTGCGCGAGCGCTTTCGTGAAGCCGATCTCGCCCGCCTTCGCGGCGGAATAGTTGGTCTGCCCCATCTGTCCCTTCTGGCCGTTGATGGAGGAGATGTTCACGATCCGGCCGAATTTGCGCGCGCGCATTCCCTCGATCACCGGCCGGCACATGTTGAAGAGCGAGCCGAGATTGGTCGAGATCACGGCGTTCCAGTGATCGGGCGTCATCTTGTGGAACATCGCGTCGCGCGTGATACCCGCATTGTTGACGAGAATGTCGATCGGCCCGACCTCAGCCTCGACTTTTTTCAGGCCCTCGACGCAGGCGTCGTAGTTGCTGACGTCCCATTTGAAAACCGGAATGCCGGTCTCCGCCTTGAATTTCGCGGCCGCCTCGTCGTTGCCGCCGTAGTTGGCGGCGACCTTGTAGCCTTCCTTTTTCAACGCTTTCGCGATGGCGGCGCCTATTCCGCGAGTGCCGCCCGTCACCAACGCAACCCGGCTCATATTCCCCATCCCTTCTCGGTGTTTCGACTATGCACGTTCCAGACACATGGCGATGCCCATGCCGCCTCCGATGCAGAGCGTCGCAAGACCCTTCTTCGAATTGCGCTTCTCCATCTCGTGCAGGAGCGTGACGAGAACCCGCGCGCCTGACGCGCCGATCGGATGCCCGATTGCGATTGCGCCGCCGTTCACGTTCACTTTCTTCGGGTCCCAACCCATATCCTTGTTCACGGCGCAGGCCTGCGCGGCGAAGGCTTCGTTCGCTTCCACGAGGTCGAGATCGTCGGGCTTCCAGCCTGCTTTCTTCAGCGCCGCGCGCGAGGCCGGAATGGGGCCCGTACCCATGATCGACGGATCCACACCCGCCTGCGCCCATGAAACGATGCGCGCGAGAATTTTCTTGCCTTGCTTCTCGGCATCCGAGGCCTTCATCAACACGACAGCGGCCGCGCCGTCGTTAATGCCGGATGCGTTGCCCGCCGTGACCGTACCTTCCTTGTCGAAGGCGGGTTTCAGTTTCCCGACGGCGTCAAGCGTGGTGCCATGGCGCGGATATTCATCGGTATCGACAACGGTGTCGCCTTTCCTGGATCTGATCGTCACCGGCACGATCTCGTCCTTGAACTTGCCAGCCTTTTGCGCGGCTTCCGCTTTCTGCTGGGAGCCGACCGCGAACTCGTCCTGCTGCTGCCGCGTGATCTGCCATTGCTTGGCGACGTTCTCGGCGGTGTTGCCCATGTGATAGCCGTTGAAAGCGTCCCACAGCCCGTCCTTGATCATGGTGTCGATCATCTCAAGCGAGCCCATCTTTTGGCTATTCCGGAGATAGGCGGCATGCGGCGCCTGGCTCATAGATTCCTGCCCGCCCGCGACCACGATGCTGGAGTCCCCGTTCACAAGCGCTTGATAGCCGAGTGCTACGGCCCGCAAGCCCGAGCCGCAGAGCTGATTTACGCCCCAAGCAGGCACTTCAACTGGAATACCAGCTGCGATCGAAGCTTGCCGCGCCGGGTTCTGGCCCTGGGCGGCGGTCAAAATCTGACCGAGGATCACCTCGGAGACCTGTTTTCCCTCGATGCCGGCCCGCGAAAGAGCCCCTTCCACCGCTACTTTCCCGAGTGCATGCGCGGGCAAGGACGACAAAGAGCCGTTAAACGAGCCCACGGGCGTGCGCGCGGCGCCAACTATGACCACATCATCTTTCATGAATTACTCCTGGTGAAGATCGCGGCAGGGCCGCAGCTTGGGAATTTTCTGGTAGCCATCGTCGTTAATCGACAAGGCTGGTGTCAATAAGGCACTAAGCCGAGGAAAATGGCGATCCGCCCGTGTCTCAACTTGCCCGCACGAGAGGGTAGCTTGCACTGCGGAAAAGTCATAAGGTCGCAGCCTATCTGGGGTGAGCGGGGGTAAGCGTAATGAATGTGATGTCGAAACCAGAACCTGTCACGATCAAGAAATACGCCAACCGGCGTCTCTATAACACCGGTACGAGCACTTATGTCACGCTCGAAGATCTGGCGGTAATGGTCAAGGAAGGCGAAGACTTCGTGGTCTTCGATGCGAAAACCGGCGAGGACATTACCCGTTCGGTTCTCACACAAATCATCTTCGAGCAGGAGAACAAGGGCGCCAATCTCCTGCCGATCAATTTCCTGCGGCAAGTGATCCGCTTCTATGGCGACAGCATGCAGATGATCGTGCCGCGTTATCTTGAGGCCTCGATCGACTTATTTACGCGCGATCAGGGCAAGTTCCGCGAAAGCATGTCGAAAGCCTTCAGCGGCAACAGCGGCGGCTTCAATCCAGTCGAGGACATGGTCCGGCGCAACATGGAAATGTTCGAACGCGCTTTCACGATGTTTCTGCCCTCGGCGCAGAAGACCGCCGCTTCCTTCGACAAGACGGGCGAGCCGTCCGGCGAAGGAAACCAGGAGATCGATAATTTGAAGCGGCAGATGGAAGAGCTGCAAAAGAAGCTCGATAAAATCGCCGAGAAGGGCGACAAAAGCTAAGCCGAAATTCAATCGTTAAAGCCGATGCGCCGCCGCAAGGCGGCGCATTTGTTTTGCGGGCACCCGTTAGCTTTCTTTCTTAACGAGCCGCCGCTGGCCCATCGCTTGCGACTTCGATCTCACGGAAACGATTTCGTTCCGGAATGAGACGAGGCGTAAATGCGTATCGATGCGAACAGTCGAATTTCCCTCGCTGCCGGCTTTCGTGCGAGCCGCGATCAGGAGGAACTCGATCAAGTATTGCCGAGCAAGAGCCTCGTTCCAGTGGAAAGTACGAGTATCGCCGGAAATCGCCGCGCCCGTCCTGTGCGGATGCTGACAGAATTCGTTACCCAGCTCATCGCTAAGCAGCAGGGCGCGGCCCATACACGTGTGCGCAATCGCGCCGAACCGGCGGAGGCCATACAAGCCTATCGAAAAATGTTGAATCTCAGCGGCGTGCCAAATCGATACACGAAACAAGGCCTGGCACGGTCATTTTAACGGTTATTGGTTCAGGTGATCGACCTGAATATCGCGGCGGGCGGAACCCATCGACACCACCCACCCCGCGATCACGTCAACAGCCGACATCAATAGAAGCAGCGCAAAAACCGATGTCGCGGCTTCCTTCACCAGCAGGAATTCGACGAGCGCTGCGATGAAAACCAGCGTCGACAGCAAGTGGTCGACGATCGTGCGCGTGTAGGAACGCGTCGCCTTCAGCATCTCGAAAAACAGGAAGAGAAGCGAAAGTGCGAGCAAAAGGTCGCCCGCGCTCACCAACCAGGTCGCGCCCGACTGCATCGGGACGGAAAACAGCGCCCCTTCCCATGACGTGCCCGGCGTCAGGAACGCGATCATGTTGTAGATCGCGAACGAGACCAAAAAGAGCGGGAAGCTTGCCGCCATCGTCCCCTCTTTCGGGCGAGGCTTATTCGTCCGATTTCGGTTTCAGGATCTGGCGGCCGCGATACATGCCGGTCTTGAGATCGACGTGATGCGGGCGGCGCAATTCGCCGGAATCCTTGTCCTCGACGTAAGTCGGGTTCTTCAGCGCGTCGGCCGAGCGGCGCATGCCACGGCGCGAGGGCGAGGTTTTTCTCTTAGGGACGGCCATTTCCGGCTCCGTATGGTTATCGAGCCGCCTGGGCGGCCTATCGGGGAGAATGTTGAGCCGGGCTTATAAAGGATCGCAGCGGCCGTGCAAACCCGCCTTTAGCGGCCCGCGAGACAAGCCGTAATGGCGGAACCGGCGGCGCTTGCGATCTGGCGATAGCGCATGGAGGTCCTGAGCAGGCCCGCGCTGGGGCGGGCGGCATTCCTGTGCTTGGGGCTGGGAAGCACAGCGGCCAGAAGCGCCGCTTCTGACGGCAAAAGTACTGCCGCGCTTTTGTGAAAGGCGCGACGCGCGGCGGCTTCCGCTCCGAATTCGCCGTTTGGCCCCCATTCCGCGACGTTCAAATAGACTTCGATCATCCGCCGCTTGGTCCACATGAAGCTCATGTAATACGCGAGCGGCACCTCCAACGCTTTCCGGATGAATTGCCGGCCCGGCCACAGAAAAAGATTTTTGGCGGCCTGCATCGGAATGGTGGAAGCGCCGCGGGCGGCGTCGAGATCGTCGGCGTCCTCGATCGCATGGCTGACTTCGACCCAATCGACACCGCGATGCGAGCAAAAGCGCCCGTCTTCCGCTGCGATCACCGCACGCACGAGGTTGGGCGAAATCTCATTGAGCGGCTTCCAGATGCGCGTCACCGGCTGGCCCGTAAGCCATCGTTTCAGCATCACCGTCGAAACCGGATGCACGAATGCATAAACCGGCACCAGCACGAGCGGGATCAGCGCAAGCACGATCAGGACCCTCACGCCGGTCCGCACGATGCGCTCGATCATCGTCTCTCCATCGCGATCATTCGAATATCACGGGCGCGCGCCCGCACAAACCGCCCGCTTGACCTTCCGCCCCGGTCAAGGCAAAGCCGGACTGCTTTGAGCGACACACACGAACAGGATTTTCTCCGCCGCCTCGACGCCGTTTCCGCCGCCACGGAAACGGCGCTCCGTTCCCTGCTTTCGAACGAGACCGAGCCCGGCGAAATTCTACGCCCCGCTCGGCTCCTCGAAGCCATGCGTTATGCGGCGCGCGGCGGAAAGCGCCTCAGGCCGTTTCTCGTGATCGAGAGCGCGGCGCTGTTCGAAGTCCCTGAAAAGCAATCGCTGTCCGCCGCCGCCGCGCTCGAATGCATACACGGCTATTCGCTCGTGCATGATGACTTGCCGGCAATGGACGACGATGACCTTCGCCGCGGCCAGCCGACGGTGCATCGCGCCTTCGACGAGGCGACCGCCATCCTCGCCGGCGATTCGTTGCTCACGCTCGCTTTCGACATTCTCGCCCGCGAGACCACGCACCCCGATCCGGCGATCCGTACTGCACTCGTCTTGCTCCTCGCGCGGGCGAGCGGCCTCGGCGGCATGGCGGGCGGACAGATGCTCGACCTGGAGGCCGAAGGACGTTTCGTGCCGGATCGCCGTCCTCTCGCCCTCCAAGCCAAGGAAATCGAGCGATTGCAGGCGATGAAGACCGGCGCGCTTCTGTCCGCCGCTTGCGAAGCGGGCGCAATCCTCGGCGGCGCGAAGGAAGCGGAACGTCGCGCGCTTCTCGATTACGCAAAAAATTTCGGTCTCGCGTTTCAGATCAGCGACGATCTGATCGACGCAGAGGGAGATACGAAGACCGTCGGCAAGCGCACCGGCAAGGACGCGGAGCACGGCAAGGCGACGCTCGTCGGCGAGCTCGGTATTGCCGGTGCGAAAAAACGGCTGTCCGATCTCGTGGCGAAAGCGGAAGGTGCGCTTCTACCGTTTGGCGGAAAAGCGGCCATGCTAGCTTCCGCGGTTAGATTCCTCGCGACCCGCGACCGTTGAGAGCAGAATGGCGAAGCCGAGAAATCCTCTATACGTCGTCTATCGCAGCGCGCGGGCCCGGCCGCGCATGGTGCTATCGGTACTTTTCGGCCTCGCGATCGCGTTTCTCATCCCGGCCGACAGTTTTCTTACCCATGCGTTGCTCGGCTGGAACGCCGGCGTTCTCCTGTTCGTCGTCTTGATCCTCGCGATGATGGCCCGCACCGATGCGACGGAAATTCGTGACCGTTCGATCGCGGAAGCCGAGGGCCGCATTACTGTGCTGACGCTTATCATCATGGCCGCGGCCATGATTCTGATCGCGATTGCGCTCGGGATTCTCTCGGCCAAGGAATTGCAGGGCACGTCGCGGGCGCTGAGACTCGCGCTTACTTTTATCACGGTAATCGATTCTTGGACGTTCGTGCATTTCGTCTTCACGATCTATTACGCGCACGAATATCACGCCGAGGTGAAAGGAAGCCGCACCAAAACGCGGGGCGGGCTGAAATTCGCCGGCCAGCATACGCCCGACTACTGGGACTTTCTGTATTTTGCTCTTACCGTGGGCATGACGGCGCAGACATCCGACACCGCGGTCGAGTCGCGGCGCATGCGCCGTCTCGTGACCGTACACGGCCTCGTATCGTTCGTGTTTACGACCGCGGTGATCGCGCTCACCGTAAATCTCGCCGCGCAGCTTTTGCAGTGATTATTCGGCGGCATCCGGCCGCGAAACGCCCCAGCGCCGCGCGACGTAATCTTCCACCATCGCCTTGAAGTCGGCGGCAAGCGTAGCCCCGCGCAGGGTCGCGACCTTCTTGCCGTCGACGAAAACGGGCGCGGTGGGCGCTTCGCCCGTGCCCGGAAGCGAAATGCCGATGTCGGCATGCTTCGATTCGCCGGGCCCGTTCACGATGCAGCCCATGACCGCCACATTGAGTGTTTCGACGCCGGGATAATGTTTCTTCCATTCCGGCATTCGGTCGCGGATGAAGGATTGCACGTCGAAAGCAAGCTCCTGGAAGACAGTCGAAGTCGTCCGCCCGCAACCGGGGCAGGCAGCGACGAGCGGCACGAAAGTGCGCAGCCCCATGGTTTGCAGGAGCTCCTGCGCGACCGTGACCTCGCGCGTGCGGTCGCCGTTCGGCTCAGGTGTAAGGGAAATGCGGATTGTGTCGCCGATCCCCTGCTGCAACAAAACGCCTATTGCGGCGGAGGAAGCGACAATGCCTTTCGAGCCCATGCCGGCTTCGGTCAAGCCGAGATGCAGCGCATAATCCGAGCGCCGCGCCAGCTCGCCATAGACAGCGATCAAATCCTGCACGGCGGAAACCTTTGCCGAAAGGATGATCCGATTGCGCTTCATGCCAAGCTCTTCCGCACGCGCAGCCGAGATTAACGCCGAGCGAACAAGCGCTTCGCGCGTCACGGCCCGCGCTTCCACGGGCTCCTTCGCTTTCGCGTTCTCGTCCATGATATGCGTGAGCAACTCCTGATCGAGCGAGCCCCAGTTCGCGCCGATGCGGACGGGCTTGTTATGTTTCAATGCGATCTCGATGATTTCGGAGAATTGCCGGTCGCGCTTTTCACGAAAGCCGACATTGCCCGGATTGATGCGGTATTTGTCGAGCGCTTCCGCACAAGCCGGATACTCAGCGAGCAGCTTGTGACCGATATAATGAAAATCGCCGACAAGCGGCACATCCGCGCCGAGTTGCAGGAGGCGCTCCTTGATCTTCGGCACGGCCGCCGCCGCTTCGGTACGATCGACCGTGATGCGCACGATTTCGGAGCCGGCACGCGCAAGCGCCGCCACCTGCCGCGCGGTGGATTCCACATCGGCTGTGTCGGTATTCGTCATCGACTGCACAACGATCGGCGCACCGCCGCCGACCGGGACATTACCGACACGCACCGTGACCGACTTCTTGCGCGGCGCCGCGGCCGCATCCGTGAGCTCGAAGGGAACGACGCTCATCTCAGCTAACCTTTCGTCGCACGCCGCGTTCCATGCAGCGTCCGCACAAACCGGAAACTTCCAACACCGGCGCCTTCGGGGAGAAACTCGCACTTTTCGCGGCCTGCGCAAGATCGCGGCCAAGCGCGGTGGAGGTCACTTCCGCCACCGTTCCGCAACGGTCACACAGCATGAACAACACGATATCGCCAGTGTCGTGGCCATGCGTGCAGGCAAGAAATGCATTTTTGCTTTCGATCCTGTGCGCGAGGCCCTCAGTCACTAGAAAATCCAGCGCGCGATAGACCGACATCGCGGGCGCGGGTTCCTTCGATTTCCTCAGCTTTTCGACAATGTCATAGGCGCCGAGCGGTGCGTGCGAAGCGGCAAGCGCTTCCAGTACCCGGCGGCGTAGCGGCGTGAGCCGCACGCCGCGCTCCCCACACGCCTCCTCGGCGCGAGCGAGCGTCTCGCTCACGCAAACGCCATGATCGTGATCGGGATGGGGAAAGACGGAACTCATTTCCGGCATAATATCGCTATTTTACGCGTCTCCCAATGTCCGTAGCAAATTGTTGCGCCGCACAATATATAGGGTGCAACTGGGGCTTTGGAAGGATCGGCTCTTGAAGGTCATCAACCTTGCCCTGCAAGGCGGCGGCGCGCATGGCGCGTTCACCTGGGGCGTGCTCGACCGGCTGTTGGAAGACAAACGCCTCGCCTTCGAAGGCATTTCCGGCACGAGCGCCGGCGCCATGAACGCGGTCGCGCTCGCGAGCGGCTTTCAAAAAGGCGGCCGCGACGGCGCGCGCGAGGCGCTGCAAAAATTCTGGCGCTC
>JAJPHK010000005.1 GCA_021325315.1 Alphaproteobacteria bacterium
GGACCTACTGATTAAGAGTCAGCTGCTCTACCAACTGAGCTATGCGCCCGTGCCAACACGGAAAAGTTTCTGTGAGGACGGCACGATCTAGCAAAACGATCCCCCCAATGTCCAGTTCAATGCGAGATTTAAACGCGGCTCCTTGCCCGCTGCGCCGGTCTGCGAGACGAACATAGCCGCGGAACAAAGCCTTTCCCGGCCCAGGGAATACCCGGGGACGAGGCTTGTTCTTTCATGCACGGCTTCTAAGCTTTTCCATCGAAACGCGGCCGGTCACCGGCCGCATAAAACGCCGAAATTTGGGAGCTCCGCCATGTCGAAGATAAATCGCCGAAATTTCATTCTCACGGCAGCCGCCGCGGCGGCGACTGCCAAGCCCGCTCCTGTTCTCGCACAAGCACCTGCGGCGGCACCCGCCGCGCCGCAAGGCCCGTTCAAGCAACCGCCCTTGCCCTTTCATGAATCGCAGCTTGCACCCGTCATCGGCGCTCGCACCGTAACGCTGCATTACGGCAAGCATCACGCCGGCTACTACACGAACCTCAACACCCTCGTTCAGAACACGCCCTACGCCTCGATGAGTCTGGAGCAGATCATCGTCGCGGCGAAGAACGATTCCGACCGTCGCGTTTTCAACAACGCCGGCCAGGCGTGGAATCACGAACTCTACTGGACGATGCTGAAGCCGGGCGGCGCGAAGACGCCAGGCGGCAAGCTGGCGGAAATGATCAATGCTTCGTTCGGCTCGCTCGACGAAATGAAGAAGCAAATGGTCACTTCATCCGGAACCGTGTTCGGCTCCGGCTGGACCTGGCTTGTGCAGGACGGCAACAAGCTCGCGATCCTGAACACCGCGGGCGGCGACGGTCCGCTCACATCGGGCAAAACGGCGCTTCTCGGCATCGATGTGTGGGAACACGCCTATTATCTCGATTACGAGAACCGCCGCACCGATCATGTAAAAGCGGTGCTCGACAACATCATCAACTGGGATGTGGTCGGAAGCCGCCTGAAAGCGGCTTAAGGCAAAGAAGGAGGCCGCTCAAAGCGGCCTCCGCTTACTCGCGGAAGGCTTCTTCCCGCTTCTTGCTGATCGACGGGACCAGCACGATCACGAGCGCGGCGATCGCCAGAATCAGGAGAACCGCGCTGATCGGCCGCTGGAAGAACACCAGCGGATCGCCGCGGGAGAGCAGCATCGCACGCCGGAGATATTCCTCCAGCATCTTGCCGATCACAAAGCCGAGGAGCAAAGGCGCCGGTTCGCAATCGAGCTTCACCAGCACGTAACCGACGACTCCGAAAAATGCCATTGTATAGACATCGAACGCGTTGTTGCTGACGCTGTACACGCCGATGCAGCAGACAGCCACGATGCCGGGAAAGAGCAGGTGGTACGGCACGGTGAGGAACTTCACCCACATGCCGATCATCGGGAGATTGAGCACGAGCAACATCACATTGCCGACCCACATCGATGCGATCAGTCCCCAGAACAGGTCAGGTTTTTCAGTGATCACGTTGGGACCCGGCTGAATGCCCTGAATGATCATCGCACCGATCATCAGCGCCATGACAGGATTGGACGGAATGCCGAGCGTGAGCATCGGAATGAACGAGGTTTGCGCGCCGGCGTTGTTGGCGGCCTCGGGTGCGGCCACGCCTTCGATCGCGCCTTTGCCGAAACGGCTGGGATCCTTGGCTATCCGCTTCTCGAACGAATAGGCCGCGAACGACGACAGCATCGCGCCCCCGCCGGGCAGAATGCCGAGCACCGTGCCAAGGCCCGTGCCGCGCACGATCGGATTGATCGTAGCCTTGAAATCGGACCACGTCGGAATGAGGCTCGCGACCTTCTGCGCGAACACGCTGCGCTCGGTCTCGTCCTCGAGATTGCGAATGATCTCCCCGATTCCGAAAAGCCCCATCACAAGCGCGATGAATTCGAGTCCGTCCGCGAGCTCCGTCATGCCGA
The DNA here is from genome assembly GCA_021325315.1 of Alphaproteobacteria bacterium. Taxonomy (GTDB): domain Bacteria; phylum Pseudomonadota; class Alphaproteobacteria; order Rhizobiales; family Xanthobacteraceae; genus Palsa-892. Next base: position 1,976 of record JAJPHK010000005.1, read on the forward strand.
AGGAAAAGCGCGGCGTGCCGGTATAAAGGTCCTGACCGACGGTGCCGAGAAGAAGCCCGAGCACGACCATTGCCACCGCCTTGATCAGCGATCCGTGCGCAAGCGCGACGGAAGCGGCAAGCCCGAGCACCATGAGCGAGAAATATTCCGCCGGCCCGAAGGAGAGCGCGACCGCGGCAAGCGGCGGCGCAAAGCCGGCAATCAGAAACGTCGCGACCGTGCCCGCAAAAAACGATCCCACCGCGGCGGTGAACAACGCGAACCCCGCCCTGCCCTGCCGCGCGAGCTTGTAGCCGTCGATCGCGGTCACCACCGAAGAGGATTCGCCCGGCAGATTGATCAGAATCGCCGTGGTCGAGCCGCCATATTGCGCGCCGTAATAGATGCCCGCGAGCATGATGAGCGCAGAGGTGGGTGGCAGCTGAAAGGTGATCGGCAAGAGCATCGCGATCGTCGCGACTGGGCCAAGTCCCGGCAACACGCCAACTAGTGTGCCCAGAAGCACGCCGAGAAAACAGTAAAAGAGGTTCGCGAGCGAGAGGGCCTGCTCGAAACCCATGCCCAAATTCGTAATGACGTTAAAGTCCACGGCCCACCCTCAATAGCCACCAACCCAGGGGCCCCAGACCTGGATCGGCAGCCCGAGTCCCCAAATGAAAATCAGCCAGCCGAAGAATACGAGCAGCGCCGTATTCAAAAGCGCCGTCCGCGTTCTGAAATGAGTGCTCGCGATGCTTACACCGAAAACGGCAATGCCTAGCGCAAGTACAAATCCGAGTCCGCGCAATGTCGCGCCGAAAAAGACGATCGGCAGAACGATATTCAGAAGTCCCCGCCAGGCAAAATTCTTGATCGGCTCGGCCTCGACGGCGATTCCGTTCAGCATGATGACAGCGCCAAGCGCGGCGAGAAGAATGCAAAGGAGCATCGGGAAATAACCCGGCCCCATGCGGAAGGCGGTGCCGATCGGGAGATCGGCGATTCCGAAGGCAAACAGGCCGGCGACTACGACAAACAAAAGTCCGGCGAGAAAATCCTTCGGATTTTTTACAAAACTTGGCATCGGCTCATTTTCGGAGTTTTCGGCTTGGATTGAATGCCAAGGCGACTGCTTCCAATCACCCAATCACCCCCAACACACGCGGCAGCCAAAGCGACAATTCCGGAACGAAAGTAACCAGTATGAGAAAACCGAGCATGGTGAACAGCCACGGAAGCGTTGCAATCGTCAGTTCGGTGATACCCATCTTAGCGATTCCCGACGCGACATAAAGGTTTAGTCCAACCGGCGGGTGACACAGCCCGATTTCCATATTCACGGTCATCAGGATTCCGAGATGAACCGGGTGAATACCGAGCGCGACCGCGATCGGGAACAGGATGGGCGCCGTGATCAGCACGATCGAGCTCGGTTCCATCACGTTTCCCGCGACGAGCAAAAGCACGTTCACGAACAAGAGGAACCCTATCCAGCCGATGCCGCTCTTGGTGACCCACTCCGTCATAATCTGCGGGATCTGTTCGTGCGTCATGAGGAACGAGAACAGAACCGCATTGGTGACGATGTAGAGGATCATCGCGCTCATATTCGCCGAGGCGAGCAGTACCTTGGGCACGTCACTGAGCTTGAGATCCCTGTAAACAAATACCGCGATCACGAAAGCGTAGACTGCGCTCATCGCCGCCGCTTCTGTCGGCGTGAAGACGCCGGTATAGATGCCGCCAAGCACGATGATGATCAGCAACAGGCCCCAAACCGACTTGCGAAACGCGATGAATGTTTCCCCCCAGGTCGCTTTCTTCATGCGCGGGTAGTCGTTTTTCCAGGCGCGATAAAAGGTCGTGAAACCCAACAGGCTCGCGAGGATAATGCCGGGAACGACACCCGCGATGAACAGCTCGCCGACCGAGGCCGAGAGCACGCGCTTCCCGGTGGGATCGAGCGCCATCGAGCCGCTTGTGGCGACGGAATAAATCACCATCACGATCGACGGCGGGATCAGAATGCCGAGCGCGCCGGAAGTGGTGATGACGCCGGCACC
>JAJPHK010000189.1 GCA_021325315.1 Alphaproteobacteria bacterium
CGCGCATCAGATCGCGCTTCAGGTCGCCTCGATCGTCTTCATGGTGCCGTTCGGAATCTCGATGGCGGCAAGCGTGCGCGTCGGGCAGGCGGCAGGCCGGAATGACCCCGCCGCGGCGCGCCGCGCAGGTTTCGTCGCGCTCGTATTGGCCGGCTTGTTCATGCTCGCGATGGCGGCCGTTATCGTCTTTACGCGCGGAACGATTCCGCATCTCTTTCTCGATAGCGCGGCAAACCCCGCGACGTTTGCGCTCACCTCGACGCTCCTCGGCATCGGCGCGTGTTTCTTCGCGTTCGACGGCCTGCAAACGGTGGGTGCCGGCGCCTTGCGCGGCTTGAACGACACAAGGGTGCCGTTCGTCTATGCGGGCCTCAGCTTCTGGCTGGTCGGCTTCGTCACGGCGTATTGCCTCGCCTTCGTCTTCGGCTACGGCGCTCCCGGCATCTGGGTCGGCCTGACGCTGGGGCTTATCGTCTACGCGGCGCTTCTGGTCCGTCGTTTTCAGCGGCTCACGCTCGGCGGCCTTCCGCCGGGTGCCGCCGTCGCCCGCGGCGAGGGATGAACGCAAGGGAGTGGACGGCGAGGCGTTTGCCGAGTATCGCGCCCGTCATGAATGAGCGGGTCGTTATCGATCATGTCGGCCACCAGGGCGACGGCGTCGCCGCCGGCGCGGCGAAGGCGTTCGTGCCCTATGTGTTGCCGGGCGAAACCGTCGAAATCGCCCGTGAAGGCGGCCATGCGCGGCTTCTGAAAATTCTGCGGGCCAGTCCGGAACGAATCGAGCCGATTTGTCCGCATTTCGGCACCTGCGGCGGCTGCGCGCTCCAGCACTGGCAGGAGGAAAGCTATCGCGCGTGGAAACGCGGGCTCGTTATGGATGCGCTCGCGCGCGAGAAGATCGAGGCTGAAATCGCGCCGCTCGCCGATGCGCACGGCGGGGGCCGCCGCCGCGCGGTGCTGCACGCGCGCCGGGGCGAGGGGAAGGAGATCAAGACCGGCTTCGCAGGCCGCCGCTCGCATTCGATCGTGCCGATCGATGCCTGCCCCGTGCTCGCGTCTGGGCTCTCGCGTGTATTCGAGATCGGACGCCGTGTGGCGGAAATTCTGGTGGCGAAGGAAAAGCCGCTCGACCTGCATTTCACCGCGACCGAAGGCGGCCTCGATCTCGATGTGCGCGGCTCCGGCCCGGTTGGCGAAAGGCTCACCGCTTTGCTCGCGCGGCTCGCGGCGGAGGAAAAGCTCGCGCGCGTGACGCGCCATGGCGAAACGATTGTGCAACTCGCGGAGCCATCGCTGGCCATCGGCCGGGCGCGCGTTCTCTTGCCGCCGGGCGCGTTTTTGCAGGCGACACAAGCGGGCGAAGACGCGCTCGCGAAACTCGTGCTCGATGCGGCGGGGAAAGCGAAAAAAATCGCCGATCTTTTCTGTGGCGTCGGTCCCTTCGCACTGCGCCTCGCGGAGCGCGCGAAGGTGCTCGCTGCCGACAGCGACGAGCCCGCCGTCTCCGCGCTTTCCCGCGCGGCGAAAGCGCCGGGGTTGAAGCCGGTTGAGACGCTCACGCGCGATCTCTTCCGCCGCCCGCTGGTCGCGGCCGAATTGAAGGGCTGCGATGCCGTCGTGCTCGATCCGCCGCGGCAGGGCGCGGAAGCGCAGGCGAGGGAGCTCGCGCGCTCGAAAATCGGCAAGGTGATTTACGTTTCCTGCAGCCCGGCGACCTTCGCCCGCGACGCGAAAATCCTCGCATCAGGCGGCTATCGGCTCTTGCGCGTGACGCCCGTCGACCAGTTCCGCTACTCGGCGCATGTGGAGCTGGTGGGGGTGTTCGAGCGGTAAGGTTGTGTGACGCAGAGCTATCTGTGTCGTCATTGCCGGGCCGTCGCGTCCGGCGAGCGAATGCGAGCCGTCGACGCGACGAGACCCGGCAATGACGACTGGAGGTCAATGATCCGTCCCCCAGCGCTCGCCCCACATTTTTTCGCCGATGGTGCAGGAAACGCGCGGCTCTCCCGCGGCAAGGCGCGTGCGCAGCGATTCCTCCGGCACTTTCCCCGCGACTTCCAGAAGCAGCTTTCGCCGAATCGCTTCGACGAACTGCTCGCGTCTGCGTGCGGGCACCATGAAGGCGCCGGGCCCGCCGATCACGCAGTCGCGGTAGTATTCGTCGAGGTTGGGAATATCGAGAAAGCCCGGCTCCGATTCCTTCAGCATGATCGGCAGGCCGTTGATCGTGATGCCTTTCGCCACCACCTCGTCGCGCGTCGGCGCGACCAGGCGGCCTTGGTTGTTGGTGCCGTCGCCGGAGACGTCGATCACGCGCCTGAGCCCCTTGTAGGGCGATTGCTCGAACAGTTCGGCGGAAAATATCAACCCGCCCGAGATCGACGTGCGCGAGGCGCGCCGCGGCGGCGTACGCTGGAGTTCGTGCACGAAGGCGTCCGCCGATTCCGGACCGTCGATGATCTGCCACGGCACGATCACCCGCTGGTCGTTCGCGCCCGCCCATTCGACGTAAGTGACCGCGATGCGGCCCGTGGGCCCCTTGCGGACCGCGCTTAGAAAATCCTGTGAGAGGATCGCGTCGGTATAGCCGTCGCGCTGCAGCGCCTGCTCGTCTGAATCCATGGAGTAGGAAACGTCGACCGCGATCACGAGCTCGACATCGACCCGGTTCCCGCTCTCATTCGGCGCGGCGAAACCGCCCGGCGAAACTGCCGCGAGTACCGTTATCGCGAATACGCGCAAAAAACTCCGCATCGTCGCCTCGTGACGCGAAGGCTGCCACGCTTTCGCGGCGCGACCAAGGCAACCCCCACCCTTTATCCCTCCCCCGCAATTGCGGGGGAGGGAAGCGAGCGCAGCGAGCGGGTGGGGCTGTCAGCCGTCGAGCGTTTCGGTCGCGACGATCTCGATGCCGAAACCCGCGAGCCCGACATAGGTGCGTTTTTTCGACGCAAGCAGGCGGATCGAGGAAATCCCGAGGTCGCGCAGGATCTGCGCCCCGAGGCCGATCTCGCGCCATTGCCGGTCGCGTGCGGCGGCGGTCGCGGTGGTCTTCGCGTCCTCGTGCTTCATGACCGGAACGCCCGCGGTGCCGTCGCGCAGGTAAACCAGGACGCCGCGGCCTTCGGCCTTGAAGCGCTTGAGCGCGTGGTGGATCGCCTTCGCCCCGCCGAAAACGTCATCGACGACGTCCGCGCGATGCAGCCGCGCGGGAACGTTCTTGCCGTCGCCGATCTTGCCGAACACAAACGCCATGTGATGCACGGCGTCGAAGGGCGTGACGTAAGCGTGGCCCACAAGCTCGCCGATTTCGCTTTTCATCGGAAAGGTGGCGACGCGTTCGACGAGCTTCTCGCGCGCCTGCCGCCAGGCGATCATCTCCGCGATAGAAACCTGCACGAGATTGTGCGCCTTCGCGAAAGCCGTCACCTGCGGCCCGCGCATCACCGTGCCGTCGTCGTTTACGAGTTCGGCGAGGACGCCGACGGGCGGCAGCCCCGCGAGCTTGCAAAGATCGACGCAAGCTTCCGTATGGCCCGAGCGCATCAACACACCGCCCTCGCGCGCGATCAGCGGGAAGACGTGCCCCGGCCGCACGAAGTCGGACGCGCCCATGTTCGGATTCGCGAGCGCCCGCGCGGTGTTCGTGCGCTCCTCGGCGGAAATGCCCGTGTTCATCCCGTGCTTCACGTCGATCGAGACGGTAAACGCCGTGCCGAGCGGCGCGTCGTTCGCCGACACCATGGGCGAGAGCTGCAGCCGCCGCGCCTCCTCGGGCGAGATCGGCGTGCAGACAATGCCGGAGGTGTGCCGGATCAAAAACGCCATCTTCTCCGGCGTGCAGAGCGAGGCGGCGATGAAGAGGTCGCCTTCGTTCTCGCGGTCGTCGTCGTCGGTGACCACCACGAGTTCGCCGCGTGCGAAGGCGGCAATGGCGCGCTCCATGGCGCTTTGATCGAGTACGTTCATGGCTTCACGATTTTGGAAACGGCCAGCGCACCGGCTCGCAGCCGACCTGACCGCGATGACGTAGGAACTGGTCGGCGAGCACGCAAGCGAGCATCGCCTCGCCAATGGGCACCGCGCGGATGCCGACGCAGGGGTCGTGCCGGCC
>JAJPHK010000188.1 GCA_021325315.1 Alphaproteobacteria bacterium
CGAAGCTGCGCGGCAAGCCTGTCGCGGTCGTGCCCGTGGAGAGCGACACCACCTGCGCCATCGCCGCGAGCTATGAGGCGAAGAAATTCGGCGTAAAGACCGGCACGAAGATTTACGACGCAAAGCGCATGTGTCCGGGTCTGATCCTGGTTCCGGCGCGGCATGACGTTTATGTCGAGTATCACGAGCGCTGGATGCAGGAGGTGAACAATCACCTGCCCGTGCTGCGCGAAATGTCCATCGACGAAGCCTCTTTCAAGATGATCGGCGACGAGTGCGAGGAGAAAAACGCCGTCGCGATCGCCAGGCGCATCAAGGCCGGCATCAAGAAGAATGTCGGTGAGTGCCTGAATACGTCCATTGGTATCGCACCGACGCTTCTCCTCGCCAAAATCGCCTCGAACTTGCAAAAGCCGGATGGGCTAACAGTGCTGCGCGAGCAGGATCTGCCGGGCCCCCTCCTCGGCTTGAAGCTCATCGATCTCACCGGCATCGGCCGCAACATGGAGGCGCATCTCATCAATGCGGGCATCACCAGCGTCGCCGATCTCTGGGTGCTCACGCCGCAGCAGGCGCGCGGGGTGTGGGGCTCGGTGAACGGCGAGCGCTTCTGGTACGAGCTGCACGGCATTGAGATGCCGATGCTCGAGCATCAGCGCCGCTCAATCGGCCATTCGCGCGTGCTCGCGCCGGAAATGCGCTCGCTCGACAAGGCGCGCCTCGTCGCCCGCGCGCTTTTGCTCAAAGCCGCGACGCGCCTCCGGCGCTATGGCCTCGCGGCCGAGGGTTTCGGCCTTTCGCTCCGCCCGATCGGCGGCCGGCGCTTCGCGAAAGAAGTGAAGATGGCGCCGACACAGGACCCTTTCGCACTGCTCTCCGAACTCGAGCGGCTCTGGAAAATCTTCGAGCGCGAAGTACATCCAGGAACAAAACTTCTGAAAACGTCGGTCTTTCTCTTTCGCCTGAAGCCGGTTGAAACGCGCGAGCGCGACCTCTTCATCGAGCGCACAAAGACGGGCCACACTAAGGGCGAGGATCTGTGGCACGCCGTCGACAAGCTCGGCAAAAAATTCGGAAAGGACACCGTTTCGCTCGGCTCGCAGCGCGATCTCTCGCTGCAATATCTCGGCGCCAAGATCGCGTTCACGCGCGTTCCGGATAAGGAAGAGTTTAAGGAGTAACCGTTGACCGTCATGGCCGGGCTTGTCCCGGCCATCCACGCCTTACTTCTCTTCACTAAGACGTGGATGTCCGGCACAAGAGTCTACCCTTGGGCCGGCCGAAGGCCGGACCCGAGGGCCGGGCATGACGAAATTAAACGCCAGCGCTTAGACCTCCGGCTTCACTCCGTACGCTGTTGCTTCCTTCGCCTCATGCAGCCGCTCGATTTCGGCCTCCAGCGCCGCAATCTTCCGGTCGCGCGCGGCAAGCGCCATCATGACGTCCGCCGCCTCGAAGCGCTGCGGGATGTGCTGCGAGCAATTCACATCCCAGGCCGTGACCGTGAACACGATCGCCTGCTCCGGCCGGGCCTTGTAGTTTTCCGGCATCAGTTTCGCAGTGAGTTCCGCGTCGCCCTCGACGACTTTCGCCTCGCCCCAGAGTTTCACCCGGCGGCGATGCTCGTAATCCATCAGAAATAGATACGCCTTCGGGTTTTCCGCGAGATTGCCTTGCGTGATGTACTGCCGGTTGCCCTTGAAGTCGGCAAACGCGATCGTCTTCGCGTCCAGCACATGCAGGAAACCCGCCGGCCCGCCGCGATGCTGGATATAGGGCTGGCCGTCCTTGCTCGCGGTCGCAAGATAGACACTGATCTGCGCCTCGATGAAGTTTTTGAGGTCTTCGGATATTTCCGTCCGCCAGCCGCCCCGCTCTTCCTGCTTGGCGAAGACGACGCGCGAGCCCTTGCGCTCCTGAATCGCCTTCACACTCGGCGTGAAAGCGACGTCGCTGGGAAATTGCCGGGATGAGCTCATTAATCCTCTTCCTGCATCGCGGGAGAGAAGCTGGCCCGGGGCGCGCGAAAGTTCAAGCGCGGCCGTGCATATCAGCCTTGCTGCTCGGGCGTATACACGACAAGCCCGTCCAGCTCGTCGGTCACTTTTATTTGGCAAGAAAGCCGCGAAGTCGGCCGCACGTCGAAGGCGAAGTCGAGCATGTCCTCTTCCATCGGCGAGGGCTTGCCGACCTTCTCCATCCATTTCTCGTCGACATGCACGTGGCAGGTGGCGCAGGAACACGCGCCCCCGCATTCGGCGACGATGCCCGGAACGCCGTTCTTGATGGCGTTTTCCATCACAGTCGTGCCGTTCTGGGCTTCGACGGTGTGGGTTTTGCCGCCGTGCTCAATGTAAGTGATTTTAGGCATTTCGATCGCGAAAATGGGAGAATGGAAGGATGGCTGACGCATCCTATATAAGGTGCGCCGCTCTTCCGCAAACCCCCCAGCGATCGGCCGCTTACCGCAAAAAGTCTATTTCCACGCCGGGCTGTTGGGAAAGGTCGGACCTGTCGACCCGCCGAGCGCTACGGAACCAACCTGGCTGTGGCAAGCGGCAGGTTTGATCCATTCGCCCGCGGTATTCATCGTCTGCCCATCCGGTGTCTGCTGCAGGCCCGGCGTCTGTTCCAGATTTTTTGTGGGCTGGGTAACTGGAGCACTGTTCTCCTGCGCCGTGAGCGGAGCGGCCATCAAAAAAAGAGTGAGTGCGGCTGCGGAGAAAATGTTTACGGATGCGGTGTGTTTCATAGGGGTGTACCCCCTTTCGCTACAGGGCCCCCTCGATGCACCCGTAACGAAGAAGCGAGCGCCTTGTTCCCCTGCCGTGATTCAAACTGTCGTCGCACGCCCGCCGTCAATCGGGATCACGGCCCCGCACAGGAAACTCGAGGCCTTCGAGCCGAGATAAAGCGCAAGCCCCGCCATATCCTCGGGCCTGCCGACGCGCTTCATCGGCGTCGTCGCGGCGATTTTCTCCATCGGTAAATCTTTCGTCATTTTTGACGGAAAAAATCCGGGCGCAATTGCGTTCACGGCGATTTTCCGCGCGGCGAGGAACTTCGCCATCATTTTCGTGAGGTGGATCACCGCCGCCTTCGACGCGGCATAGGAATAAGTCTCGATTTCGGACACATGCAGCCCGTCGATCGAGCCGATATTGATGATGCGGGCGAAGTCGTCGTCCCTGCCGGCCGCTTCCAGCAATTTCGCAAGCCGCTGCGAGAGGAAGAAAACGGACTTCACGTTCACCGTCATCACCTTGTCCCAGCCGGCCTCGGGGAATTTGTCGAAGGTCTCGCCCCAGCTCGCGCCGGCGTTATTCACGAGGATGTCGATCTTCTTCTCGTGCTTTTCGATCTCGCGCGCGAAACGCTCGATCTCGTTCGTGCTGGAAAGATCGGCGGGGATGGAAACGCATTCGCCCGATTTCGAGAGCTCTTGCGCAAGCCTGTTGCAGGCCTCGGCCTTGCGTGCGGTGATGTAAACCTTCGCGCCGTTTTCGACATAGGCGCGGGCGATCATCTCGCCAATGCCGCGGCTGCCGCCGGTGATGATCGCGACCTTGCCGGCAACACCGAATAACTCGTCGATTTTCATCGCCCGCTCCGCTTGTTGGTAAGAAGCGGTATTGTATGGGCGAAAATCCGCGCCCGCATCAAGCGGTGCGGAAGCGGCCGTTCAGGCGTTTCCGATCAATCCGGCGAGCGCAAGCCGCGCTTCCGTAACGCGCGCGGTCAAAAGCGACACCGCATTCGCAAGCTCGATCTCGTCGGACGCGGTTTCGATCTCCTCGGCGGCCTTCGCGACCAGGAAAGCGCCGACGCCGCGCGCCGCGCCCTTCAGCCGGTGCGCGATCTCGAGCCGCATACGCGCCGATTCCGTATCCCGGATCACCTTGAGCAAGCTATCCGCCTGCTGATCGAACATTTGCAGGACTTCGCGCGCAAGGCCGCGGTCGCTGAATGTGACGCGGTCCAGGAATTCCATATCGATCGCGCCCATTTTCGCAACCGCCTCGAATGCTTCGGCTTTTGGAGTGCGCAAGTTCATAGCCATAACCCCATCTCCCACTGGCGAGGTTGTCCGGACATGATCTTGAGGGTGCCATGGTAAATAGAGTTTGAAGGGGAGACTGACACCCCACCTCCCCCGGCCCGGCCGGAACCGCGCCTCCGTCCCCGTTTTCCGCGGAATGTGGCTTTCGAGCACCGCACAAACCCAAGCGCCGCCTCGGTTTTTACGGTGAAAGCCGCGTTAACGATGTTGGTAAGGCTTTAGGCGGCGGCGTTCCCCTCAGGGCTTTTACCGGGATAGAATGCCCCCGCGGTGGACTTTATCCTCGTTTCTTATGCGTCAGGGGTGGCGCAGACGAGGTGATCCTGCGGGATTCGTCCTTATCCAGTACCCGAGGCTGTAGCGATCATGGCAAATACTCCCAAGAAACAAGAAAACTCCGACGACGTGCTCGCGGCGCTTGAGCAGGCGCTGTCTTCGAACGAGCAGAAACCGGAAAACGAACCCTCGTCGGAAAAGCAAACGGAAACGCCATCCGCCGGCGCGACGGCCGTACCGCCTCTCCCGCCGAGCCCCGAAGAATTCGCCGGACGCCAGAACGAGCGCGGAAAGGAACGCGCGAGCGCGCGGATGACTCGTCCGCCGCTCGGCGCCGCCAACGACGATCGCCAGTCGGTGGGCCAGATCCTAGCGAACATGCATCGCGCACCGTCGCTCATGCCGTATTATATCGCGCTTGGCGCTTCGATTCTCTGGACTGGGGGTCAGTTGTTTTACGCGCATGCCCGCTACGCCGAAGAGTTCGCGGCGATGCGCGGAATCTCCCAGCTGTTCGACCAGCCCTTCTTCATTCCGCTCGCTGCGCTGATCGTGCTGCCCGTCGCGGCCTTCTTCGTCTTTGCCGCGCTCTATCGCCGCTCGCAGCAGATGCACTTCGTCGCGAGCGCGATGGCCGAAATCACCTCGCGCTTCGCGGAGCCCGAGGGCATCGCGTCGGACGCCTTCGTCAGCGTCGGCCAGCAGATCCGCCGCGAGGTCGCGGCGCTCGGCGACGGCATGGAGCGCGCGGTCGCGCGCGCGGCAGAGCTCGAGTCGGTTGTCCGCGCGGAGGTCGCGACATTGGAGCGTGCCTACGACGAAAACGAAATGCGCATCCGCGCACTCGTTGAAAACCTGCAAAGCGAACGCGACTCGATCATGACCCACGCGATCCGCCTGCAGGAGGCGATCTCCGGCGTGCATCAGTCCTTCGCTCTCGATGTCGACAGCGTCAGCGAAAAAGTGAACAACACGATCACCGAGGTCACGAACCGCGTGATCGACAACTTCATCACGCAGACCCACACCGCCCGCGCGCATATCAATGCCGCCGGCGACGAGGTTGTGCACGCCCTCCTCGGCCGCAGCCAGGAAGCCGCGGATACGCTTAGCCAGATGGGCAACGAAATCTCGAACGCGGTCGCCGCCCGCGGCATCCGCACCATGGAAGAACTGCAGCAGGCGGCCGAGGAGATGTCAGCTTCGCTTTCCGCCAAAGGTGACGCGGTCAAGGAAACGCTGATCTCCCGTTTGCAGCAGCTTGAGGATGCGATCGTGCTGCGAGGCAGCGAAGTCGCCGACCGCGTGATGTCGGACACCGCTGCGCTTTCCGCGCAGATCGCCAAAGGCCTCGCGAATTTCGACGACACTGTGAAGATTCACGGCGCCAAGATTGCTTCGGAAATCACCAAGAGCGCCGACAAGGTCAACGAGACCACCAAGCAGAATTTCGCCGCGCTCGACCAGCGCCTCGTCGGGAAGGCGGCGGAAGTCGCCGCCGAAATCGACCAGCGCATCGGCCGAGTCGAAAAGACGCTGGATGAGCGCACCAAGAGCCTCAACGACACGCTCGCGAACCGCACGCTCGAATTCGCCCGTACCATCACCGACGGCTCGAAAGCCGCCAAGGAAGCGGTCGACAAGAGCCTCGCCGGTATGGGCGAGTATTTCTCGTCGAAGGCGCAGGAAATCGCGAGCACCATTTCGGAGCGCACCGACGCGATCAACCAGGTGCTCGGCAACCGTGCGCTGGAAATGACGCAAGGCCTCGACACGCGCGTCGCGCGATTCGAGGAAATGGTCGTGAACCGGCTCGAGAACGTCGCGAATTCGGTGGAAAGCAAATCGATCGCCGCCGCCGACGTGCTTGCGGCCAAGATCGAGCAGACCACCCTCGGCCTCAGGAACGAAGCCGCCGAAGTGGAACGGAGCTTCACGCAGCTCGCCGAAAAGGTGTCCCTCACCCTCGTCGACCGCGCCCGCGAAGTCACCTCCGCGCACGAGACGCTGCAATCGAACGTCACCGGCGTCCTCGAAAAGCTCAATGAGGCGAACAGCCAGCTCAAGATCGTGCTCGCGGGCGTCGTCGACAATCTCGGCCCGATCGAGGGCGCGGTCGCCGACAAGATCGTTACCTTCCAGAAGACGATCGAAGGCACGATCTCCGCGACGAACAGCGCGATCCAGCACATGGACAGCCAGCTGCGCGACATGCGCGACGTCTCGGGCAAGGTGCTGACCGACGTCTCGGCGCTCACGGCCCGTTTCGAAGATCAGGGCCGCTTCCTCGCGACCGCCGTCGACAACATGAGCGAAACCCATCGCCGCATCGATGCGACGCTCGCCGAGCGCCGCGAGGCGATCGAGGCGCTTACCAGCCATCTCTCGACGCGTTCTTCGGATCTCGAAGAGCGTCTCGGCCGCTTCAACCGGCTCCTCGAAGAACAGTTGGCCGCTGCCGAGAACAAGGCGCAGGAAATCGCCAAGCTTGTCGCCGACGCGACTGCGAATTCCACGCAGTCGATCGTCAAGCAATATGACGCGATCAAGAACACCTCGAACGAGGAGCGCGACCGCACCATGCTCGCGCTCCGCTCGGTCTACGAAAGCGCTACCACGGAAGTGAACACCCTCTTCCGCGACATGAATCAGCGCTTCGCCGACGCTTCGCGCGAATTGCGCGAGGTCGCGAACGAAGTGCAGCATTCGCTCGACCAGACGCGGCAAGAGTTGAAGCGCGGCGTCTTCGAATTGCCGCACGAGACGCGCGAAAGCACGGCCGCGATGCGCCGCCTGGTCGCCGACCAGATCAAGGCCTTGGCGGAGCTGAACGAGGTCGTGAACCGTCACGCGCGGGGCATCGATCATGCCGGCCCGCGCCGCATGGCCGTGAACGACGACGAGGTGATGGCGGCCGCGACCGAAGCCGTGCGCCCTGCCCCGCGCGGCGGCGATTACCCATCGTCCGCCCGCCCGCGTCTCGAGGCCGTCTCGAACCGCGATCGCGAGACCATTCGCGAAATCGGCCGCGAGATCGAACGTGAAGTGGGCCGCGACGCGCTTCGCCGCGCTTCGCGCCCGGAGGAACGCGAGGAGCGCACAACCGGCACCTGGTTCGCGGACGCGATCCTGCGTGGCAGACACGATGAGGAACCGCGCCGCGACAGCCGCACGCGCGAAATCGAGCGCGAACCCGCACCGAAATCGGCCGAGCCGCAGCTTCGCTCGATCGAGTCGCTCGATGCGCTTTCCGCCGACATTGCCCGCTTCGTTGATCACGATGCGGCGGTGGAATTCTGGGAGCGTCACAAGCGCGGCGAAAAAGGCGCTCTCACCCGGCGTCTCTACACCTCGCAAGGTCAGAAGACATTCGAGGATATCCGCCGCAAATATCGCCGCTCCTCGGAATTCCGCGAGACGGTCGACCGCTACATCGAGGAGTTCGAGCGTCTCCTGGATCAGGTGAGCCGCGACGACCGCGGCCAGGTGCTCACCCGCACTTATCTGGCCTCCGACACGGGCAAGGTCTACACCCTCCTCGCCCACGCTTCGGGGCGGTTGGGCTAAACGAACCTTCGCTGGGTAAGAAAACGGCCGGGAAATTTCCCGGCCGTTTTTGTCTGCCCGAACGGCACGGCGTACGCACTTCTCCTCTCCCACAAGGGAAGAGGGAAAAAGAGCGCGGCCTCGCCGTAGTGCAGCTCACTTTATCTCTGCCATCTCCACGAGCTTTGCGACGGTGTTCATGTTTCGCGCCGTGCCCGTCTTCGCGGCGGGAATTTTCAGTTTCGAACGCCCCATGCCGCTGCCGTAGTGCACGAAGATTTCCCGCTTGCCGAGGCGGATTTTCTCCTCCTTCTGCCCGGTGACATGCTTCAGCGCATCGCGCGGCGGCGCTTCATCCAGAAAAATGACGACGTTGAATTTCGACTCAGCCTTCGGAAACGGATTGGCCTTCAGCACCGCCTTCATCTCGCTGACGGTGCGCACCATCACGCCGACCGGCTTGCCCATATGAGCGTGCAGACGCCGTTCCAGTTCGGTCTTCACCTTCGATGGAGATGCTTTGCTGTCGAAAACGACATTGCCGCTGGCGATATAAGTTTGGACGTTCTTGCAGCCCGCTTCGCCGCATATTTCCGCGAGCTCGGCCATCGGCAGCTTGCCCGTCCCGCCGACATTCACCGCCCGCAATAGCGCGATATAGGTCGGCATCGCGTCCTAAATCTTCGACGACGTCCACTTCACGAGATCGACGAGCACAATGTTCAGCGCGTCGTTGATCGCGGCTGCGGCCGCGCCCCCGGAAGTCGCCGGCGCTGACACACGGCCGACGAAAATCTTCGCGGCGTTGATCCGCCCGCCCCGCGTGCCGATCAGCTTCACCGAAAGCTCCACCACCGCCTGGTTTCCTTCGATCCCGAACTGGCGGATGTCGGTGACGAGTTGCGCGTCGGCGCTCACCCGGTCGCCCGCGCGCGCAACGGTGCGGATGCGCGATGAATTCTCGAATGCTTCGATCATGCGCGCCTGCAAAAGCTTCGGCAGCCGGTCGCTCCATTGCGCATCGGAGAGATACGTCACGACGCCGGTCGAAGGTTCGGCGACGATTTTTTCGGTATCCAGCACCTGCAGCGCGCTCGGGACCGTGACCTCGATCAGCCCGCGCGCGGGGCGGAGCTTGCCGAAATCGCGCGGCGCGATCAGGTCGTAGGTCGGAACGGGTTGCGCGGGCAGGCTGCAAGCGGCGACACAAATCGCTAGCCCGGCAATGAGCCCAAGCCGGGCTCCGCGCTGTCCCACCGCACTCGACACCTTAAACTCCCTGCCCCTCAAACCGTTTCTGTCGTTTTATACAATCGGATTAACGCCCGCTATAGCTCGGAATATTGCTGCCTCCGCCGCGCCCGAACAGAAAAGCACTCGGATTCTGGTTGATACTGCGTGCGACGCGCTCGATCTCGCCGACCGCCCGGCGAGCGTCGCCTGCAAGCTGCTGGTAATCCTTCAAGGTGCCCGGCGCCGTCCGGTTCAGGCTGTCGGCAAGCGCCCGCACCGATTTCGCCGCTTCCGACAAATCCGTCATAAAGCCGTTCTTGTCGTTGCCGCCGGTGAAGTTCTCGACGTTCTTGAGAATGCCGTCGAGCCGGTCCGCCTGCCCGTTCAGCTTGCGCGCCAGCTCGCTCGCGTCGACGAGCAGCGTGTCGATATTGCCGGAGCGTTTGCTGAGGACATTCGTGAACGCCGAGACGTCGTCCACGACCTGATTAATCTTCTTCTCATTCGTCGCCATCACCCGGTCGAGACGCGTCACTACATCGTCGACCTTGCCCATGATCTTCTGCGCCGATTTGTAGAAATCGGCTGTTGCCCCTGGCTCCGATTGGATGCGCGGCAGCTGGCCGGGCTCGGCCGCGATCGGCGGCGAGCTTTGCTGCCCGCCCTGCAGCGCGACGGATGCTATCCCCGTCAGCCCCTGATATTCGAGCGACGCGATCGTGTCCTGTCGCACGGGCGTCTGCGGGGAGATGCCTATCTTCATAACCACCCGCCCGGGATCGTTCGCATCGAGCGCAAGCGACGTCACTTCGCCCACGCGAATGCCGTTGAAAAGAACGGCGCTTCCGGTGCGCACGCCCGAGACAGAGCCGTCGAAGATGATCTCGTAGCTCACGCGCGAGCCGGTGTCGGACGCACGCTCGAACCACCACACGAAGGCGAACGCGCCGACGATCACCGCGAGCGTAAACAGTCCGATCAGAACGTAGTTGGCGCGGGTTTCCATGCGCTATTTCTTCTTTCCGCTCATCCGGCTCCGGCCCCGTTTTCCATGGAAATAGGCCTGCAACCAGGGATCCTTCGATTCTAGCAGCGACTCGATCGGTCCCACTGCAATCACCTTGCCGTTGGAAAGCGCGGCAACCCGGTCACAGACGGTGTGAAGACTATCCAGGTCGTGGGTTACCATGAAAACCGTAAGTCCTAAAGTTTGCTGGAGCGCCAGGATCAGATCGTCGAAATCGCCGGCACTGATGGGATCGAGACCGGAAGTAGGCTCGTCCAAAAAGACGATTTCGGGATCGAGCGCGAGCGAGCGGGCAAGCGCCGCGCGCTTGACCATGCCGCCCGAAAGCTCCGCGGGCAGTTTCGCGCCTGTGTCCGGCGGCAGGCCCACCATCTCGAGCTTGGCGGCCGCAATCTCATCCATCAATCGCTGCGACATATGCAGGTTTTCTCGAAGCGTGAACTGGATGTTCTGGCGGACGGTAAGGGACGAAAATAAGGCGCCGCCCTGGAACAGGACCCCCCAGCGCCGCTCGATTGCCTGCCGCTCCTCTTCGCCGACCTGGTCGAGATTCCGGCCGAATGCCTCGATGGTCCCGGCCCGCTTCGGCAGGAGGCCGAGTATGGTCCTCGCGAGGACGGACTTTCCGCTTCCGGAGGCGCCGACAAAACCGAGGATTTCCCCGCGCTTGAGATCGAGGTCGAGATCCTTCAGCACGTCGCGCTGGCCGAACCCGACGCGCAGGTTGCGCACGCTGATGACGTTCTCCTGCGCCGGCGCCATTACATGTCGATCCCGGCAAAGAAGATCGCGAACAAGCCGTCGAGTACGATGACGAGGAAGATCGCTTTTACGACCGACGCGGTTGTGTGCTCGCCAAGCGACTCGGCGGAGCCGGCGACCCGCAAGCCTTCGACGCAGGCGATCAACCCGATCACGAAGGCCATGAACGGCGCTTTGATCATGCCGACTTCGAAGGTCGAGCGTGAGATCGCATCGCGCAAGCGTTCGATGAAGACTTCCGGCGGCATGCCGCCATAAAGCCATGTCACCAGCCCGCCGCCGAAGAGACCGGACATGCTCCCGATGAAGGTCAAAAGCGGCATCGCGATAATAAGCGCGATCAGCCGGGGCAGGATCAGAACTTCGACCGGATCGAACCCCATCACGCGGAGTGCGTCGATTTCCTCGCGCATCTTCATCGAACCGAGTTCGGCGGTGTAGGCGCTGCCCGAACGGCCGGCGATCATAATCGAGACGATCAGCACGCCGACCTCGCGCAGCACGAGAATGCCGACCATATCGACGACATAGGTTTCGGCGCCGAAACGCCGGAAGTGAAATATTCCCTGCTGCGCCAGAATCGCTCCGATCAAAAACATGATGAGCACGATGATCGGCACGGCGCGGAAGCCGACCCGGTCGATCTGGTTCACCACGGACGTGAAACGGAAGGACCACGGCCGCATGAGTACGCGCCCTGCCGCGACCATTACGTGGCCAAGAAATTGCATGAGCGCCTTGAGATCGACCCAGCTCTCCGCGGCGCTCATGCCGATATAGGCGAGCGTATCGGCAAGCGGTGTCTCGCGCTTCGGCGGAACCGGAGGCTGGCGGTTCGAGGCGGCCACCTCGTCGAGCAATACTTTGTACCGCGGATCGAGACCGACGATTGCTGCTTTCGCTCCGCCGCTCTCCCAGTTACGCTTCAGCCGCTCGATCAGCCAGGCGCCGATTGTATCGACGCGCTTGACCTTGGAGGCGTCGATCTCGATCTGGTCAACCCTGGTTTGTTTCTTCAGCGCACTTTCGACTTGCGGCTCGATCTCGTTTGCGTGCGCCGCCACCCAATCGCCGCGCGCCGACAGCACGAGCTTCTTGCCCCGCAACTCGCTCTGCAAAAACACCGGTTCAACGCCCACGGAATTGGCTCCCACCCCGAACGGCAGCGACTTGAGGCGCGCTTTGCCGCTGGTCATACTAGCGGCTTCCGCCGCCGTCGAGGCCCTTCCCACAGCCTTAACCCTCTCAAGAGACAAGGAAAAATGCCTCGCCTTACGGTTCGCATCGAACGCTGGCCAATTTCAGGCAGCTTTGTCATCAGCCGCGGCGCGAAAACCGAGGCCACCGTTGTCGTAGCGGAAATTTCCGGCGGCGGAGTGACCGGCCGCGGCGAATGCGTGCCCTATGCGCGCTATGGCGAAACGCCCGAAAGCGTGGTGGCCGCGATCGAGAGCCTCGGCAAGGCCGTGGAGGACGGGCTGGATCGCAGCGGGCTGCAACGAAAGCTG
Source organism: Alphaproteobacteria bacterium (assembly GCA_021325315.1). Lineage (GTDB taxonomy): Bacteria > Pseudomonadota > Alphaproteobacteria > Rhizobiales > Xanthobacteraceae > Palsa-892. Next base: position 12,413 of record JAJPHK010000188.1, read on the forward strand.
CCGCCGGGCGCCGCGCGAAACGCGCTCGATTGCGCGCTGTGGGACTTGGGCGCAAAGCGCGCCGGCAAGCGCGCCTGGGAGCTGACGGGCCTGCCCGCGCCGCAGCCTGTCACCACCGCCTACACGCTTTCCCTCGATACGCCGGAGGCCATGGCCGCGGCCGCGCGGACGGCAAAATACCCCTTGCTCAAGCTGAAGCTTGGCGCGCACGGCGACGTGGATCGCGTCATCAGCGTGCGCGCGGCGCGGCTGGATGCGCGCCTCATCGTGGATGCGAACGAAGGCTGGCAAGCCTCTAATCTTGAGGAGAATATGGAAGCCTGCGCGGCCGCGCGCGTCGAGTTGATCGAGCAGCCGCTGCCAGCCGCGGAAGACGGCGTACTTGCAACGATCAAGCGAATAGTGCCCGTGTGCGCCGACGAAAGCGCGCATGACCGCGCAAGCCTTGCTTCGCTCAAAGGGAAATACGACGCCGTGAACATCAAGCTCGACAAAACCGGCGGCCTCACCGAGGCGCTGGCGCTCGCCAATGAGGCGGAGCGCGCGGGCTTCATCCTCATGCTCGGCTCGATGGTGTCGACCTCGCTTGGCGTTGCGCCCGCAATGCTGCTTGCCGCCCGCGCCCGGTTTGTCGATCTCGATGGGCCGCTGTTGCTCGCGAAAGACCGCTCTCCGGGTCTCGCTTACGAAGGCGCGACCGTCTTTCCGCCCGAACCCGCGCTCTGGGGCTGAGCCGAGAGCGCGAACAGCGCGATCAAAGCCCCGATGCAACCGAGCGCCGCATAGATCGCGTAAGCCGCGACATTCCAATGCGCATAAAGCGGCCCGGCGGCGAGCGTCGCCAGCGCCATGAAGATTCCCAGCACCGCGGAAGAATAAGCCTGCGATCTTCCCGCCGAATGCGCGGGTATATATTTGCCAAGAAGCACCATCAGCCCGAGATGCGTAGCGCCGAAGGTGAAGGCGTGCAGCAACTGCAGGAGCGCAATCAGCATCGCGGGCGGGTCGAATGCGAAAGCGCCGAAACGCAAAACCGCCGCCACTCCGCCGAGCGCGATCAGCATGAGCGGCGAGACCGCCGCCGTGACGCTCGTGCCGATATAAAACAGCACGACTTCAGCCCCCGTTCCGATCCCCCACAGAATTCCGATGTGACCGTGGGACACTCCCTTGGAAAGCCAGTCGAGCGACGAAAAGCCGTAGACGAGCGCGTGGCTCGCCTGTACGCAGGCGGCGGCGAGCACGCCGAGGAAGAGCACACGCGGAGGCTTCGAGAGCCGCTGCCGCCGTTCGTGTAAAGGCGGCGGCGCGTAGCGCGGCAGTGTGCGCGCGGAGAGCGCAAATACGAGGATGCCGCCTGCAATCACCCACACTACCAGCACCACCGGCGTCCAGTTGAGCAGGTATCCGGCCGCGACATTGGTGGCGATGAACGAAATCGAGCCCCACAGCCGCACCCGCCCGTAATCGAGCGCCTTGAGCGCGGCGAGCCGGAGCGCATAGGCGTCGAGCAGCGGAAAGATCGGCGTCCAGAATACCGCCGCGAAAGCGATCGCAAGCAGGATCAGGCCGGCACTCGGCGCCATCCCCACGAACACGAAGCCGAAGGCGCCCATAAGGCCAAGGCTCATGAGCGTGAACCTCGGCACGCCCCAGCGGTCCGATACAATCCCCGCGAGCGGCATCGCGGCGAGGCGAATCGCCATCGGGAGCGCGAGCGCAAAGCTGATGGCGTCCGCCGACAGGCCGCGTTCCGCCAGAAACAGCGGTAAAAACGGGGTCTGGACCCCAAGTGCAACGCACGCGGCTAGGTAAGCGGAGGCCGCCGAAAACCGTGCGCGGCTTGCGCCCGGAGGCTTCGCCGTATTGGCCGTGGATTCACGCATCGGTAAACTATTCATAGAGATTCGCGCGGCAGACTTGTATCGCCTCCGCTTACTGGATCCCGCCACAAATGTCGCAGTCTTCCTCTCCTCTTTCCGAAGCCGATTTCGAAGCGATTGCGGCAGCCGTCAACGAAACCGAACGCGGGCGCTGGTTTCTCGCCGAATACGCGCGGCGGAACCGCCATGCCGACACGAAGCAGGTGCTGGAAGCGATCGAGAAGCTCGAGCGCAGCCTCGCGGCGCGCTCCAAAGCGGCGCACGAGGACAGCATCCGGCTCACCATCGCCGATATGTCGGAGGCGATCGCCCGCACCAAGGCCGAGATCGCCGCGATCAAGCCTTCCGAAGACAGCATGGGCAAGATCGGGGATGCCACGGTGGAGCTCGACGCGATCGTGAGCACCACCGAACAGGCGACCTCCGAAATCCTCACCGCCGCCGAGCAGGTGCAGGAAATCGCCTGGACGCTGCGCGAGCAAGGCACCGAACCCGGCGTCTGCGACAAGCTCGACGAACTGATGACGCAGACCTATACCGCCTGCTCGTTCCAGGATTTGACCGGCCAGCGCATCCGCAAGATCGTGAACGTGCTGAATTTCCTCGAAGCCCGCATCGAGGCGATGAACCTGATCTGGGGCAAGCACGAGACCGTGGCGGTCGCGGCCGAAGCGCCCGCGATGGAAGCCTCGCTTTTGAACGGACCCGCCCTGCCGGGCCGGGGCTTGCAACAATTTGTGGTTGACGAAATTCTTGATCCCGTGCCGCGGATTCCAAATCCACCGCCGGCGGCCGAACTGGAAGCCGAGGCGGAAGGCGACGTTGTGTGGGAAGATGCGCCGGCCGGCGAGGAAAACCCGAAAAACACCGCCGCGCAGGCCGCAATCGAAGCCGCGGCCAAGCTCATCGCCGAGAATATTTCGGCCGATGATACCGCCGTGATCGAAGCGGATATTTCTGCCGAAGAGGAGATCGCGCCGCTTGCACCCGCTGTGACCGCACCGCCCGCGGCGGGCCTCCGCGGCAAATCGTCGGCGGCCTCTGCGCCCGCGCCGGTCGAAAATCTGTCCGCGGCGGAAAAGCTCGCGCTGTTTTCTTAAGGCCAAGGCGGAAATCCTTTCGTTTGGGTTCTGGGCAAGCGCCTTCGTTCCCGCGCGCATTTCGCGCGCGAGCCCTTGTCGTTCGGCCCCGCGCCATAAGAGGCGAGGGGGATGGAGCGCCGCCCGGCGCAACCATCTTCCATTGCGCGCCGGAGGAAGGCTCCGGCGCTCGCCTTGCGGCGCTCC
>JAJPHK010000055.1 GCA_021325315.1 Alphaproteobacteria bacterium
CGTGCCGGCGCGGCACCCCGCATCGAGGTTGAAGATGAAGCGGGAACTTGCGTCGCCGTCTGGCCGTCAAAATCCGAGAATTAGGAGCTACGATGATCGAGAAGCGCACGGACGCAAGGCGATATCATCGTCGGAAAATGAATATCGTTGGTCTGATTGTGCCCGGAAACCGGCCTTGCAAGATATGGGATATCTCTCAGAAGGGTGCAAAGCTTGCGATTCTCGGCGAGGAAAATGTGCCTGAAAAATTCGAGTTGTGGCTACGAAAAGACGGCTCGGTGCGGCGTCACTGCCGTTTTGTATGGCGGGTCGGCCAGAACGTCGGCGTAAGTTTTCCTTGAAGGACACAAGGCAGCCTCTCGCTGCATGAAAAGGCCGCCGGTAAGCCGGCGGCCTTTCGCAGTGAATACCATCTCGATTAACGCCAGTGGCAGTGACGCACGCCCGCATTGTCGCGCCAGCAATGCTTGTGGGCGCTCGATCGCGTGATCCGCGGTCCGCCGACCCACGCACCGATGCCGCCGCCCACGACCGCGCCGACCGGCCCGGCGACAACTGCGCCCGCACCCGCGCCGATCGCCGCGCCCGTGAGGGTGCGCTCGTCGGCGTTGGCTGTTACGGGCAGCGATACAATGGCCAAGGAAGCGATACTCGCAATCAATAGCTTGCGCATGATCTGTCTCCTGACTCCCGCGCGAAAATAACCCTGTTGCGCAGGAAAAGTTCCTATTCCCGGTCTTGCGGCAGGCTCGCATCCGATAGTTAATATTTGACGAGTCGCGGGGACGGGAGATTGCCATGCTCGAAAAGATTCGTGCCCTGAATATGTCGGCCGGCGAATTGCACCGGCACATGAAGGAGAGCGCCGACACGCTCGGTCCGTTGCTGGTCGACGGGTTTCATTTTCTCGCGCTCTTCGCGATCGGCGCAACGACCGTCTGGTCTGCGGCCGCGACCTTCATCGGGATGATAGGGAAAGGCTACGCAAACCTCGCCGACATTCTTCTCCTCTTTATCTATCTCGAAATCGGCGCCATGGTCGGAATCTATTTCCGCACCACGCGATTGCCGGTTCGCTACCTGATCTACATCGCGATCACCGCGCTCGGGCGCGTTCTGATCGAGCTCGTCGGCGCGGAGCACCGGACCGGCACGGATATTTTGGTCGTCGCGGGCGCGATTTTACTCTTGTCGTTCGCCGTGCTGGTGCTGCGGTTCGGATCGTATCATTATCCTTCCGACACACCCGCTGCCGATTTGCCGCCGGCGAAGAAGAAAACGAGATGAAAGAGCGGGGGCTTCATTCCTGCGGCTTCATCATTTCCTGGAAGCGCCGCTCGATTTCCTCCGGCGCGATGGGCGCGGCGCGGACATTCGCGCCCGTCTCGTCGCGCAGGTGAACGAGCGCCGGAAAGGAAAACACAAGGACGAGCACCGCGAATTGCGCGAGCAGAAACGGCGCGAGCGCCTTCGCGATTGCGCGAATTTCGAGCGTTTCGCGCATCGCCGTGCGGGCCATCATCAGCGCATAGCCGAACGGCGGAAGCAGGAAGCTCGCTTGCAGCGTAAGCAGCACGAGCGCCGAAACCCAGACTGCGTCGGGAACGCGGATCAGGAGCGGAGGAATGAGGATCGGCACCAGCACGAAGATGATCTCGAACGCGTCGAGCACGAAAGCCGAAGCGCCGAGAATCGCGAGCACGGCGGCCGTCACCGCGATTTCGCCCCCCGGCAGCGCACCGATCCAGCGGTCCAGAAGGGCGTCCGTGCCGAATGTGCGGAGCAGAAGCGTGAGGGTGGTCGCGGCGGCGAGCAGGCCGAACAGCGCGCCGGTAATGGCGATCGTTTCCGCGAGCAGCTCGCGAAGCGCCTTGCCCCGCAGCCGGCCGGTAACGATTCCCGCCGAGAATAATACAAACGCCCCCATCGCGGCGGCCTCGACCGCGTAGAAATAACCCGCCGCAACGCCGCCCAGCACGGCGATCAGAAAAACAAGGGAAAGAAGTGCGATCAAAGCCTCGCTCTTGCGCAGGGGAAGGTGATTTTCGTCGATTCCGCGCTGCGCGATTTTTCGGCCTTTCCACCACGCGATCCCGAGACAGAGGACAAGGAAAACCGCGGCGGGCACGATTGCGCCGCGGAAGACGTCCTGCGTGTTGATAACCCGTGCGTTCGATCCGGTTGCGTTGACTGCGAGCGTGTGCGCGGAGAGCATCGCGTCGCCAAGCAGGATCAGAACGAGCGAGGGCGGCACCACGACGCCCAGGGTGCTCGCGACGCAAATCGCGGCGAAGCGTTCCGCTTCCGGCAATCCTTGGAGCCGCGGAGCGATCGTCCGAGAAAGCGACATCACGCTCGCTCCGACCGAACCGTTCATCGGCCCCAGGAGCGCGCCAAGCGCGATTCCGGATACGAGCGGCGCCGAGGGACCGCGCCGCAGCAGCGCAACGCCGCCGCGGAACAGGGATTTCGCGATCGGCAGCCGGTTGAGCGTGAGCCCCATCAGCACATAAAGCGGCAGCGCCTGCAAAAGATCGTTTTCGAGCAGGTTGATCAGCCGGTTGGGAAGGGCGGTGAGTAACGAGTAGGGAAACGCGCCGCCAAGCACGCCGGCGAACGCTCCGAACGCCGCGACCGCGATCAGAACGATCATGGCCGGTAGACCCGTGAACACGAGCCCCGCCGCGACGAGAAACAGAAGAGCGATTCCGAATCCGTTCATGGATGGCCGCCGCCCGGAATTTTCGGCCGCGCAATGTCGAGAATTGCTTGCGCGATCACGAGAAGCGATAAGACCCAGAGCGCGCATTTCACGAGGAAATAACCGGGATTGTAGCTGTCCGGAAACAATTCGAGCTGCATCGCCGACGAAACGACGATCTTTCGGCTCGCGATCCAGATAAAAATCGCCCAGGGAAGAAGCCCGAGCAACGCGCCTGCGCGCACAAGCCGGAGCCGCGTTTTTTCCGTATAACGCCGCGCCCATGCGTCGGCGGCAAGATGCGTGCCCGCGCGTGTCGCGGCAGTGACCGCGATCGCGACATAGAGCGCGAAGATCCATTGCGCGACGTCGTTCGCCTCGCGCGAATAGGCGTGCACGAGATCGCGCAGCGGCCATTGTGCGAACAGCAGTATGAGCAGGGGAATCACGAGCCATCGTCCGGCGCCGATTGCAGCCCGGACGATTCTGTCGAGGTTATCGAGAAACCGCCCCAAATGTTTCTCCATTTTCGCAAGCCTAGAAAGCCGGAGCCGCCATGTCACCGCGACAAGAGCGCCGCGATTGAAAACGGCGTGGCCGTGCAGTAAGGCGGCGCGGGAGACAGGCCATGATCGACAAAGACTACATGCGCAAAATGACGCGCTATAACCGCTGGCAGAACGAGAACCTGTACGGCGCCGCGGATGGCTTGAGCGACGCCGAACGCAAGCGCGATCGCGGCGCGTTTTTCGGCTCGATCCACGGCACGCTCAACCATCTCCTGTGGGGCGACCGCGCCTGGATGTCCCGTTTCGCCGGCACCCCCAAGGTGACGGTCGGCATCAAAGACTCCACCGGTCTCTATCCGGACTGGGAGGAGCTCAAGCGCGAGCGCATGGAATTCGATCGGAAGATTATCGATTGGGCGGAAGGGCTCGACCCGCAGTGGCTCGACGGCGAGCTCACCTGGTTCTCCGGCGCGATGCAGCGCGAACTGACCATGCCGAAATGGGTGCTCGTCACGCACTTCTTCAATCACCAGACCCATCACCGGGGGCAGGTGCATGCGATGCTGACGGCGGCGGGCGCGAAGCCCGGCGACACCGACCTCTGCTTCATGCCGTAAACGCCGCAGACGGACTCGGCGATTCAAGGTTGCGGCGGAGTCGCCCGCAACTGCGGCGAGTCGGCAGGGTGCCGCAGACGCGGCCGCCCGCATGAAATCATTAACCAAGTGTCGGCTACAGGACTGACGGAAAGTCTAAGGACTCGCCTGTCTCGATGCCCGCCCGCTCGTTTCGCCGGACATTATTCGATGCCTTCCTGATTGCCGGATTCGCTGTCGGCAATCTGCTTGTCGTCACGCGCGTCGCATTGCAGCCGAAGAATCCCGAAGCGGGCGTCGCGGTCGTTTTCTCTCCATGGACGGATGCCGCCGCGGCGCTCGCCCGCGCAACCGATCCGGGCAGCCGCTTCGTCCGTTACGGCGGGTATCCCTTCATCGTCGTCGTCGTCCCCGACACGCCGGAATATCTGTCGCGCGTCTCGGGGGAGGGCGCGCTGTTCGTCGCAGATCCGAAAGCGCTCGCCGCCTGTCTCAAGCCGTTCACCCGCACAGCGGAAATTCTATAATGCAAAATCTAGAGACTTTTCAGCGTACCATTGCGAACGCGCTCACGGCGCTTGCCATCCTGCATGTCCCGATCCTCGGGCTGATCGCATGGACGCTTGACCGGGGCGTTATGGTGAATTTGCTCGCCGCTTCGGCGCTCGCGATCCTGCCCGTTGTCTTTCTCTGGGCGGGCCGCCCGATGACGACGATCTCGCTCGCGCTCGCCGTGACGCTGGTCGGCCAGACCTCGCTTCTGGTCTACGATTTCACCGGTCATCCCTGGCAAGTGGAGATGCACTTCTACTATTTCGCCGTGCTTGCGATGCTCTCGGGTTTTTGCGATTGGCGCGTGCTCGCGCTCGCGGGCCTCTTGATCACGATCCATCACGGCACGCTCGATTTTATTCTGCCGCAAGCGGTCTATCCCGGCGGCAGCAATCTTTTGCGCGTCGGCGTGCACGGGCTGATCGTCGCGATCGAGGTCGTGATGCTGATCGGCATCGGCATCACGATCCGTGCGGCCTTCGCCGCAGCCGAGACCGCGCGGCAGGAAGCCGAGGGCTCGGCCGGTGAATTGCAGCGCATCGCATCAAAGCGCGAAAAGGATTTGTCCGCGACCACGATGCGCGCCGACCAGACCGGCGAGATCCTCGAGCGTTTCAAGCTGGAAATGGAAGGGGCGGTCGGCATTCTCCACGCCGCTGCCGAGGAGCTGCAATCCTACACCGACGCGCTTTTCGCCGCCGCAGAGCAAGCCAACGAGCAATCGGCCGCCGCCTCGACTGCTTCGGAATCGACCATGTCCGAGGTGAGCTCGGCCGCCGCCGCGGGCGAGCAGCTCGCAAGCTCGATCGCGGAGGTGGGCTCGAACGCCGCCCGTTCCTCGAAGCTCGCGGCCGATGCCGTGCAACAGGCGGAGGCGACCAACACCACCATCGACGAAATGGCGGCCGTCGCCTCCGAGATCGGGGAGGTCACCGGCCTTATCAGCACGATCGCCGCGCAAACGAATCTTCTGGCGTTGAACGCCACGATCGAGGCCGCACGCGCCGGCGAAGCCGGCAGGGGTTTTGCGGTCGTCGCTTCGGAAGTGAAGGCGCTCGCTTCGCAAACCGCGAAGGCGACGCAGGAAATCTCCTCGCGCATCGAGGCCATGCAGGCGACGACCGCGCGTTCGGTCGCTGCCATTCAGGCGATCACGGCCACGATCCGCGAACTCGACCAGTTTTCCGCCGCGATCGCCGCCGCCGTCGAGCAGCAGGCGAACGCCGCGCACGAAATCGCGGGCAACGTCAATGCCGCCGCGACCGGCGTCACGCATGTCACCGGCGCGATCGGCGAGATCAAGGCGATTGCGAACAAGACGGCGGAAGCCGCGAACGCCCTCGGCCGCGCGGCGCGGAAAGTCACCGGCCAGACCGGCGATATCCAGAACCGCGTCGGCGCGTTTACGGAAGAAGTGCACGCCATGCAGGCGTGAATCTCGCCATGCCTCGTGCTTCGAGACGCGTTGCTTCGCAACGCTCCTCGGCATGAGCCAGGGTTACTTCCGCCGGATGCGCCGGCGCGAGTTGATATCGACGATATTGCCCCTTTTGTTTTCCGCGGCGCTTTGCTTCAGCGCCTCCGCGAGCCCCACCGGGCGTTCGTACTTTTTCAACAGATCGGCGAAGGCCTCGTCGGCGAGTTCCTGGAACGTCGCCATGCGATCGTTCGCAAGCTCGTGGAGCGCGAGATAAGTGTCGTTGTCGAACTGAATTTGTTTCCGCCGCGTCATGCGCAATAAACCGCTTGCGCGTGCGGAAGTTCCGCGCCTGTTACTGGAATGTCAGCGGAGACCCGCAGCTATTCCGCTCCGCTCTTCCGGCAAAGCGCGCTGCGATCCATCTTGCCGCATGCTTCGCGCCGCGGATCGCCGACGCATCGTGATCGCCGTCCGCGATGCCGACGAAACTCACCGGCGTGCCCCTTCTGCATAAATCCCGCATGAAATTCGCGGTGACATTCGGATGCACGATCGTATCCGCCGAGCCTTGCACGATGAACACCGGTAGGCCGCGCGTTTCGCGTTTCGGCGTGTTCTCCCGCATGAGCCGCGCCCAGGGCTCGACCGTGAGAATATCGACCGCGAGAAATCCTTCGCGCTCCAGCGGCTGCTCGGCGAGCAGTATGGAGAAATCCTGCCCGTAGGTTTCGTTGCAAAAATTCGACAGCCGGTCGAAGACGAGGGTAGAGCGCTCCAATACGATATTCGCGAGCGAGAGGCTGAACACTTCCGACCACGCCTTCAATGCATAGGCGCCGAGAATTTTTCCGGTTATGCTCGGCAAATCCATCTTGATCAGCGGGCCGAGTTCAGTCGCAGGCGCCGCCGCCGCGATGCCGACGAGATGCAGTTCAGGCGCGTATTCGCGTGCAAGCTCGCCCGCGAACAAAACCGCGTGGCCGCCTTGCGAGTGCCCCCACAACGCGAAGCGGTCGCTCGCGTCGGCGTTCTTGAAATTTCGCGCCGCCCGCACCGAATCCAGAACCGCGCGGCCTTCGCTCACGCCGACGAGATAGGGGTGAGGGCCGGCTGTGCCGAGCCCCGGATAGTCGGTCGCCGTGACGATATAGCCGCGCGCGAGAAAATCGCGCAGTCCGTGCATGGTTCGAAATACCGTCGGCCGCAGCGACGGCGCGCATTTCCGCGCGATCCCGGTCGTCCCATGCGCCCAGGCCACGACCGGCCGTCCGCTGCGCGGAGGCGTTCCCTTCGGCACCACGATCACACCGGAGACGGCGATCGCGTCTCCCTTGCGATCCTGCGAGCGGTAGAGCACGCGGAAGGCGGAAGCGCCCATGGGCGCGCCGCGCATCGGTTCGACTCGGATGATGGAGCCTGGATCGCCCAGGAGCTCCGTGACATCCGCGTCATAGAAGCGTTCGGAAGCCTTCGCGCCGGAGGCTGCGAGCAAGAAAAGCGCGAGAAACAGAAGGAATCGCATCGTTTCCACCGCCGCTTGGTGTCCTCGATCATGCTGGACAGCGGGCGAGGGAGCAAGTAATCCAGCCTCGCAAGGAAAACGCGATGAAAAACTTCTTCCTGAAATTCTTTACCTGGTGGAACAGCCAGACTTTCGGCACCCAGTTCTGGACCTGGCTCTATGGCGAATATGTCGGCTCCGACGAATTCGGCAATCGCTACTACCGGGAGAAGGGCGGCAAGATCAACAAAGGCTTCGGCTTTCAGCGCCGCTGGGTGATCTATAACGGCGTCGCGGAAGCCTCGCGCGTGCCGCCGTCGTGGCACGGCTGGCTGCATCACACGGTCGACACGCCGCCGACCGAGGAGAATTACAAGCCGCGCGAGTGGCAGAAGCCGCACCAGCCCAATCTCACCGGCACGCCGAATGCTTATCGCCCGTCGGGCTCGACGCTGAAATCCGGGCGCCGCCCCGCCGCGACGGGCGACTACAAGGCCTGGCGGCCGGGCGAATAGCGCGGTCCGGTGGCCGTCCCGCCCGCAAAACAAGCGACCCGCATACCCGCCGGGGTCTGGGTTCTCGGATTCGTCAGCCTCTTGATGGACATCTCCTCGGAGATGATCCACGCGCTGTTGCCGGTTTATCTCGTCACCGTTCTCGGCGCCTCGATGCTGGCCGTGGGCTTCATCGAGGGCATCGCCGAAGCGACGGCGATGATCGTCAAGATTTTTTCCGGCGCGCTGAGCGACTGGCTCGGCAAGCGAAAACTGCTTGCCGCTATTGGTTACGGACTCGCCGCGTTCACGAAGCCTATCTTTCCACTCGCGACGGGTATCGGCTGGATCGTCACGGCTCGCTTTATAGATCGCATCGGCAAGGGCATTCGCGGCGCACCGCGCGATGCGCTCATTGCCGACCTCAGCCCGCCGGAAGTGCGCGGCGCGAGCTTCGGCTTGCGCCAGTCGCTCGACACCGTCGGCGCGTTCATCGGCCCGCTCGCCGCGATCGGCTTGATGGAGCTGACGGCGAATAATTTTCCCGCCGTATTCTGGATCGCGGTGGTGCCGGCGTTTCTCTCGTTCGGCCTGATCTGGCTCGCGGTCAAGGAGCCCGTGCGCGAGCGTACGGGTGAAGAAGCCGCGCAACGCCTTCGACTGAGCGATGTTGCGGGATTGCCCGCGGCGTTCTGGGCGGTCGTTGCGCTCTCCGCGGTTCTGACGCTTGCCCGTTTCAGCGAGGCATTCCTTATCCTGCGGGCGCAGAACGCCGGCATGCCGGTGGCGCTGGTGCCGATCGTGCTCGTGGTGATGAACGTCGTTTACGCCCTTACATCCTATCCCGCAGGTGTGCTCTCGGATCGTTTCGGACGGAACGGCGTGGTCATCATCGGCGTGATGTTCCTGATCGCCGCCGATCTCGCGCTCGCTTTCGCGGACAATATCCCGATTGTCCTTGTTGGCATCGCGTTGTGGGGATTGCACATGGGGCTCACGCAGGGCCTGCTCGCGGCGCTTGTCGCCGATACGGCGCCCGCACATTTGCGCGGCACCGCCTTTGGCTTGTTCAACTTCGCCTCCGGGCTCGCCATGCTGATAGCGAGCGTATTGGCGGGCGCCCTGTGGGACCATTATGGGTCGGTGGCGACCTTCCTCGCGGGAGCGGGGTTTACGGCGGCTTCGCTCGCGGGCTTTCTATGGCTCCTTCGTTTGCGCCGCTATGGGTCCGCAATCGGCGAATAGGCGGTTAGAAAATGCAACTTCAGTTCATTGGCTGCGGCGACGCTTTCGGCTCCGGCGGGCGCTTCAACACCTGCTTTCACGTCACGGGGAAGCGCGCGAATTTTTTGATCGATTGCGGCGCGAGCTCGCTCGTAGCGCTGAAACGTGCGGGGATCGACCGCAACGGGGTCGATCTCATTTTGATCACGCATTTTCATGCCGACCATTTCGGCGGCATCCCGTTTTTCATTTTGGACGCGCAGTTTTTCGCCAAGCGCACGCGGCCGCTCACAATCGCGGGGCCGCGCGGGCTCACGGATTGGTATATCCGCGCGATGGAGACCGCGTTTCCCGGCTCCTCGAAGACGAAGCAAAAATTCGAACTGTCGCTGATCGAGCTTGCACCGGGGCAGGTCTGGCGCCGGGAAAATATCGAGGTTTTACCTGCGCTCGTTCGTCATGGCCCGCCGGACGTGCCGTTTCACGCCTACCGGGTTTCGGTCGAGGACAGGATCATCGCCTATACCGGCGACACCGAATGGACCGAAACCTTGATCGAGATCGGGCGCGATGCCGACCTCTTCATCGCAGAAAGCTATTTCTACGAAAAGAACGCGCCGCTGCATCTTTCCTACAAGACGCTCGCCGAGAAGCTTCCGCTCATTCGGCCGAAGCGTGTCGTGCTCACCCATATGAACGACGACATGCTCGCGCGAAAAGAGGGGGTCGAATTCGAGCGGGCGGAAGACGGAAAGACGATCGTGCTTTAAAGCACCACCACGCGCGTCGAGACCGGCGTTCGCAGATAAAGGTCCGCGATTTCCTCGTTCAACAGCCGGATGCAGCCGGATGAGACATTGGTGCCGATCGTCCACGGCTCGGCGGTGCCATGGATGCGGTACAGCGTGTCTTTGTTGCCCTGGTAGAGATAGAGCGCGCGTGCGCCCAAGGGATTGTTGGGCCCGCCGGGCATGCGCTCGGGAAGCTCCGGCTGGCGGAGCCGCATTTCCTTCGGCGGCACCCAGTCCGGCCAGACGGCGGTGCGTCCGACCATGGCGACACCGCTCCAGCCGAAACCTTCGCGGCCGACGCCGACGCCGTAGCGCACCGCGGTGTTTCCCTCGCGCAGGAGGTAGAGGAAGTGCTGTTTCGGATCGACAACAAGTGTGCCCGGCTGCTCGGTGTGCGAATAGCTCACGAGCTGGCGGCGGAATTCGGGGTTCAACAGCTCCTGATTGACCTTCTTGATCACGAAGGGCGGATCGGGAATTTCGCCGATATACCATTGCTGCCCGTCCGGTGGCTCGATCGGCTGGCCGTAGATCGGATGATTGTCGGCCGGTTGCGCGTCGGGCGAGACTCGCATCGGGCCCCGGCCGCCCTGTTGCGGCTGGACGTTGCCGGGCGGCAGCTGCCGGTCGGGGTAGGGCTGCTGGCCGGGATAATAGGGTGGCTGATCGGGATAGGGCTGCTGAGCCGGATAGGGCCGCTGGCCTGGATAAGGCTGGGGGCCCGGATAGGGCGCTTGCGGCGGATAGGGCGGATAATAGCCGGGTTGCGCGCTGGCGGCGGCCGGTGCGGCCAGCACAGTGGCGGCGCCGAGAAGGAATTTCCGGCGCGAAAGCGGTTTCCGGTTCATGGGGTCAGTCATAGCTCACGCTTTAAGTCACCGGAAATTGGGAAACTTGATGGCGGGTTCGCCAGCCGCCCGCTTCTCACGGCGAATCGTCCGGTATGCTTTAGGCGTGAACGGAGTTGCGGAAAAGGGCCCGCCCGTACAAACAAAGCGGCTCTTTGAGCCGCTCTGTTCCTTAAACTGGCGGCTTCAGTAACGATCCCGCCGGTAGTAGCCATCGCGTTCGCGGAAGGCCAAACGCGGATTTAACATGCACATGCCGCCGACGCCGGCTCTTGTCGCGTAGCACTGGGCCATCGTCGCGAACCGGCAATCGAGATAGGATCCGCCCCCGCCGTGGCCGCCGCCTCCGCCCATGGGTGTGTCAAGGCAATATGTTTCATTCCTTCGGACTTGCTGCGCTTCTGCCGTGTCGAGAAGACCGGCGAAGGCTGCGACTATCATTCCCAAAATCACGAATGCTCTCATGGCGCGGACTCCTAATCTCACGGATAGAAAGCATCAAAGTATGGCTTTGTTCCGCCGCCATCAATGTGACCTACATCACAACAACGCGCGTTCCGACCGGCGTGCGCAAATAAAGATCGGCGATTTCCTCGTTCAGCAGGCGAATACAGCCCGAGGAGATATTCGTGCCGATCGTCCATGGTTCTTTGGTGCCATGGATGCGGAAGAGGGTGTCGCGGCTGCCTTGATAGAGATACATCGCCCGCGAGCCGAGCGGATTGTCGGGGCCGCCCGGCATCATCTCCGGCAGGTCCGGCTGCCTGAGCCGCATTTCCTTCGGCGGATGCCAGTCGGGCCATTCGGCTTTGCGGCCGACGGAAGCCTCGCCGCTCCAGCTAAATCCTTCGCGCCCGGTGCCGACGCCGTAGCGGATCGCGGTGTTCGCTTCGCGCGTCGAGTATAAAAAGTGCTGGCTCGGATCGATGATGATCGTGCCGGGTTGCTCGTTGTGCCGCAAGTTCACGAGCTGGCGGCGATATTCCGGATCGAGCATCTCCTGATTCACTTTGTGAATCCGGTAGCGGCCATCGGGAATCCAGCCCGTGTACCACTGGTTGACGTCGATGCCTTCCTCGGTCTCCTGGCCGTAACCCACATAGGGCTCGATCCGTATGCCGAAATTGCCTTCCTGCGCGCGCGCGGCATAAGGCGCGAGCGCGGCGGCAGCGATGCCGGCCATGCCTGTCTTGAGGAAGCGGCGGCGGTTCATGACGGTTCCGGGCGAGGTTGAATCTGGCAGCGGTCAAATGTGGGCAAATTTTGCGCTTTTGCCAAGCGCCCGCGTCCGCGCCGGGAGCGCCCTTCCGCCGCCGTATTTGCCATGATAACCAGCGGGGTAGGCGGCCGCGCTCATCAATTCCTTTCGTTGGTTATCCGCCGGAATGTCATGCCATTGAAATTTCTGCCGACGATTCTGGCTTTTGCTGCGCTGTCGATCGCGCCCGCCCTCGCTCAATACGATGCGCCGCCGCGCCCGCCCGGCGCGATCGATTATCCGCCCGGCCAGCAGCCCTATCCACAGCCTTATCCGGATCAGCGCTACCCCGGCCGACAGCCTTATCCGCCGCAGCAATATCCCGACTCATATCCGCCGCAGGGCCGCGATCCACGTTACGATCCGCGGGGCGTGCAGTCCCAACCCTTGCCGCCGCCGCCCGGAACGCAATCCGCCCCGCAACAGCAACCGCGGCAGGACATGCGCCAGGTTCTTCCGCCGCCCGATCCGGGCGTTCCTCCGCCGCCGCAAGGCGCGCCGAAGGCGAAAGCCAAGGCGGAGCAGCCGAAAACCAAAGGCGCGCCGAAGCAGGGCGATTCGCCTGAAGCCGCCGAGGTGCCGGTCGATCAGGCGCCGGTGCAGCGCATCTCGAATCCGACGGCCAGCTTCTCCGGCCTCGACAAGATCACCGGCCGCATCATCAACTTCGACGCGGCGATCGACGAGACGGTGCAGTTCGGCGCGCTGCAGGTGACGCCGCGCGCCTGCTACACACGGCCGCCGACGGAAATCCAGAACACGACCGCCTTCGTTGAAGTCGACGAGATTACGCTCGCGGGCGACATCAAGCGCATCTTCACCGGCTGGATGTTCGCGAACTCGCCCGGCTTGAACGCTGTGGAGCACCCGATCTACGACGTCTGGATCACCGACTGCAAAACGACGCCGCCGGCGATCGCGCAATCGGGCGGCAAGCAATAAAAATCGCCTTCGCTTTGCAGCGCCTCCGCGAGCATGCGGTGGTAGTCGTCGCGATCCACCTCGATCGCGCCGAAACGCGCGAGATGATCGGTGATGAATTGCGCGTCCAATAGTTTGAATCCCCCGAGCCTGAGCCGACCGACCAGATGCACGAGCGCGACCTTCGAGGCGTCGCGCTCGAAGTGAAACATGCTCTCGCCGAAGAACGCCCCGCCGAGCGTAATGCCGTACAGCCCGCCGACCAATTTTCCATTTCGCCAGGCTTCGACGGTGTGGCAGTGGCCGCGGCGAAACAGTTCGCGATAAAGTCTGCGGATTCGTTCGTTGATCCAGGTCTTGCGGCGGCCGGGCGCGGGCGCGGCGCAGGCGTCGATCACCGCATCGAAATCGCGGTCGGCATAAACCTCGAAACGGTCTGAGCGCACGGTGCGCGCAAGGCGCTTCGAGACATGGAAATGATCGAGCGGCATGATCCC
>JAJPHK010000016.1 GCA_021325315.1 Alphaproteobacteria bacterium
CTCGGCGGCGAGGTGTATGTGGACGCGGAGGCGGTGAAGGAGAGTAATAAGGCGTTGTGAACATTTCGTTTGCTCCGAACGCCGGCACGGTACGATAGAAGAGCCGCTCCACACGCATGGAGCGGCCCTCAAATTTTTTGCGGCAGCTATTTTTCCCGGAAAGCCGCACACTTGCGGAAGCGCCGCTTTCGTCCAAGCATGTATGATGCGTCTCGTAACAAGACTTTCCGATTGCCGGCTGGGGAGAGCGCACATGTTCCGCAATTATTTTTGCATCGCCACATTCGTCACGGCTGTTTGGTTGGAGTCGGCGCCTGTCGCGGCGGCGCAATCGTTCGATGGCACCTGGAAGGGGCAGATGACCTGCGCGAAGCTCTCCTTCACCAAGGGAACGCAAAAGGTTGCGATGACGCTCACCGTTTCGGGAGGCAAGGCGACCTACTCGCGCCAGGTCTACAACAGGGACAACACGGCGGTTGTCGGAACCGAAGAAGGCACCGGGACGATCGCAAGGAACGGCGCCATTGCGCTCGCCGCGACATACAAGGGGCCCAATCCGAAAATGACCTACTCCGCCTCCTACAGCGGCACCATGAGGGGCAACGCGGCGGACCTGAGCGGCACGCAGGTTTGGACATACGACGGCAAGACCGAAAATCGGAAGTGCTCGATTGCGCTCAAGCGGTAATCGTACCGCGCTTCTCCGCGCCGCATTCGTCCCCATATGATCAGGCAAGGAGCCGCTGCCATGGGACGCTTCCTTGTCATTCTCGGTTTGGTGCTGGTCGCGGCGGGCCTGCTGTGGCCGTGGCTCACGCGCCTCGGCCTCGGGCGGCTGCCCGGCGACATCGCGATCCACGGCGAGCACGGCGCGCTCTATATTCCGATCACGACCAGCATCCTGATCAGTGTCGTGCTCTCCATTGTCCTCTCGCTTATGTCCCGCTGACCCGAACATAAGCCGCCGATGGCGAAAGACGAACGCACTCGGACTAAAAATATTTCGCGTCGTCGCCCACGAGTAGATCGCGCATCGTACTCATAACGGGAAAGCCGTAGCCCGCTCCGATCTTACTCCATCCCAGCCTTCCTTCTTTATGTTCGTCGCTGGCATAGAGGTTCGCACCGATCATGCCGAGCGTCAGCACCAGAGCCTGCATGGAATCGTGTCCCGCACCGTAGCGTTTGAGGATTTCGCCGTCCGGCCAGTCAATCTCGAACCGGCAAATCCAATGATCTTTTTTATCCTCCGGCGCGAAAAGCCGGATTGGAATTTGCTTCTCGCCTTCCTTATCGCGATATAACAAAACTCGCGTCGCAATCGGCTCCATAAAATCCCTCACAAATAGCGGCCGTATTTCGCAATGTAAGATTCCATTTCGCTCTCCAGCTCGGGGAAACTGGCTGTCGCTTTGTCGATCAGCGCAATATTGATCCCGTGAATTGCTGCTGCGACTCCCTGTGCGTAGTTTTTGTATTCCTCCGTGCCACAATGTTCTTTCAACAAAGGGAGGAGCGCGCTCAGTTCTCCCGAACTCCGAAATGCTGTCCGAATAAGGTGCCGTGCGATTTCAATATCCATGAAGATTCTCTCATCAGTTTAGGCCCAGACACGCATTCAAGCATTTACGAAAATCGAATTCATTCAGATTGCTCCCCCGAGGTTGGAACCTCTCAAGCAGAGGATAGCAAAGCGCTATACATTTGTTCATACTCGGTCGGCTCGCGGCAAGTTTTCTTGCAGCACTTAAAATTGAACCTACTGAAACATCAGCCTCACCCCCGACGTCATGCACCGTGTTTTGAGATGAAATTGGCCGTGTGCCAACAAGCTCGTAGGTCGCGCCCGTATCACTCGTCCACTGTCCGCCATCCGGCTGTCCAGCCGGGACGCGCGGCTGATCGGGATTAAAGCCGCCCTTAATAGCCCGAGCCAGTTCACGAAATTTCATTTCGAAGGCATTCGCCGCTAACAGCCATCGGGTTCGCGGCGATAAATCCTCAAAGCCAAAGCGTTTATCCATCCTTATCTAATCCTTGTCAATTAACTTAGTAAAATAATCCTAGGATAATAATACTATTAAGTCAAGCGGCAATCAAAGCCTTTGCGCTGAGTTATACTGGGCATATCGGGGCTGGCACCGTCACGCCGCGACGTGCCCACAAAATGCCGAACCGGCGCGCAAGAACCGTTCGCACGCGCGAGCTGGTTCATGCCTATTGGAGGACACGAAATGCGAGCCTGCACCCTCGCCTTTTTTTTCTTGTTCGCGGGCGTCTCGCTCGCTCAAGCGCAGGAGGTCTGCCGTACGGTCGACGGCGCGAAAGTCGTCGCCGACGACACAAAGAAACAATATCTCGGCTTGATCGCGAGCAAGTACAACGCCGACTCCATCTTCAACAAATACGGAACCTACGGCAACAAATACTCTTCGAACAGCATCTGGAACGACTACGGGCATTACGGCGGAACGTATTCGAGCTTTTCTCCCTTCAACCAGTACACCACCAAGCCGCCGCAGATCGTCAAGGACAATAAAACGATCGGCCGCCTGACGGTGAACAAGAGCATCAAGGGCGGACTAAGCCCTTATTATCTGCAAAAGTGCCCGATGTATTGAAGGCGGACGAGATACGAAGAAAAAGGGCGGGAGAAAATCTCCCGCCCCATTCGTTCGAAAATCGGCCGTTCTTATTTTGCTATACGACGTCTGAAAATCTACCGCAGCGAGATCGCCATCCCGCTCAGGTCGGCGTTGATCTGCAAACCGACCTGACTGCCGGTGAGATGCAGCGTCGCGCCCTTTTCGTTGCGGAGCACGATCGCCTGCACGCCGCCGCCGACTGCGCCGCCCGCGCCCGCCGCCGCGTACACGCCCGCGACGTCCGACGGGCGATAGATGTTGCTCACCGTGCCGCGGAACCAGGTTTCCGATCCGCCGAACACGAGGCCCGCGCTAATGCCCCCGATCGTGATCGGATAGCTGCGGCCGCCGCAGGTCATGGTGCCGTTGCCGCCCGAGCCGCCGATGAACCAGCCCGCCTTGAGCACGCGGAAGCGGATGCCGCAGGTGTCGGCTTGCGCCGGCGAAACCGTCGCGAAGCCAATTCCGGCAAGTCCCAAAAGCGCGAAAACCGCAGTACGAATCCGAGATGAAAATTTCATCGAGCGTCTCCTGTGGTGAAACCGAAAAAGTGAAAAGCCCTATAACCGCCGCCCTAATCCGCCACAAGCGGCGCATTCCATTTTACCAAACAATCTGTGATTTCAATAAGGCAAATCCGTCATTCCTTGCAGAACCTCTTGATGCCATCGAGCGCCTGACGCTTTCCCTCCTGTACGTCGGCGCGGACTTTCTCCGGTTTTTGCCGTGGAAGCAATCGGTGTGCGAGGCAAGCTCTTCCGCCCTCTCCCAGGCGCCGAGGAATCTGCGAGCGGCCTGGCAGACGATGGCTACGTCGCGGGAATCGAGCATGTCGGCCGCCGCGTTCAGCTCCGCCATGATCGTCTCGTTCGGCTTCTTGCAATGATCCGCGCGTGCGAGGCTCGCCCCCGCAGCGTACACGCCTGCGAGGGCGAACAGCGCGGCAGCAATCCGGAACGGAAATCGTATGCTGTTCGATGAGGCGCCTTATCCCGGGTTACGCGCCGTGACCTTCCACGAACTTGAATCCATCATCACGCCCGTGAGCGTCAAGAACGGGGCCATCGCCTCCTTGAACGCCGTCACAATTTCCTTGCGGCGGGATTCCGCTTCCGCGCCCGCCTCGCGGAAAATCTCGCCCGCCGGCCCAAGCGCGAGCTGCAGCTCCACCGCTTCGTCGAGGTCGCGGCCGACCAGCACCTTGGCGTCCACCCGATCGAAGGTGACGCCGGTATAGCCAGCGATCTCGATCTGCTTGGCGACGACCCCGGTATCCGCCATCGAGAACGGTCCCGGCCCGCAGGTGCGCGCGCCCTCGCCCGGCGGCGGCAGGAATTTCAGGATCACTTCCTTTGGCAGGCCGAGCCACGGATTTTCGGAAAGATTCCGCCACACGATCATGGTCATGATGCCGCCGGGCTTGAGCGACTTGCGCATGTTGCGCAGCCCCGCGACCGGATTCTCGAAGAACTGCGTGCCGAAGCGCGAGAAACAGAAATCGTGCACCGGCTCGAACGGATAGGTCTGCACGTCCTCGCACAGAAACGTGACGTTCTTGATGCCCGCGGCCTTCGCTTCCTTGCGGCCGAATTCGAGGAAGGCGTCGCAGCAATCGACGCCGAGCACCGAGCCCTGCGGCCCGACGCGGCGCGCGAGTTCGATCGCGGTGTCGCCGAAGCCGCAGCCCGCATCCACCACCCTGTCGCCGGGCTTCAGGAGAAGCGCCGGAAACACCGCCGCCGAATGCAGCGTCAGTCCGTCGACGATAATGTGTTTCCACTTGATGAATTTCGGAACGAGCACCTCGTTCCAGAAATCGATGTATTCGCTTTTCGGGCGTTCGGTTCGGGCTTCAGCAACCGGCATGGCAGGCCTCCTGCGGCAGTCCCCCAAACGCCGGCATTCTGGCGCAAACCGCCGCTGCCGGAAAGCGCGGTAAAACAAGGCACAGGGTAGTGCCCTAGTTTCTGTTACCGCTTGGGGCTTTGCTTCGCTCGCGGTGGATGACGCTACTATCAATCGTCATGCGCGTTTGAGCGAAGTTCTATGCATGGAGTAGGATAACTCTATGCTTCTTCGTAACACGCTCGCGGCCGTGGCGGCCCTGCTCGCTCTTCTTCCCGCGCCCGCGCTTGCCTCTTCGTTCACTGTCGACTGGAAAGGCACCGCGCCGTGCTTCGATCCGGACTCGCCGCTGATCCGCCTTTCCGGCGTGCCGAAGGGAACGGCGAAGATCGAATTCCATATGACTGATCTTGA
Organism: Alphaproteobacteria bacterium; assembly: GCA_021325315.1. Classification (GTDB taxonomy): domain Bacteria; phylum Pseudomonadota; class Alphaproteobacteria; order Rhizobiales; family Xanthobacteraceae; genus Palsa-892. Next base: position 4,905 of record JAJPHK010000016.1, read on the forward strand.
CGCGCCGAACTTTCCGCATGGCGGCGGTACGGTCGCGTATTTCGGCGAGACGACGGTACAAAGGGGCACCTTCACTTACAAGGGCCCGTGCCCGCCTGAACCGCATCGCTATCGCTGGGACGCGCGTGCGCTCGACCTTTCCGGTCATGAACTCGGCAAGGCCGAGACCACGGTGAAGTTCCCGCCCTGATCCCTGCCGCACGCTGCACCCTTGCAAAGCGCGCCGGCGAAACCGATGTAGTTTCAGGGGTGAAAGCCGACGGCAAGGAGATGGAACGATGGTGCATGTGACCTACAAGATCGTCCGGCACGACGAGGGCTGGGCCTACAAGGTCGGCGACGTTTTCTCCGAGCCCTTCCCCACCCACAAGGCGGC
>JAJPHK010000083.1 GCA_021325315.1 Alphaproteobacteria bacterium
GAGCTTGACGCTCGTCATGCCCGGCCTTGTGCCGGGCATCCACGCCTTACCTGCTGACAGGCTGCAAAGGCGTGGATGGCACGCGAACTCGGGCTTGCCCGAGTTCGCTAAATTTAAAAGAGCCCAAGTCGGGTAAACCCGACTTGGGCGACAAGCCCGGCCATGACGACAACTAATTCAGTAGCGCAAATCCTCAGAGCGTAATCACCTGATCCGGCATGTTGCCGGAGAGCGCCTTGTAGAGATCGGGGAAACAGCCGATCGGCACGCCGTCGAGAAGCTTGTCCGCTATGTCGCGCTCGTAGCAGCACTGGTCGCAGCCCATGAGCAGCATCCCGGTCTTCTTCGCGACCTTGTGCAGCCGCTCGCCGGTGGGGTTGCCCTTCATCAGCACGTAGTTGTTGTCCTCGAAGAAGAACATGCCGACGACATCGACGCCGTGCCGGTTCTCCTCGAGCTGCGGCAAGATCATTTTGCCGAGCACGTAAGAGACGGTGTGACGGGACGTGGCGAAAATATAAACGACTTTCATGCAGCTTCTCCAGTTTCAAAACGGGATGCGGCGGCCAGCGCCGCGCGAAAGGCATTGAGCGCGAGCGGAGCGCGATCTCGCTTCATGGCGGGAACATCGGAGAGGACGGCGGCCAGCTCCTCTTCGGAAATTCGCACGGCGTCGCGCAGGTATTTTCCTGCCGCGAGCTCGGTAAGCAGTTCGCAATAGGCAATCAGCGTGATGCAGGTGCTCGCGTGAAAGCGGACACTCTCGATCATGCCGTTCTTAAGACCGAGGCTGAAACGCGCGGAGAGATCGTTCTCGCCGTGAAGCGCGGCGCCCTCAATGGCGAAAGGCGGAAGGCGGTTGCGTTTATAGCCGCGGTCGAAGAGGTCGCTCACCGTGCGCCGGGGTTTGTTGCCGCAACAGGCGCCTTCGCAAGCGTCCATCGCTAATTCCATCGCATCAGGCGCTTCTCCAGCCGCCCGCTCAAATAAAAGATCACCAACACAACCGCCATGATGAGCATGACAAGCGCGAGCATGAGCGCCGAATTGTAGGTGCTCTGCGCAAACGAAAGGAGATAGCCGAGGCCCCGGCTCGCGGCGACGAATTCGCCGACGACAGCGCCGGTGAAGGCAAAGCCGACCGCGACCTTCATGTTGCTCAAGACCCAGGACGCGACCGAAGGAAGATAGACGTAACGGATCAGCGCCCAGCGTCCGCCGCCGAGCGTTGTGATGCGCTCGACCAGCCGTTTGTCGACGTGAAGGATGCCGGTATAGACCGTGAAGAAGATCAGCACCGCGACGAGAATGAAGGCGAGCGCCACTTTCGACGAAATGCCGATGCCGAACCAGATCGCGAACAAGGGCGCGAGCACGACGCGGGGGATGGCGTTCAACAGCGTCATCACCGGCTGCAACAGCTCGGCGATATAGGGAATGAGCGCCGCGATCACGCCGAGCACGACGCCGACCAGAATGCCGAGCGCGAGTCCGCCGAGCGCGGCGCCGAAGGTTGCCTCCAAATGCGTCCAGATGCTGCCGCTCGTGAACAGCTCCACGAGCGCGCCGATGATCTGGCTCGGGCTCGGCGCGAACAAAGGGTTCAGCATGCCGGCCCGGCCCGCCGCTTCCCACACGAGAAGCACGGCGACGAGCGTCAGCCACTGGCGGATCCAGGCGCGTTTCGGATCGAGGATCATTCCGCCGCCTCCGCCACTTTGCCGGTGACTTCGAGCGAAAGATCGCTCCAGAGCTTCTGGTAGAGCGGGCCGTAGGCCGGGTGCGCACGCGCGCTGATGAGGCTCCGCGGCCGCGGGATCGGCACGTCGTATTTCTGGATAATGTGCGCGCGCGGGCCTTGCGAGAGGAGATAGATCGTGTCGGAGAGCGAGATCGCCTCGCCAAGATCGTGGGTGACGAGAAGAACGCTAATGCCCTCGCGCTCGACGAGCTGCACCACGTCCTGCACGACGCGGGCGCGCACGATCGCATCGAGCGAGGCGAAGGGCTCGTCCATGAACAGGAGCTTCGGTTTCAGTGCCAAGACCTGCGCGATCGCGACGCGTTTTCTCTGCCCGCCGCTGATATGACGAGGATAGCGGTTCTCGAAACCTTGCAGGCCCATTTTCGCAAGCGCCGCGTCGGCCTCGCGCAACGCCTGTTCGCGCTTCACGCCGTGGAAAGTAAGGCCAAGCGCGACGTTCTCGCGCGCGGTTTTCCAGGGAAGGAGCGCGTCGTCCTGAAACAGGATGCCGACTTCGGCGCGGCCGAATTCGATCTCGACATTTCCGGCAAGCGGCTTCTGCAGGCCGATCGCCGCGCGCAACAGGCTCGACTTGCCGGAGCCGGAGGGGCCGACGAGGCTCACGAATTTTCCGGCGGGCACCTCAAGGCTCGCGCCTTCGAGCACGGGTTCGCCGCCGCCATAGGAAATGGAAATATCGCGGAGACGCATCAGCTCGGCACGATCGTGGTGTCGAAGAGACCCTTGAGGTCGATCTGGTTTTTCAGGAGGCCGCCGACGAGGAGCGTGTTCTCGACGCGCTTCGAAGCTTCGAGGTCGATCTTCACCGATTTCGGATAGAGCGACTCGCGATAGCGCACGAGAATGTCGCCGAGCTGTTTCGTATCCATGCCGGTGGTGAGCGCGGGCGGGAGCGAAGAGGTGATTTCAGATGCGCTCATCTTGCTCAGCACCGCGAGGCCGTCGGCGAGGCCCTTGGCGAGCGCGACCATTTCGGGCTTGCGCTGCTCGACCTCTTTCGCGCGCACGGCGACACCCATGAATTCGTAGGAGCCGCCGAGATATTTGTTGGCATCCTTCGAATCCATTGCGTTCACGAGGACGCGGGCCTTATCGGCGACGAGCAGCGTGAGCGCCGGCTCCTGCACGAGACCGGCGTCGACCTGGCCCTGACGGAGCGCTTCGAGCAGGTTCACGCCAAGGGTCGCGAACTGAACCTTCGCGGCGTCGGCTTTCGCTTCCTTCAGGAGATAGAGGAGAAGCGCATGGTCGGCGTTGCCGAGCGCGGAGACGCCGACGGTCTTGCCTTCCAGGTCCTTCACACTCTTGATCGTGGCGGCGGTCTTCGGCGCGGTGACAAGCGCGAAGAGGGGAAGGCGGCCGGTGACGGCAAAGCGGCGGATTTCGGCGCCCTTCGCGTAGGCCTGAATCGCGACGTCGAGCGCGGTGGCGGCGTAATCGACCGCGCCGCCGACGAGCGCGTTCATCGCGGCACTGCCGCCGCGGGTATAGACGAGTTCGACATCGAGGCCGTGATTTTTGAACGTGCCGCTCGCGCGCGCGATTTCGTAAGGCACGACGCAGAGGAGCTGGCTGCAGAAGGCGAGCTTCACTTTCTTTGCGTCGTCCGCCTTCGCACGTTTCGCGCCGACGACGGGAATGAGGCTCGTGACGAGCGCCGCGCCTTTCAGCATCGAGCGGCGGGAAACGTCGGTGTCGGGGACAATGGCGGTTTTTTCGTCGCAGCAGCTCATGGCGCTCTCCGGCTTGCGAGGACGACGGACAGTCTAACGCCGCCTACTGCGATCAACCTAGTCAACAGAGCGGATGCGTCAATAGTGCTATTGGTACAGATTGAGGTTGTGATTTAGCCGGGCGATGAAGGCGTTCAGCCTCTGCGGAGCCGATACAGCAGAGATTCATAAAGCTCCGCCTGTTGTTCACCTTGCCGCGTGATGCCGCAGATTAGCGAGACTCCTTCGACGATTGCCTTGGTCAAAAAGGAAACTTTTGATTGCGGCGGCGCGACTCTCACCAATTGTACGAGCTTGGCAAACTTTGCGACCGCATTTCCATTTTTTGAAGAACGGTCGTACCAGATCACGGCTTTCAATTGGTTCAGTCGGCCTTCGCACCGCTCATAGTGCTGCGCCAACCAAAACTGTGCCTTCCAATTTCCGTTAGCCGCTAGTTTTCGCAACTCGTATACGCCTTCGGGCACTTGCCGAAGCTGTAAAAAACGCGCTCGATTCACAAGCGCTTCTTCCTGCCCTGACGCTGCGGCACGATCGAATAGATTCCACGCCTTCACGATATCTGCATCAACTGCATCGCCGCGGGCATATTCCCAGGCGAGCTTCAATTGAGCGTCAACGTCTCCGGCTTCCGCTGCTGCCATCCGTTCGGGAATCCCAGTGCGACGTCTGGCACGGTCATTGTCGTAGAGGGACAGGCCCAATCGCATCGCTTTCGTCCAATCGCATGCGCCAGCATCTATAAGTTAGACGACGATGATTATCCGCGATTGTTGATCGCAGCTAAAATTGCTTCGCTGCGGTTAGGTAGTCATTAAGGAGCAACCTTATTAGGGCAGCTAAGCACCTTGTCATGGCCGGGCTTGTTCTGGCCATCCGCGTCTTAGACAGCCGCTGCGAAGAAAGGCGTGGATGCCCGGCACAAGGCCGGGCATGACGAAAGAGATTCTTCAGCCTCTGCCCACGAACGGCATCTTCGTCGCCATGATCGTCATGAAGAGCACGTTCGACTCGAGCGGCAGCGAGGCCATCTGCACCACCGCTTGCGCGACGTGCTCTACATCCATGCGCGGCTCGGGTTTCGTTTCGCCGTTCGGTTGCAGGACGCCCTTGGTCATGCGCTCGGTCATGGGCGTCGCCGCGTTGCCGATATCGATCTGGCCGCAAGCGATGTTGTAGGCGCGGCCGTCGAGCGCCGTGCATTTCGTGAGCCCCGTGATCGCGTGCTTGGTCGCGGTGTAAGCGACCGAGAACGGGCGAGGGGCGTGCGCCGAGATCGAACCGTTGTTGATGATGCGGCCGCCCTGCGGCTTTTGATCCTTCATGATCTTGATCGCTTCCTGCGTGCAGAGAAACGGCCCGGTGAGATTGACCGCGACCACCGCGCTCCATTGCTCGTAGGTCAATTCTTCCATCGGGATCGCGGGCGCGCCCATGCCGGCGTTGTTGAAGAGCACGTCGAGGCGGCCGAATTCCTGCCTGAGCTTCGCGAAGATCGCCTTCACTTCGTCAGGCTTGCCGACGTCGCCTGCGAGCACGAGCATCTTCGCGCCGTTCGCCATCTTGGCGGTTTCCTCGAGCGCGTCCTTGCGGCGGCCGACAATGCCGACCGCATAGCCCGCGCGTGCGAGCGCGAGCGCCGACGCGCGGCCGATCCCGGTTCCGGCGCCTGTCACGATCGCCGCTTTTTCGACAGCCATTTCTTCCTCCCGAAGTTTGTGGTTCTGCTTTTACTTTGCCCTCGCGCCGCCGGTGTAGGGCGGGCGCGGTATGGCCATGTGCGCGGCTCGGAGCGCCGACCCCCAACGCTCCCGCAGATCAGTGAAATAAGGCTCGCCCGGTTCGATGCGATATTGCAGATCGGTTTGCAGCGCATCGCGGCGGATGATCGCAAGGTCGATCGGCAAGCCGACGGCGAGGTTGGAGCGCATGGTCGAATCCATGGAGATCAGGCCGAGTTTCATCGCGTCGCCAAGGTCTGTGTCGAATTTCACTGCGCGATCCAAAATCGGCTTGCCGTATTTGTGCTCGCCGATCTGCAAGTAGGGCGTATCGATCGTGCATTCGATAAAGTTTCCTGCCGAATAAATCATAAAGAGGCGCAGCCGGCGGCCTTTGATCTGCCCGCCGAACAGAAACGAAACGTCGAATTTCACGTCCGCCTGTTCGAGTGCACCGCCGTCCAGGTCGTGCACCATCCGCAGCGCCTTGCCGATGCGCTGGGCGGCCTGAAACATCGTCGGCGCGTTGGTGAGCGTTTCCCGCTCGCCGGTTGCGGAATTCTCCATTCCCTCGTTGAGAATGCTGAGCACTGTCTGCGACAGCGAGAGATTACCCGCGGTCGCGAGCGCCATCACATATTTTCCGGGTTCCTCGAAAACATGCAGTTTGCGAAAGGTCGCGACATTGTCGAGACCGGCATTGGTGCGGGTATCGCCGATCATCACCAGCCCGTCACGCACCAGAATTCCGCAACAATAGGTCATTTTCTTCGCTTCCCCGCAGCGGCGTTGTACGGGGCGGCGGCGGGCAGGGCAAGGCATACCCGTTTTCCGTCATGGCCGGGCTTGTCCCGGCCATCCACGTCTTTTCTGACTCTAAAAAAAGGAAGGCGTGGATGCCCGGCACAAGAGTCTACCCTTGGGCCGGCCGAAGGCCGGACCCGAGGGCCAGGCATGACGAGCTTCGCTCGTCAGTTCTGCGATTGCCTCTCCGATTGCTCCACCTGCACCGCGACCGAAAGCTTTTCGCCTTCGCCGCCGAAGCGAAGGCCACGGACAGGTGCCGCGCCCAGAGAATCGAGCGCAACCGCGACCCGCACATGCGCCCCGGTCGCGGAAATGCCGTTCGCCGGATCGAAGGCGACCCAGCCGAGTTTCGGGAGATACGCTTCCGCCCAGGCGTGGCCCGCTTCCTGCCGCGTGATGCCGTCAGCGCGGTGGAAATAGCCGCTCACATAGCGCGCCGGGATTTTCAGGTGGCGGGCGGAAGCGATGAACACCTGCGCATAGTCCTGGCAGACGCCGCGCTTTTGCGCCATGCAGTCGGCGGCGCTCATCGCGGGTGTATTGGCGTCCGCTTCGAACACGAAATCGTTGTAAATGCGCGCGGTGAGTTCGTGCATCGTCGGAAGCGGATCGCCGCCGTGTTTCTTCGCCGCGTCTTCCGCGAATTTTTCGATCAGGCTGTCGGGTTTGGTGAGCGGCGTTTCGCGCAGGAAAAGCGATGGCGGAAAGCGCTCGGTGGTGCCGCGGATGACGCCCGCGGTGTCCTGGGTTTCCACTTCGCCTTCAACGCGGATCAGGAGTTTTTGCACCGGGCCGTCGACAGTAAACGTGTGCGCGAGATTGCCGAAGGCGTCCTCGAACGGGTCGAGTTTGGCGTCATGGCTGAGTTCAATCCGCCAGCGCACGATGTATTGGCTGTCGTGGGTGCGCGGGGTGAGGCGCAGGATCTGGATCGCCGAGGCGGCGGGCCTGTCGTATTCGTAGGCGGTCTCGTGGATGACGTGAATGCGCATCGTCAAGTCAGATATTGTTCGGTGATGGCGTTTCCGAGACCGTTGTTCTCGGCGATGAAGCTTTGGATGAATTCGTGCAGGCCTTTCTGGAAAATTTCCTCCATGCTGGTGTTCGAAAGCTTTGTCAGCATCGTGCGTGCGAGCCGCTGCGAATTTCCCTGCCGGCCGTAGAACTGCGCGAGGTCGTCGAGATAGCGCGAGAGATTTTCGTAACAGCTCGCGAGCGAGCGCGGCATCTGGTGATTGAGAATGAGAAGGTCGGCAACAAGCCAGGGTTTCACACTCTCCTTATATACCCAGTAGTAGCTGGTGAGCGCCGAGACCGAGCGCAGGATCGACGCCCATTGAAAATAATCGACCTGGCCGCCGACCGGCTCCTTCTTCGGCAGCAGCACGTGATACTTCACGTCGAGAATGCGGGCGGTGGCGTCGGCGCGCTCGATCAGAATGCCTAGGCGCGAGAACCAGTAGCCGTCGTTCCTGAGCATCGTCCGGTAGGCGGAGCCGTCATAGGCGAGCGAAGCCTGCTTCACGAAGGTGAGAAAGCGCGAGAAGTCGTCGCGCGAGAGGCGTTTGCCCTCGAAGGATTTCAGCTCGTGCCAGGCGCCGTTGATGGCGTCCCACATTTCGACGGTGAGCGCGGTGCGGACGGCGCGGGCGTTTTGCCGCGCGGTCTCGAGACAGTTGCGGATCGAGGAGGGGTTGTAGGGCGAGAAAGCCAGGAATTCGGTGACGGTCTGTTCGTTCGCCTGTTCGTAGTTGATCCGGAACGCGTCGGCGCAGGCGGCGGTCGCGATTGCGGATTCCCATTCGTTCGTGATCTCGCCTCCGGTTTGCGGGAGCGAGGTGAGGCGGTTCGTGGCGTCGAGAATGCGCGCGAGGCATTCGGCGCGCTCCATGCTGCGCGAGAGCCAGTAGAGGTTTGCGGCGGTGCGCGAGAGCATCAGCGATCCAATACCCAGGTGTCTTTGGTGCCGCCGCCCTGGCTGGAATTGACGACGAGCGAGCCTTCGTTGAGCGCGACGCGGGTGAGGCCGCCCGGCATGATGCGGACGCGGTCGCGGCCGTTCAGCACGAAGGGACGGAGGTCGACGTGGCGGGGCGCTACGCCGTTTTTGACGAATGTCGGGCAAGTGGAGAGCGAAAGCGTCGGCTGCGCGATGAAGCCTTCGGGCTCACGCATGAGTTTCGCACGGAACAGTTCGATCGTCTTCTTATCCGCGGCCGGGCCCACCAGCATGCCGTAGCCGCCGGAGCCGTGCACTTCTTTCACAACGAGCTCCGGCAGGCGCGCAAGCACTTCCTTCAGATGCTCAGGCTCGCGGCAGCGCCAGGTGGGGACGTTGGAGAGAATGGGCTCCTCGCCGAGATAGAATTTGATGATCTCGGGCATGTAGCTGTAGACCGCCTTGTCGTCGGCGACGCCGGTGCCGACCGCGTTTGCGATCGTGACCTGTCCGGCGTGATAGGCGCTCATCAGCCCCGGTACGCCGAGTACGGAGTCGGGACGGAAAAAGAGCGGGTCGAGGAAATCGTCGTCGACGCGGCGGTAGATCACGTCGACGCGTTTCGGCCCTTCGGTCGTGCGCATATAGACGACGTTCGATTTCACGAAGAGGTCGCGGCCTTCGACGAGCTCGACGCCCATCTTGTCGGCGAGGAACGAGTGCTCGAAATAGGCGGAGTTGAAAATTCCCGGCGTGAGCAGGACGACGGTGGGATCGCCCGGCGCGTTCAACGGCGCGACGGACTTGAGCGTCGCGAGCAGATCGTCGGTGTAGTTCTCGACGGGCGCCACCGCATGGCGCGCGAACAGCTCGGGAAAAAGCCGCAGCATGATCTCGCGGTTTTCCAGCATGTAGGAAACGCCGGAGGGGACGCGCGTGTTGTCCTCCAGCACATAGAACTGGTCCTCGCCGGTGCGCACGACATCGATCCCTGCGATCTGCAGATAGCTGTTATGCGGGACGGGCTTTCCGTTCATCTCGGGCCGGAAGACCGGATTTTGATAGACGAGGTCTTCCGGCACTTTGCCGGCGCGCAGGATCTCGCGCTTGGTATAGACGTCGTGGATATACGCATTCAGCGCCTTCACGCGCTGCGTCAGTCCGCGGGCGAGAAAGGCCCATTCCTTCGCGGTGAGGATGCGCGGGATGATATCGAAGGGGATCAGGCGTTCGGTGGCGTCGGTTTCGCCGTAGACCGCGAAGGTGATGCCCATGCGGCGGAAGATCGTTTCCGCCTCGCGGCGGCGATAATCGAGCACGTCGGGCGGGACGCGCTTCAGCCAGTCGGACAGTACGAGGTACGCCGTACGCACCTGGCCGTTCGCCGCACGCATTTCATCGAACGCAACTGCCATTCGATCTCCAGCCCGTGATTTGCACAGTCTAACGACAAGATTGTGCCGGCCAAAACGGTTCCTGGGCGTCCAAAAAGCGGGCGGAAAATGCCGCGGCTGCCCAAGTTTTAGCCGTGCGCGCGCTCGCGCTATAGTGCACGCGGAATGAGGAGAGCCGGAATGGCCGAAGCGAAGGACATCATCACCGCCGCGATTTTGGTGATCGGCGACGAAATTCTGTCGGGGCGGACCAAGGACAAGAACATCGGCTATATCGCCGAATATCTCGCCAATCTCGGCATCGACCTGAAAGAAGTGCGCATCGTTCCCGACGAGGAGAAAGAGATCGTCGACGCACTGAACGCGCTGCGGAAACGCTACACTTACGTTTTCACGACCGGCGGCATCGGGCCGACGCACGACGACATTACCGCGGATGCGGTGGCGAAGGCGTTCGGCGTCTCCATCGACTATCACCCCCGCGCGCTCGAAATCATCGCGGCGCGTGTGAAGGAGCGCGGGCAGGAAATGAACGAAGCGCGCATGCGCATGGCGCGGATTCCGAAAGGCGCGGAATTGGTCGAAAACAAAGCCTCCGGCGCACCGGGCTTCCGGATCGAGAACGTGATCGTGATGGCGGGCGTTCCTTCGATCATGCAGGTCATGCTGGACGCGGCGGCGCCGGGATTGAAAACTGGCGCGAAGATGGAATCCGTTTCGATTCGCGCCGACCTGAAGGAGGGCGATATCGGTACGGAGCTCGGCGAAATCGCGCGCGCCCATCCTTCCGTGATGATCGGGAGCTATCCGTTCTTCGACGAGAAAATTGGACCGAACACGAATGTCGTGATCCGTTCGCGCGACACGCGTGCGCTGCACGCGGCGCGCGAAGCGGTGGAAGCAATGATCGCGCAAATAAGGAAAAATCTCGCAGCGTAAGGCGATGGAACTTTCTTAAAATTTTTGCTCGACGAAATGAACAATACCGCCGCGAGCTCGTTTTATTGATTGAGGCCGATTCCCAGCCTCGTCCCCATTGAAGGAGTATTCCATGGCTCAGGAAAACAAGATGAGCGGTCAGCAGGGTGGCCAGCAACAGCAGGGAGGCCAGCAGCAACAGGGCAC
>JAJPHK010000166.1 GCA_021325315.1 Alphaproteobacteria bacterium
GCTTGCCCGAGTTCGCTAGATTTAAAAAGCCCAAGTCGGGTAAACCCGACTTGGGTGACAAGCCCGGCCATGACGAAAAAAGATTCATTTCAGGCGATTAGAAAGTCCCTGAAGATATTGCTCGCATTTTCGGCCAGCCTCTCAGCATGAGGAACGAGGTTTGCGTCGCTAATGCTTCCCGATTCCGATCACGCGCACGCCGTCGATCCCGCCGGTCTTGCCGTTGATGATGAGCCGTACCCGCTCGCCGAGCGCGCCGGTGGCTTCGACCACGTAGGTCGAGCCGCGGTGGCGGGGCACCTGGATGTCATGAAACCCGCGCTTCTTAAGCGACGAAACGATGTCGTTCTGGCTGACCGGTCCGCGCGCCTTGGGAACGATCCGTCGGTTGCCATAGTAGTCGAACGTGTCCCGTCCGCTGAACTGAATAAAGGGCAAGCTGGGAAGAAAGGGACGGGTCACGCGGCCAATTCGTCTCCGCCCTCCGGCATGCACATCGCGGGCAAAGGCGGCGGAGACGTCCGCCGCGAGAAGTATTGCGATCGCCAAGCCCGCCTTTGCGAATGCCCGCATCGACAGCGCATTCCTTTTCTGCCCCGAACCGCACCTTGTTTAGAAAACCCGGATGAACTTGACCACAGCCCCGCATTCACAGTGCGTTCATGTAGTAGGGCGGAATTGCGGGTCTTGCCGCCCCCAAAAACCTCCCCATATCTTTCCTGCGCCGGCCATTCGGCGGCGCAAAACCCAACGGACTCGGCCATTTGGCGGGTCTGCGACTGCATGTCGCTCAAATGGAGGATATGTCATGGCAAGTTTCGATCTCAGCCCCCTTTACCGTTCTACCGTCGGTTTCGACCGCATCTTTTCGCTGCTCGATTCGTTCGGGCATGACGGCGGCGTACCCGGTTATCCGCCCTACAATATCGAGCGCACCGGCGAGAATGCGTATCGCATCTCGGTCGCCGTTGCGGGCTTCACCGATAAGGAACTCGACATCCAGGTGAAGGAAAACGAGCTCACCATCCGCGGTGAGAAGAAATCCGAAGAGAAAAGGCAGGAAGGCGAAATGCTCTATCAGGGCATCGCGGCGCGTGCTTTCGAGCGCAAATTCCAGCTCGCCGACCATGTCGAGATCCGCGGCGCGAATCTCGAAAACGGTCTCCTGCATGTCGACCTCGTCCGCGAAATTCCGGAGAGCAAGAAGCCGCGCAAGATCGCGATCGGCAAGCAGGGCGCGCAGGTCATCGACGCGAAAGCCGCCTAAGCTTTTCGTAAACGCGCAAAAGAGAAAGGCGCCCTCAAACGGGGCGCCTTTTTCGTAAAACCGATCCCGGTTATTCGAGCGGCTGAACCGGCGGAAACTCCGGCTTCTTCGGCTCGCTCGGAGGCGTGTCCGGCTTTTTCGCTTCCGCTTGCGCCTTGCTGTGCGCCTTTGCGATCGCCGCGGTCGTTTCCGGATCCTTCGGGCTCGTGAGCGGCGCATTCGCCTGCTTCGGCTCGTCTTTCTTCACCTCGTCCTTTTTCGTTTCCGCTTTCTTCGCGTCGTCCGGTTTCGGCTCTTCCTGTTTCGCGACATCGGCCTTCGGTTCTTCCTTCTTCGCGACATCGGCTTTCGGCGCTTCTTTTTTGCCGTCGTCTTTCTTCGCCGCGTCGATTTTCACGTCGCCCTGAATATTGGCGGGCCGCGCCTTCGGCAGCGGCACAACAGGCGGCTTTGCCGCGAGGCGTTTCGTCTCGGGCGTTGTCGAAAAGCGCGGCTCTGCCGCCAGCGGATAGGAAGAGCCAGGCCCCACGTTACCCGGGGGCACCGGCCGGCCGCCATAATCCTCGTCGTCAGGCGCGACCGCGCCGCCCGGACCGCGATAGGCCGGCGCCTGATAGACTTCGCCGGCGCGCGGCGCGGACGGATAACCATCCGGCGAATAACCATCCCGGCCATAAGGCTCGCGCATCACATAACGCGGATCGGGCTCGTAGGGGCCAGCCTCATAGGCCGCAGGCCCTCGCAGCGCGCGCATGTCGACGACCCGTCCGCTGTGGGAGTCGATCACCACCCGCACGATCGTGCCTTCCCGGCCAATGCCGCGCACGATCCATACGTGTCCGCGCAGCCGCGGTTCGCTCGCCGGCTGCAAGCCCATATCCGCAACGGTACGCATCACCTCCCGCGGCGAAACGACGCCGTAATAGGGTTCGGCCGGATAGGGTTGAGCGGCTGCGGGGGTCGCCGCCATGAATGCAAATACCGCAAGGGAGCGCGACCAGTTCATTTTTACTCTCCGAGGAGCAGGGGTGAGTTCGCCGTTCCCCTCCAGTCGCGCCGGATTGCGGCGGCGTTAGGACGGCCTATCTGCAACATCATTGCGCGTCCGTGAGGAACCCGCCCCGGTTCTGTCGCTTATTCGTACATGCCCGCAATAAGCGGCAAGTTTTCCCCCGCCGATCCTTGTGTGTTTGGATTAATTCTGGCATGATATGACAGTGATGCTGTCCCATTTCCGGCGGGAAGGAAAATAAGGGCGCATCGCCAAAAAGCGCGGCAGAACTTCGAGACAACCGCGACGGCGAGATCGAAGCGGACTTGAGCGATACCGCAAGGGATCTCTCGCTCGATACGGCCGGAAGAAGCGGGCCGTCCGGAAACGGAAGGCCGGAAGCGAAGTGCGCCAACGAATGCGCGAAGAACGGAAACGAGAATAAGTTTGATGAAGGGTGGCGATAAAAATGCAACAGGGGCGAGGCAACCGAACGGGGAAGCGCGACGACACGAAGGGCCGCGTGCGAAAAGCCGTTCCATCCATGCCTGAAAACGAGTGGCAGCCGCCTGTCGCGTCCGGCCTGTTCGACCCGGCGAATGAAAAGGATTCCTGCGGCGTCGGTTTCATCGCCGACATCAAGGGCAGGAAGTCGCACCAGATCGTCGAAGACGGCCTCACGATTCTCCTGAACCTCGAGCATCGCGGCGCGGTCGGCGCCGATTCACGCGCCGGCGACGGCGCGGGCATTCTCGTGCAGATGCCGCACAAGTTCTTCGTCAAGGAAGCGAAGAAGCTCGGCATCGAACTTCCCGCGCAGGGCGAATACGCCGTCGGCGTCCTGTTCATGCCGCAGGACAGGGAATGGCGCGAAAAGATTCAGAAGGTTTACGAGGAGCAGGCGGCGCTTGAAGGCATGAAGGTGCTCGGCTGGCGCAACGTGCCGACCGACAACTCGACGCTCGGCGAGTCCGTGAAGCCGACCGAACCCTTCCACCAGCAAGTCTTCATCGCGCGCGCGCCGCACATCAAGGACGAGGATACGTTCGAGCGCCGGCTCTACATGCTGCGAAAGAGCATCTCCGGCGTGCTCTACGGCATCAAGGAGCGCATCAGCTCCGGCTACTATCCGGTCTCGGTCTCTTGCCGCACGGTCGTCTACAAGGGCATGTTCCTCGCCGACCAGCTCGGCACCTACTATCCCGATCTGCACGATCCGGATTTCGAGAGCGCGATCGCGCTCGTGCACCAACGCTTTTCGACGAACACCTTCCCGACCTGGTCGCTCGCGCATCCCTACCGGATGGTTTGCCACAACGGCGAGATCAACACGCTGCGCGGCAACAACAACTGGATGGCCGCGCGCCAGGCGACGGCGGACTCGCCCCTGTTCGGCAAGGACATCAACAAGCTCTGGCCGATTTCCTACGAAGGCCAGTCCGACACCGCCTGCTTCGACAACGCGCTCGAATTTCTCGTGCAGGGCGGTTACGACCTGCCGCATGCGGTGATGATGCTGATTCCCGAAGCCTGGGCGGGCAATCCGCTCATGGACGAGGATCGCCGCGCCTTCTACGAGTACAACGCGGCATTAATGGAGCCCTGGGACGGCCCGGCGGCGATCGCGTTCACCGACGGCCGCCAGATCGGCGCCACGCTCGATAGAAACGGGCTTCGCCCCGCGCGCTATCTCGTCACCCGCGATGGCCGCATCCTGATGGCATCGGAAATGGGCGTCTTGCCCATCGACGAGAAGGACATCGTGCAGAAGTGGCGCTTGCAGCCCGGCAAGATGCTCTTGGTCGACCTCGAACAGGGCCGTCTCGTGCCGGACGAGGAGATCAAGGCGAAATACGCGAAGCTGCACCCCTACAAGCAGTGGCTGGAGAATACGCAGATTCAGCTCGAAAAGCTGCCGCCCGCGAAGGCGAGTGCGCCGATCTCGAACCTGTCGATCCTCGATCGTCAGCAGGCCTTCGGCTACACGCAGGAGGACATCAAGTTCCTGATGACGCCGATGGTGGCGCAGGGCGAGGAAGCCGTGGGCTCCATGGGCAACGACACGCCCATTTCGGCGCTCTCGGAGAAGCCCAAGCTCCTTTACACCTATTTCAAGCAGAACTTCGCGCAGGTCACGAACCCGCCGATCGATCCGATCCGCGAGGAGCTCGTGATGAGCCTCGTCTCGATCATCGGCCCGCGCCCGAACTTGTTCGATCTCGAAGGCCACTCGACCAGGAAGCGCCTCGAAGTCCATCAGCCGATTTTGACCGACGAGGATTTGGAGAAGATCCGCGAAATCGCCGACGTCGATTCCTACTTCCAGTCGAAGACTTTCGACATCACTTACGCCGCCGAATCCGGTGCCGCCGGCATGAAGGCCGCGCTCGATGCGTTGCGCGACGGCGCAGAACAGGCCGTGCGCGACGGCGTCAACATCATCATCCTTTCCGATCGCCATGTCGGCCCGGCGCGCATTCCGATTCCGGCGCTCCTGGCCACCGCCGCCGTGCATCATCATCTGATCCGCAAGGGGCTGCGCACTTCCGTGGGCCTCGTCGTCGAAACCGGCGAAGCGCGCGAGGTGCATCATTTCGCCTGCCTCGCGGGTTACGGGGCGGAAGCGATCAACCCCTATCTCGCCTTCGAGACGCTCGTCGCGATCAAGGACGAGCTGCCGCAGAAGCTGGACGAGAAGGAAATTCTCAAGCGCTACATCAAGGCGGTCGACAAGGGACTCCTCAAGGTGATGTCCAAGATGGGCATCTCCACCTACCAGTCCTATTGCGGCGCGCAGATCTTCGACGCCGTCGGACTCTCCTCGGATTTCGTCGCGGAGTTCTTCGCCGGCACCGCGACGCGCATCGAGGGCGTCGGCCTCGACGGAGTCGCGAGCGAAGCCGTGCAGCGCCACCGCGACGCCTTCGGCGACTCGCCAATTTACCGCGACATGCTCGATGTCGGCGGCGAGTACGCCTACCGCATCCGCGGCGAGGGCCATGTCTGGACTTCGGAAACCGTCGCCGCGCTTCAGCATGCCGTGCGCGGCAACAGCCAGGACAAGTACCGGGCCTTCGCGAAGATCGTCAACGATCAGTCGGAACGGCTTTTGACGATCCGCGGCCTGTTCGAGCTGCGCTCGGCGGAAGACGACGGCAGGAAACCCGTGCCGATCGAGGAAGTCGAGCCCGCGAAGAACATCGTCCGCCGTTTCTCGACGGGCGCCATGTCCTTCGGTTCGATCTCGCGCGAGGCGCACACGACGCTTGCGATCGCCATGAACCGGATCGGCGGCAAGTCGAATACCGGCGAAGGCGGCGAGGAATCCGACCGCTTCAAGCCTCTGCCGAACGGCGATTCCATGCGCTCGGCGATCAAGCAAGTGGCTTCCGGCCGCTTCGGCGTCACTACGGAATATCTCGTCAATTCCGACATGATGCAGATCAAGATGGCGCAGGGCGCGAAGCCCGGCGAAGGCGGCCAGCTCCCCGGCCACAAGGTCGATAAGATCATCGCCAAGGTGCGCCACTCGACGCCGGGCGTGGGGCTGATTTCGCCGCCGCCGCATCACGACATCTATTCGATCGAAGACCTCGCGCAATTGATCTTCGACCTCAAGAACGTGAACCCGGCGGGCGACGTTTCGGTGAAGCTCGTCTCCGAAGTGGGTGTGGGCACCGTCGCGGCGGGCGTCTCGAAGGCGCGCGCCGATCATGTCACGATCGCGGGTTTCGAGGGCGGCACCGGCGCCTCTCCCCTCACCTCGATCAAGCACGCTGGCTCGCCCTGGGAGATTGGCCTTGCCGAAACGCACCAGACGCTGGTCGCGAACCGCTTGCGCAGCCGCATCGCCGTGCAGGTTGACGGCGGCATCCGCACCGGCCGCGACGTCGTCGTCGGCGCGCTGCTAGGCGCCGACGAATTCGGCTTTGCCACCGCGCCGCTCATTGCGGCGGGCTGCATCATGATGAGGAAGTGTCACCTCAACACCTGCCCTGTCGGCGTCGCGACGCAGGATCCGGTTCTCCGCAAGCGTTTCGTCGGCCAGCCGGAGCATGTAATCAACTACTTCTTCTTCGTCGCCGAGGAAGTACGCGAAATCATGGCGAAGCTCGGCTTCCGCACCTTCGACGAGATGATCGGCCAGATGCAGATGCTCGACCGCCGCAAGGTCGTCGCGCACGCGAAGTCGCAGGGCCTCGATTTTTCGAAACTGTTCACAAAGCCGAATGCTCCGAAGGGTGTCGGCATCTATCGCTCGGAGCCGCAGGATCACAAGATCGACAAGATCCTCGATCGCAAACTGATCGCGGAGGCGCAGGCGGCGCTCGACCGCGGCGCGCCGGTGAAGCTTACGACAACGATCAAGAACACCGACCGCACCGCGGGCGCGATGCTCTCCGGCGAAGTCGCCAAGCGCTACGGCCACGCCGGGCTTCCCGACGACACGATCCACGTGAAGCTCAAGGGCACCGCCGGCCAGAGCTTTGGCGCGTTTCTCGCGCGCGGCGTCACATTCGAGCTCGACGGCGAAGGCAACGATTATGTCGGCAAGGGCCTCTCCGGCGGCAAGCTCATCATCCGGCCGCCTGCCGATAGCGGCATCGTGCCGGAAGAGTCGATTATCGTCGGCAATACCGTGCTCTACGGCGCGATCGAGGGCGAAGCCTATTTCCGCGGCATCGCGGGCGAGCGCTTCGCCGTCAGGAACTCCGGCGCGCTCGTCGTCGTCGAAGGCACCGGCGATCACGGCTGCGAATACATGACCGGCGGCGTGGTGGCCGTGCTCGGCAGGACGGGCCGCAATTTCGCGGCCGGCATGTCCGGCGGCATCGCCTACGTGCTCGACGAGGACGGCACCTTCAAATCGCGCTGCAATCTTGCGATGGTGGAGCTTGAGCCTGTCCCCGAGGAAGAAGAAGTGAGCGAGAAGACCTATCACCAGCTCCGCGACCTCACCGCGCATGGCCGCGTCGAGGTTATGAGCGATATGACCCGCCGCGACGCGCGCCGCCTGCACTGGATGATCTCGCAGCACGCGCGCTACACCGGCTCGAAGCGAGCGCAGGAAATCCTCTCGAATTGGAAGAGCTACCTGCCGAAATTCAAGAAAGTGATGCCGACCGAATACCGGCGCGCTCTTCTGGAGCTCAAAGCGCAAGAAGAGACTGAAAAACCTCGCCTTGCGGCGGCCGGAGCCTGATCCACATGGGCAAGATCACCGGCTTCCTCGAAATCGACCGCGAGGACCGGCGCTACGCGCCGGTCGCCGAGCGCGTGAAGCACTACAAGGAGTTTGTCGTCCCGCTCTCCGAGAAGGAGACGCGCGATCAGGCCGCGCGCTGCATGGATTGCGGCATTCCCTATTGTCACAACGGCTGTCCGGTGAATAACCAGATCCCCGACTGGAACGACCTCGTCTACAGGAACGACTGGGAAACCGCCGCGCGCAACTTGCACTCGACGAACAATTTTCCCGAATTCACAGGCCGCATCTGCCCCGCGCCGTGCGAGGCGTCCTGCACGCTGAACCTGATCGACAAGCCGGTGACGATCAAAACGATCGAATGCGCGATCGCCGACCGCGCCTGGGAAAATGGCTGGGTGAAGCCCGAGCCGGCCGCGAACCAGACCGGCAAGAAGGTGGCGATCGTCGGCTCCGGCCCCGCCGGGCTCGCCGCCGCGCAGCAGCTCGCGCGCGCGGGCCATGAAGTGCATGTCTACGAGAAATACGCCAAAGCGGGCGGATTGCTGCGCTACGGCATTCCCGACTTCAAGATGGAGAAGCATCACGTCGACCGCCGCATCGCGCAGATGGAAGCCGAAGGCGTGAAGTTTCACTACGGCGCGCATGTCGGCGTGAATACTTCGATCGATGAGATCGTATCGAAGCACGACGCCGTGCTGCTCTCGGGCGGCGCGGAAAAGTCGCGCGACCTCCCGATCCCCGGCCGCGAGCTCGCCGGCATCCATTTCGCGATGGATTTCCTCCCGCAGCAGAACCGCCGCGTCTCGGGCGAATCCGACAACAGCACGCCGATCTCGGCGAAGGGCAAGCATGTCATCGTCATCGGCGGCGGCGACACCGGCTCCGACTGCATCGGCACGTCGCATCGCCAGGGCGCGCTTTCGGTGACGCAGCTCGAAATCATGCCGCGGCCGCCCGAAAAGGAGAACAAGCTCCTCGTGTGGCCGGATTGGCCGCTGAAGCTCCGCACTTCGTCGAGCCAGCAGGAAGGCGCCGAGCGCGAATTTTCCGTGATGACGCAGAAGTTCTCCGGCGAAAACGGCGCGGTGAAGAAGCTTCACTGCGTCCGCGTCGACGAGAAGATGAAACCGGTGCCGGGCTCGGAGTTCACGCTCGATGCCGATCTCGTGCTCCTCGCCATGGGCTTCGTGCATCCGGTGCATGAGGGCATGATCGAAAAGCTCGGCGTGAAGCTGGATGCGCGCGGCAATGTCGAGGCGAACACGATCGCCTATCAAAGCTCGATGCCGAAAGTTTTCGCCGCCGGCGACATGCGCCGCGGCCAGTCGCTCGTTGTCTGGGCGATCCGCGAAGGCCGCCAGGCCGCGCACGCGATCGACAAGTTCCTGATGGGCTCGACGACGCTCCCGCGCTGATTGCTGCAAATTGGTCCCCTCATTCCGGGTCCGTTGCTGCGCAACGTCCCGGAATGACTTGATTGGCGCTGAGTCAGCGCGCCGGCGCGTTCTTTGTCTTCTCTTTCGGCTCGGCCATCACAGGCCTAACCTTGGGCACCTCCGGAGCAGCCTCTGCATTGTCCGGCGCCTTTGCGGCCGAAGCGTCGGCACCTTGCCGCGGCCAGCGGAAATCGTCGGCGCGTCCGGCGACCGGATCGACCGGCCTGCCGTCGATCAGCATGCGGGTCAAACTCGGATCGGTGGTCGGCAATCGCGCGGGGGTCACCGGCGTTCCCGGCCCGCCGGCAAGCGTGCCGCCGGGGCCGGAAATCTGCGTAAGCGGCATGATTGGGCCTGCAAGCGGGCGCGCATTCGGCGTTCCGGCTGGTGTGTCTGGCGCGGGTTTCGCCGCTTCGGGCGGAATGTCCGGCATCTTCGGTCCGCGTCCCGGACGCGAGTCGAACAAGCGCACGAGTTCGCGCTCGACATAGTGCGCGAGTTTCCGTTGGCCTGCCCTGGTGAAATGCACACCGTCATTCGCGCGCAGCCGCCGCGTCTGCCCGTCGAGCGCGGGACCCGTTGCCATGAAGTCCCCGTTCTCGGCGACAAAGCCGTCCCAGACGTCGATATAATAGCCGCCGGTCTTGCGCGTGCGCTCGGACAGGATCTCGTTGATGTAGATCGCGTCCAGCGACATTTTCGGCGAGCGCACCGGCGGCAGCCCGACGACGAAAATCGGAACGTTCTTTTCCTTCAGCTTGTTCAGAAAGTCCTCGACCCGCTTGCCGTAGATTTCGCGCCAGCGCTCGGAACGAAACTCATGCACGCCCTGATCGTCGCGCAATGGTTGCCGGTCGTTGATGCCGAGAAGAACCACGAGCGCCGTCGCTTTATCCTTCGCGAGCAGGCCGGAAGCCTGCGCCACCCAGTCGAAAACGTCCGCGCGGACAAAACCGGTGTTGATCTTGGTCTTCTTGATGATCGCGACTTCCGGCCGCTCGGTCACGAACTCGTCGGCGAGACCCTGGGAAAGCTGTTCCGCGAGCGTATCGCCGAGCACGGCGACATATTCGCTCGCGGCGAGAAAGCGCTGCGCATCGGCATCCGCGCTCGATCCGTAGACGGTGCCGCTCGGCTCCTGCGGCACCGGCGGTTCCGTTTGAACCGGCCGGGGCGGCGCCGGGCGTTCGGGAAAGTTAAACAGCCCGCGTCCGCGGCCGAAGGGATCGCGCAGGAAAAAGAAGCGCTCGTCTCCCCAGCCGCGCTGCGCCGACGCTTCGCTCGCGAATATGGTCGCGAGCGCGAACCCGGCAAGAAAGACGATGAACAGGCGCCGCAGCATGAACTTTCGCCAGCGTTAGACGAACTCGGTTGTTGTCCGAGTTTAGCGGCAGTTTCAAGGCTTTGACAGGCCATCCCCCGCCGCTAGCGTTCGGTTCGGCGGAGCCAATCGATGAATTTGACGCTTACGAAACCGTCGGGAACCATGCCCGCGCGCGCCTGCAGATCGCGAATGGCGTCCCGCGTTTTGGGGCCGAAATGCCCGTCGGCGTCGCCGAGAACGTAGCCGCGCGCGGCGAGCCGCTGCTGCAATTCGATCCGCTCCGAGCGCGACAACGGAGCCTCGTCACGCGGCCACGGCTGCACGATCGGCCCGCCGCCGCGAATGCGGTCGGCGAGATGCCCGATTGCGAGCGCATACGACTCCGACGGGTTGTATTTCATGATGACGCGGAAATTGTTGATGACCAGAAACGCCGGCCCTTTCGCGCCCGCCGGCAACAGGAGCGAGGCCACGTCGTCCCTGCGCGGGAACGGTTGTCCGCCGACGCGACGCACGCCGAGCGCTTCCCAGCTATGGATCGGCTTCTTGGTCGAGCGGCCCGCGAGCATGTAGTTGAAATTCGCCGGCAGCACGACTTCGTAGCCCCAGCTCGCGCCGCTCTGCCAGCCGGTCTTTTTCAGGTTGTTCGCGGTCGACGCCAGAAGATCGGGGATCGACTGCACCACGTTCTTTTTGCCGTCGCCGTCGAAATCGACGGCGTAGCGCTTGAAGGCCGTCGGCATGAATTGCGTCGGCCCGAACGCGCCCGCCCATGAGCCTTTCATGAGCTCCGCCGGCACGTCGCCGCGGTCGATAATCTCGAGCGCGGTGAGAAATTCGTCACGGAAATAATTCTGCCGCCGCCCGATGCAGGCGAGGGTCGCCGTGGACTGCACGACCGGGCGGTCGCCGCCCTGCGGCCCGAAATTCGATTCGATCCCCCAGATCGCGGTGAGAGTATAGCGGTCGACGCCGTAGGCGCGCTCGACCGCGTCGAAGGTGGCCCTGTTTTGCGCAATCGCCGCGCGCCCGGCATTGATGCGCGAATCGTTCACGAGATCGTCGAGATAGTCCCAGACCGGCCGGGTGAATTCCGGCTGCTTGTCGAGAAGCTCCATGATCTTCATATCGGGCTGCAGGCCGCGCGTTTGCGTGTCGAAGGTACGGCGCGAAATCCCGCGCCGCGCAGCCTGCGGCCAGAGCTGCTCGATGCAATAGGCGAAATTGGCTTGCGCGGTGGCGAGCGCCATCGGCGTCATCTCAGGATGCGTGGAATCCGTCCGTACCGAGACCTGCGGCGCGGGCGGCTGAATATTGAAAATCCCGAAGCGGCCGTCGTACTCGGCTTGCGCGAGCGCAACTGTTGCCGGCAGCACCATCATGAAGCCGCCCGCCGTCCGGAAAAGATTCTTTCTCCACCGCCTCATTGGTTCCATGTCCCCGAAAATTCAGCCGGAAATGTGATTCCTTATCGCTGCAATTTGAGGCCGAGCATCGCCACATCCGCCTTGTAATCCTGGCCCGCGACGTTGGAATTGAGCCCTTCCCGCCGCACTTCCGCGCGCAAGGCCAGCATCCGGTTGAACCAGTATGTAAGAGCCGCGCCATAGGTCCAGCGGTCGTCCACCCGCCCGGTACCGCGATATTGATCCTGCCCGTAGCTTCCGAACAGCGAGCCCACGAGCCAGCGGCGGAAGGCGTGATCGATCGTGATCTTTCCTTCGCGCGTGAAGATGCCGGCCGCGCCCGTGGTGATGCTCTCGTTGATCGAGCTATTGACGTCGAGCTTCACCTGCGTGAGCGCGCTCGGCTTCCAGACGAGCGAGGAGTCGATGAGCAAGCCCGAAATATTCGGCAGCGTCGGATCGTCGTAGCTGCGCGCCATGTAACCGAGGCCGATCTGTCCTTTGAGAATTTCCGGCCGGTCGAAGATGAAGCCTGCTTCCGCCTTGTAACCGTTCGAGCCCTGCCGAAGGCCGAATGAATTGACGTCCTGATCGAACACGCGCGTGTCGGCCGCAACCTCCACGAATGGCTTCATGCCGGGCGTGATCTCGTAACTGCCCCTGAGCCGCACCGTGTAGTCGTTGTAATTGAACTCGGAGAGATTGAGCGTGGTGCCGTTCAAGAGATCGGCGTCCTCGTAGATGTTGCGCGAGGCCTCGCCGAAAACGCCGACTTCGAGCCGATTGAATTGCTTCACGAGACCCGCGCTCGTCCCGAGCGTGTAGACAAAGGGAAGCCGCTTCGCGCCCGTAATCGAGTCGGGCTGCCCCGGCGCCTGCGTCGCGAGCGAAGCCTTCTCCGTATATTCGATGCGCGTATCCTTCGTGACGTCGATCTTGCCGCGCAGCGTCACATCCGCGTCCGGGCGATCAATGTTTTCGACATTCGAGTAGGCGATATACGAGCCGCGCAGATCGAGCTGCATCTCGTGCCGCGACCATTCGGACTTTGCGCTGACCGCTCCTTTCACTTCGGTGAAGGCCGAGCCGGGACCGTTCTGCACGCGAAAGGGATTGCTGTCGTAGCCTTCCGAGATTTCGATACTCGGCTTCACCAGAAACGCGCCGGAATGAAACCCGACCGGCCCGAACGGGTCGTCGTCGATTGGCTTCTTGCGCACCGGTATCGTGGGCGTAATCGCGCCGATGCGCGGATTCATTTTCTGTCCTGGCTGCACGGCCGGCACCTCGGGTGGCGCCGGGACGGCGGCGGTCTCGCTCTTCTTCGCTTTTTTCTTTTTCTTCGGGCGGCCCGAGAGCTCGCCTGTCGAGATATAGCCGGTGCTGCCCGCGCCGGAACCCAGCGGCGATCCGAGATCGTTCGTTTGCGCAACTGTGCGGCTCCCGGCGGGCAAACTGGGGCGCAAACCGGAGTCGCGAAAGCTGTCGGTTTGCGCGAGCGCGCTCGTCGCCGACAAGCCAAGCGCCAGCGCGGCGCAGACGGCGCGCGCTCGTCCTTGTCGGATTTGGCCCGTTGAACCCAAAGCTCTGCCGCCTTCGTATGGTTAACGAAGGTAAAATGGGCATGGTTAACGGACCCTTGTTCCATAAGCGGAGTCGCATCCCCGCGGCCAAGGTGCTAGGAAGCCCGAAATCGGGGAAATTCACGGAATGGCGGGTCCGAAAAGCCAGATAGCCGAAAGCGCCGGCAGCGCGGTAAGCCTGCTGCAGTCGGCCTTGCGCACGCTCAAGACCGAAACCGAGGGCCTGGAGGCCCTGTCCGCCGCCCTCAAGGACGGGCTTGGGGACGCTTTTGCGGCCGCGGTCGAGCAAATCCGCGCCGCCAAGGGCCGCGTGATCGTAACCGGCATGGGCAAGAGCGGGCATATCGGCCGCAAGATCGCCGCGACGCTCGCCTCCACCGGCACGCCCGCCTATTTCGTCCATCCCGGCGAGGCGAGCCACGGTGACCTCGGCGTCATCTCCAGGGACGACGCCATCATCGCGCTCTCCTGGTCGGGCGAGACCATGGAACTCCGCGACCTGATCGAATACGCCAAGCGCTTCAAGGTGCCGCTGATCGCGATCACCTCCGGCGCGCAATCGACGCTCGCGAGAGCCGCCGACGTTCTTCTCCTGATGCCGGACGTGAAGGAAGCCTGCCCGCTGGGTCTCGCGCCGACGACCTCGACGCTCGTTCAGCTTGCGCTCGGCGACGCGCTTGCGGTCGCGTTGTTCGAAAGCCGCGGCTTCACCGCACTCGATTTCAAGGCGCTGCATCCGGGCGGCAAGTTAGGTGCGATGCTCACCTATGTGCGCGACATCATGCGCAAGGAAGACGGCACGCCGCTGGTGCCGAGCGGCACGCGGATGAGCGATGCGATCGTCGAGATGACCGCGAAGGGCTTCGGCTGCGTGGGGATCACCGGCGCGAACGGCGACCTCGTCGGCATCATCACCGACGGCGACTTGCGCCGCCACATGAGCGAAAGATTGCTTTCGCAGTCGGTCGACGAAGTAATGAGCAAGAATCCGAAGACCGTCCGGCCCGATCAGCTCGCCGGCGAAGCGATGGGCATTTTGAACGCCATGAAGGTCAATGTGCTGTTCGTGGTTGAGAACCGAAAACCGATCGGGCTCGTACGCTTCCACGATCTCTTGCGGATCGGCGTTGCCTGAATTGCTCCTGTCATGGCCGGGCTTGTCCCGGCCATGATAACGGATAAGTTTCAAACCCACCCCTTCAGCTCCCGTTCGACGAGATGCGCGATCACGCGCATCCCTTCTTCCGAATCGTTCAGACACGGAATCGCCGCAAAATTCTCGCCGCCCATACCGTGAAAATATTCGGCGTTCTCGCCGCCTATTTCCTCGAGCGTCTCCAGGCAATCCGCCGCGAAGCCAGGCGTCACCACCGCGAGGTTTTTCACGCCCTGCGCCGGAAGGCTTTTCACGGTCTCATCGGTGTAAGGCCGCACCCATTCGGCCGTGCCGAAGCGGGACTGAAACGCGATCTTGAAGCGATCGTTGTCGAGATTCATTCGCTCGCGCATCAACCGGGCTGTCTCAAAACACTGCGCCGGATAGGGATCGCCCTTGTCGGCATATTCCTGCGGGATGCCGTGAAACGAGGCGAGCAGTAGATCGGGCTTCCACGGAAGCTTCGCGAGATCGGCTTCGCAGCTTTTCGCAAGCGCCTCGATATAAACCGGATCGTCATAATAAGGCGGCACGAAGCGAAGCGCCGGCTGCGCGCGCATTTTCGACATCGCCTCGAATGCTTTATCGACGACTGTCGCGGTTGTCGCCGCGCAATATTGCGGATAGAGCGGCACGATCAGAATGCGCTCGCAGCCCGCGGCATAAAGCGCGTTGAGCCGCTCGGCGATCGGCGGATTGCCGTAGCGCATCGCCCAATCGACCGCGATATTCCTGTCCCTGAAATGCGCGGCGAGTTTCTCCGATTGCGAGCGCGTGATCGTCTTTAGCGGCGACTCGTTCTTCTCGCGATTCCAGATCTCTTCATAATCCCGCCCCTTGCGGCCGGGCCGGAAGGTGAGAATGATGAAATTGAGAATGAACCACCACAAGACGCGGTTGGTTTCGATCACCCGGCGGTCGGAGAGAAATTCCTTCAGATACCGCCGCATCGACCGGTAATCGGTCGCGTCGGGTGTGCCGAGATTGACGAGCAGAACGCCGATTTTTCCGGAAGAGCTTGCACCATCCATGCCGTGGATATGACGCGTGAAGAAGCAGCCGTCAATTTGGGGGCTTGTCTCGGCCTCCTGTCATCACCGGGCCGCAGCGGCCCGTGAGCGAAGCGAACGGTTGCCGCTGCGAGACACTCAAGTCGGCTGTTGCCGACTTGAGCCTTAAAATACGCAACTCGGGCGGGCCCGAGTTGCGGTGATCCATGAGAAAGTGCGGCATATTCGGGAAGTCATCATGGATTACCGGGACTCGTCTGCGTCACGGCTCGCGTCCCGCTCGCCGGGCGCGACGGCCCGGTAATGACCGAACGATGGATGTTTTATCCGCGGTCGTCGGAAATGATCTTGCCGTCGTTCGGTAGCGAACCGGGCCGCACGAATTCCACCCTGCCCTTCAGCTTCGTCACCGATTGCAGCGTGGCCGCCACCGCGTCCGCGAGACCTTGATCGGACAGATCGGATTCCGCCCTCAAGGTCATCGCATCCTGTTCGGCTTCGCGCGTCACGCAAAGGCGAAGCCGCTTCAGCTCCGGATGGCGCTTGGCGATTTCCGATACCTGCGCCGGATGCACGAACATCCCCTTGATCTTCGTCGTCTGATCGGCACGGCCCATCCAGCCTTTGATGCGCATATTTGTCCGCCCGCAGGGCGAGCGGCCCGGAAGCACGGCGGAAAGATCGCCGGTCGCGATCCGGATCATCGGGTATCCGGGATTGAAGGTGGTGACGACCACTTCGCCTACCTCGCCCTCAGCCACCGGATCGCCGGTGCCGGGCCGGACGATCTCGACGATCATGTTTTCGCTGACGACCATTCCTTCGCCCACAACGCTCTCGAATGAGACCACGCCCGTTTCGGCGATCGCGTAGCACTGCTTCACGTCGACGCCGCGGCTCACGAGCTCCGCGCGCAGGGATTCCGGCAGCGCTGCGCCCGAAACGATGCCGCGCTTAAGGGACGATGCGTCTTTTCCCGTTTTCGCGGCGGTATCGAGCAAAATCTTGATGAAGTCGGGCGTTCCGATATAGCCGCTCGGCCTGAAATGCGCGATCGCGTCAAGCTGCTGCTCGGTGTTGCCGACTCCGCCCGGGATCGTGGTGCAGCCGAGGTGATGCGCGCCGGATTCGAGAATATAGGCGCCGGGCGTCAGATGATAGGAAAACGAATTGTGCACGATATCGCCCGGCCGGAATCCGGCGGCGAACAACGCGCGTGCCGTCGCTTCGAAATCCTCGTCGTAATTCTGCGGCTCGAAAATCGGCCCCGGCGACATGTGCAGCCGCCTCGCCTTGTTCGGCGGGGTCACGTTGAAGCCGGCAAACGGCGGATTTTCCTTCTGCAACGCCGAAAGATCGGATTTTCGCAAGAGCGGCAGCTTCGCAAGCGCCGCGCGCGACGTGACCGCCTTCGGATCGACACCCTTGAGGTGCTTCGCCCAGCCCGGCGCTTTCATCGCATTCGCAATCACGCCGGGAAGCCTCGCGAACAAATCGCGCTCGCGCGCTTCGGGATCGCGGGTTTCCAGCGCGTCGTAATGGGCTTTCATCGGAGATTCACGCAAGCCACCGCTTGCGGCGCTTGTAGTATTTTCCCTCGCGGAACGAGCGGCGTCCGGTTGTCGAGATGCCGAGATAGAATTCCTTCACGTCCTCGTTCTCCCTCAGCGTCGCGGTTGCGCCGTCCAGCACCACACGGCCGCTTTCGAGGATGTAGGCGTAAGTTGCGTATTTCAGCGCCATGTTCGTGTTCTGCTCTGCGAGCAGGAACGAAACCTTTTCGTTGTGGTTCAGCATCTTCACAATATTGAAAATCTCCTCGACAATCTGCGGCGCGAGCCCCATCGAGGGCTCGTCGAGCAAGATCATCTTCGGCCGCGACATCAGCGCGCGCCCGACCGCGCACATTTGCTGCTCGCCGCCGGACGTGTAGCCCGCGAGCGAATTCCGGCGCTCCTTCAGTTTCGGAAAATACGAATAAACGCGCTCGAGCTCCTTCGCGATCTCCGCTTTGCCCTCATGCCGGGTGAAGGCGCCGGTAAGCAGATTCTCCTCGATCGTGAGATGGCCGAAGCAGTGCCGCCCTTCCATCACCTGAATGCAGCCGCGGCGCACGAGCTCGTTCGGCGAGCGGTTATGCACTTCCACGCCGTCGAACACAATCGCTCCCTTGTTCACGGTACCGCGCTCGCCGTGCAGCAGGTTCGAGATGGCTTTCAAAGTCGTGCTCTTGCCCGCGCCGTTCGCGCCGAGAAGCGCGACGATGCCGCCCCGCGGCACGTCGAGCGAGACGCCCTTAAGGACGAGAATGACGCGATCGTAGATCACTTCAATATTTTTCACCGAAAGGATCGCGTCGGCGGGCGATACAGCGGCTTTCGGCGATACGGCGGGTCTGGACAAGATCGTGCTCCGTGGAAGAAGAGGCGGGAGGCGGCGTTCCGCCTCCCGCGATCGTCAGCCTTCGCCTAGCTCGATTTCGAGCAGTCGCGCGGCGTGATGTTGTGCTCCTTCGCGTATTTCGCGGCGTGCTCCTTCACCATCGGTCCGAGAACCGACTGATCCGCGGTGAAGTAATCGGAGATCGTCTTCCAGTTCTTGCCGTCCCACTGCTGCACGCGGGCGACATCCGCGCCCTGATGGTCCGAGCAGGAGAACTTCAACGGCTTGATCATGCCTTCGAAGCCGAGCTCCTTGATGCGCGCTTCGGTGAGGTTCAGATTCTCGAAGCCCCAGCGGATCTGCTCGCCGGTAAGCGGCTTCTTGCCGAACTTCTCCTGCGCGGTGCGCACGGCTTCCACGCCGATCATCGAGTTGATCAGGCCGCGGTTATAGAGCACCTGCGCGAAGTCGTCCTTCGCGGCGCCCTTGCCCTTGGAGATGACGTACTTCTTCAGGTCCTGGTGCACCTTGAATTC
Source organism: Alphaproteobacteria bacterium (assembly GCA_021325315.1). Taxonomy (GTDB): domain Bacteria; phylum Pseudomonadota; class Alphaproteobacteria; order Rhizobiales; family Xanthobacteraceae; genus Palsa-892. The sequence continues at coordinate 18,301 of JAJPHK010000166.1, forward strand.
GCCCGGCCCATGCTGAAGCATCAGCGCCTTGTAGCCCTTGGCCTGATCGCCGGCGGGCGTGACATCGGGCTCCGCGCCTGACCACCACACGCCGATCATGTGATCGCGCGGATAGGCCACGGCCGCTGCTTCCTTGATCGCGGTCGAGTTCATCACGCCCCAGCCCCACAGGAGAACGTAGTCGGGCCGGTCCTGCCGGATCGAGAGCCACTGCGACTTCTGCTCGACGCCGGGATGCGTGACGGGCACCGCCTTGAAGGTGAAGCCGTCTTTTTTCGCGCGCGCTTCAAGGGCCGCAATCGGCTCTTTGCCGTAGGGGCTGTCGTGATAGACGAGCGTGATCTTTTTGCCCTTCAGCTTGTCCAGGCCGCCCATTTCCTTGGCAATGTATTGAACCGCGACATCCGCCGCCGTCCAATAGCTGCCGAGCGCGATAAAGTTCCAGGGGAACACGGTGCCGTCCCTGCTTTCGGAGCGGCCGTATCCCTGCGTCAGAAGCGGGATCTTGTCGCCCGGCACCTTTTCGGTGAGCGCGAAAGTGATGCCGGTCGAAAGCGGCGAGAAATACGCGGCACCCGTCGGGCCTTTGCCCTTCAGGCGCTCGTAGCATTCCACGCCCTTGTCGGTGGCGTAACCGGTTTCGCATTCCTCGAACACGATCTTGACGCCGTTGATGCCGCCGTCGCGCTCGTTGATGAGCGTCCAGTAGTCGGCGACGCCGTCGGCGAACGGAACGCCGTTCGGGGCGTAAGGCCCGGTACGATAGACAAGTGAGGGAAAGAATTGCTCATTCTGCGCCATGGCCGGTTCGGCGATCGCCGTCGCGCCGACGGTGAGCGCCGCCACAGCCAAGGCAAGGCGTGTGCGGGTCATACTTTCCTCCCTGGGCCCGGTTTCCCGGGCATTGAACGCGAGCTTTTATCGTTCATTGCCGCGTGCCGCTTCGCTTTGCACGCAGCGATTGCTGCCAAAAGCCTAACCCCTCAATAGGGGTAAGGCCATAGCCTCAATTTCTCCTTCGCGATCCCCCAGAGCCGCGCGAACCCGCGCGGCTCGTAGATCAAGAGGGCGCAAATGAGCGCGCCGACAATGACGAAGTTCAGATTGGTCACCGTCTGCACCGAAACCTGAACGCCGAAAGCGGATGGAACGAGATCGATCATGATCGGCAGTACCAGGATGAAGATCGCGCCGAGGAAAGAACCAAGAATGGAACCGAGCCCGCCGATGATGATCATGAACAGAATCTGCGTAGATTTATCGATGTCGAAAGCGAGCGGTTCCCACGAGCCGAGATGCACGAAGGCCCACAGCGCGCCCGCGACACCGATAATGAACGAGGAAATCGCGAACGCGGTTAGCTTGGCGTAGAGCGGACGAATGCCCATAATCTCGGCGGCGATGTCCATGTCGCGGATCGCCATCCACTGCCGCCCCAGATTTCCGCGCACGAGATTTTTGGCGAGAATCGCGAATATCGTAACGAACAGAAGACAGACGAGATAACGGTCGATCGGCCGCTCCGCGACCCAGCCGAAGAAATTCAGCTGCGGCGCGTTCACACTGCCCGACGAGGAATAGTTCGTCACCCAGCCGACACGGATGAACACCCAGTCGAAGAAGAATTGCGCCGCGAGCGTCGCGACCGCAAGATACAGCCCCTTGATGCGCAGGCTCGGGATACCAAACAAAATTCCCACGAGCGCCGACACGCCGCCGCCGAGCAGAATGAAAAAGAGAAGCGGCATCCCCGGCACGCGCAATGAAATGTTGTAGGCGGCGTACGCCCCGATCCCCATGAAGGCCCCGGCGCCCAGCGAGATCTGCCCGCAATAGCCGGTGAGGATGTTAAGGCCGATTGCCGCGAGCGAAAGGATCAGAAGCGGAATCAGGATGCCGTTGAAGATGTAGTCTTGCCCGAACACGCCGATGTTGAACCGCGCAAGCAGCGGCATGCCGATGAAGGCGAACAGCAAAAACAGATAGACCACCATGCGATCCTGGCGCAGCGGAAACACCGCCATGTCGGCGGCGTAGGAAGTCTTGAATTGCCCGGCCTCGCGATAGAACAACTGCCCCTCCTAGATCCGCTCGATGATCCGTTCGCCGAACAAGCCTTGCGGGCGCACAAGCAGAACAAGCAGCGCCACCACATAGGCGAACCAGTATTCGATTCCGCCGCCGATGAACGGCCCGAGATAGGCTTCCGCAAGCTTTTCGCCCGCACCGATCAAAAGCCCGCCGACGATCGCGCCCGGCACCGAGGTGAAGCCGCCGATGATCAGCACCGGAAACGCCTTCAGGGCGAGAAAGACGATGGAAAATTGCACGCCGAGTTTCGTGCCCCATACCGTCGCCGCAGCAAGCGCCACGAGCCCTGACGCGAGCCACACCACGAACCAGATCCAGTCGATCGAGATCCCGACCGATTGCGCCGCCGAATGATCGTCGGCGACCGCGCGCAAGGCGCGCCCGATTTTGGTGCGCTGGAAGAAAATGGCGAGCCCCGCCACCAGCAATCCGGCGATCACGCCGCCCCAGATATCCAGCTTGTTGACGAGGATGCCGCCGGGGAAAACGCTTTCCAGCAAAATCCAGGCATCGGTAGGATAGAGAGCCAGCGGATAGACGTCGGAGCCGAAAATGATTTGTCCCGCGCCGAGGAGAATGAAGGCGAGACCGATCGTCGCCATGAACAGCGTGAGGCTATCCTGATTGACGAGCGGACCGAGCACGAAACGTTCCGCAAAATAGGCGGTTAACGCCATCACGCCGCCGGCGAAGACGAGCGCGAGAACGACCGCTGCCCAAACCGGAAAGCCGTATCCGATGAGCAAGTCGAGCGAGCGCACGAGCGCAAGCCCGGCGAGCAGCACCATCGCGCCTTGCGCGAAGTTGAACACGCTCGATGCCTTGAAGATCAGCACGAAGCCGAGCGCCACAAGCGAATAGAGAACGCCCGACAAGAGCCCGCCGATCAGGATTTCAAGAAATGGGCCGAGCGTGTCCACCGGTTCTCCTAATGCGCAATGCCGAGATAGGCGTCGATGACTTTTTGGTCTTTCTGCACTTCGGCAGGCGTTCCGTCGGCGATCTTGCGGCCATAGTCGAGCACCACGACGCGGTCGGAGAGATCCATCACCACGCCCATGTCGTGCTCGATCAGCGCGATCGTCGTGCCGTAATACTGGTTCACGTCGAGGATAAAGCGCGACATGTCCTCTTTCTCTTCGAGGTTCATGCCCGCCATCGGCTCGTCGAGGAGCAGCAAGTCCGGCTCCATCGCGAGCGCGCGGCCAAGCTCCACGCGCTTTTGCAAGCCGTAGGGCAAGCGCCCCACCGGTGTCTTGCGGATCTGCTGGATGTTGAGAAAGTCGATGATCTCCTCGACCCGCAGCCGGTGCTCGATCTCCTCGCGCCGCGCCGGACCGAAATAGAGCGCTTGCGCGAAAATCCCGCGTTTCATCTTGAGCGTGCGCCCGGCCATGATGTTGTCGAGCGCGGTCATGCCGCGAAAGAGCGCGACATTCTGGAAGGTACGCGCGATCCCGCCGCGCGCGGCGTCATACGTACCCATCCGGCGGCGCGTTTCACCCCTGAAGGTGATCTTGCCGGATTGCGGCCAGTAGAAGCCGTTGATCACGTTCAGCATCGACGTCTTGCCGGCGCCGTTCGGCCCGATAATCGCGCGGATTTCGCCTTTGCGGATGTCGAACGAGACGTCGTTGATCGCCTTCAGCCCCCCGAAAGAAAGCACGACATTCTCGACCGAGAGCAGCGCCTCGCCCGCCGCGATATCGGCTTGCGAACGCCCCCTCATGCGGCTTTCCCGATCGGCGCGGCTTCTGCGGGATAAATCTGCATGTCGCGAATCGCGACGCGGCCCGAAATCGTTCCCTTGCGGCCGTCCTCGAAGGTGACTTCGGTCGAGACGTCGATTTCTTTCGAGCCGTCGTAAAGCCCCGCGACAAGCGGCGCATAGCGCTCGGCGATGAAGCGGCGGCGCACTTTCATCGTGCGCGTGAGCTCGCCGTCGTCGGCGTCGAGTTCCTTGTGCAGGATCAGAAAGCGCTTGACCTGCGCGCCCGCCATCGGCGCGTCCGCCGCGAGCGAACGGTTCACCTCATCGACATGCGACGCCAGCATCTCGTAGACGCGCGGATGCGCGGCAAGTTCCTGATACGAGCCGTAGGTGACGTTGTTCCGCTCCGCCCAGGAGCCGACCGCGACGAGATCGATGTTCAGCATCACGGTGACGAAATCGCGCTTGTCGCCGAACGCCACCGCCTCGCGGATGTTCGGATAGAACTTCAGCTTGTTCTCGATGTATTTCGGCGCAAACAGCGTGCCGTTATTCAGGCGGCCGACGTCCTTCGCTCGGTCGATGATGCGCAAGTGTCCGCTTTTCGGATCGAGAATGCCGGCATCGCCCGAATGCACCCAGCCATCGGGCGTTTTGATCTCCGCCGTTTTCTCCGGGTCCTTGTAGTAGCCAGCGAAGACGCCCGGCGAGCGGTAGAGCACCTCGCCGTTCTCCGCGAGCTTGATCTCCACCTCGTAATTGGGCTTGCCCACGCTTTCGGCGTAGATTTCGCCGTCGGGCTGCGCGGTGATGTAAACGGAAGCCTCGGTCTGCCCGTAAAGCTGTTTCAGGTTCACGCCGAGCGACCGGTAGTAGCGGAAAATCTCCGGCCCGATCGCTTCGCCCGCGGTGTAAGCGACGCGCACGCGGGAAACGCCGTAGCGGTTCCGGAGCGGCCCATACACAAGAATGTCACCGAGCCAGTAGATCAGCCGGGCGTGAAGCGGCACGCGCTCGCGATTCAAAATCTTCTCGCCCCATTTCCGCGCATGCCGGATGAAATAGTGGAAGATCTTGTATTTCAGCGGCCCCGCGTCCTCCATCCGCACCATCGAGAGTGTCAGCAGATTTTCGTAAACGCGCGGCGGCGCAAACGCATAGGTCGTGCCGATTTCGCGCCGGTCATCGTTCACCGTCTCGGGGCTTTCGGGACAATTCACGCAATAGCCGCAGCAATAGGACTGCGCGTAGGAGAAGATGTGGTCGCCGACCCAAGCCATCGGCAGGTAAGCCATCACTTCTTCGTTTTCGCCGAGATTGTCGTATGCATTCGCGTTATTGGCCGTGCGGATCACGTTGTCGAAGGTGAGCATCACACCCTTGGGATGCCCTGTTGTGCCCGACGTATAAAGGATAACCGCGATATCGGAGCCCTTCGTCTCGGCGACCCTGTTCTCCCACCATACGGCTTTGGCGCGCATGTCGCCCGCCCGTCCCTGCTTTTGCACATCCGCGTAGGAATGCAGCCGCGTGTGATCGTAACCCTTCAGTCCGCGTTCCTCGTCATAGATGATGTGGGTAAGCGAGGGCAGCCGGTCGGCAATGGAAATCAGTTTGTCGACCTGCTCCTGATTTTCGACGACGGCGATTTTCACCGCTGCGTGCGCGAGCACGAACGCCGTCTCCTCGGCGACCGAGTCCTGATAGACCGGCACGGGAATTGCGCCGAGCGACTGCGCCGCGCACATCGACCAGTAAAGCCGCGGCCGGTTGTTGCCGATGATAGCGACCGTGTCGCCTTTCTCGAGGCCGAGTTCGCGCAGGCCAAGCGCGAAGGCACGCACCTCCTCGAGCACCTGCTCCCAGGTCCAGGTCTGCCAGATGCCGAGATCTTTCTCGCGGATCGCGGGCCGCTCGCCGCGTTTGGCGGCGTTCAGGATGAGAAGCTTTGGGAATGTATTCGTAAAGGTCGTTGCTTTTTCGAGCACGCCCATCCCTCCCCAGAAGCACGGCCATTATTTTAGCGCCCGTTATTTTTCGAGCTTGCTCGATTCCATTGCAGTGAAATTCATTTTCCGCAAGTCGCCACGCGACAGAGCGAGACGAAAGCCGCAGACGCATGCGCAGCAAATGCAGGCTTTTTTGGAATAACATTGTGGAATCAACGGTGTGTTTCGCGGGATCGAGCCGTTGGAACCGTTTTATTCGCCATAGTTGGCAAGCCCCTCGATATCGAGGACCACAATGCCGTTTCTCTCGATCCGCAGCAATTTCTGTTGTTCGAGGGTGCGAAGGCTTTGATTGGTTGCCTGGCGCGAAACGCCGGTCAAAAGCCCGAGCTCTTCCTGCGTGATTTCCAGATGATTGCCCGCGCCCGGAAATAGCACGGGATTGAACAACCAGGCGATGTTGCGCGCGATCCGTCCGGTTGCATCGAGCGTTCGCCCGTATTCGAACAGCGCGATGAATTGCCCGAGCCGCTCGTTGATTTGCCGCACCAGATAGCGGTTGAAGGCGACGCTGTGCTCGAAGAGCCAGAAAAAAGCGGCTTTGCTCATGAGCGCAAGCCGCGTTTCGCGCGCCACGACGATGTCGTAACGGCGCGCCTCATTTTTCAAAAGCGTGCCTTCTCCGAACCAGCCGCCCGCGCGCAGGCCGGCGAAGATGACGTCCTTGCCGTCCTTCGAGACCGTGCTCATCCGGACAAGGCCGTCCACGACGCCGACCCAAGGCTCGAACCGGTCGCCCCGATGGCAAACATAAGTGCCGGAAGTGTAGGTCTTTTCGATAATGCCCGAACGCGCCTGCTCGATTTCCTTGTCCGTCAAATCGCGGGCCCAGAAGGCGATTTCCAGGAGTCGTTCGCGCGAGATCACGGATAGCCCGGGCGGCTATTCGGCGGCGGCGGCGATGGAAGAAGGCGTTCCGCGCCGTACGGAATGACGGAATCGCGAAAGAAGCGCCGCGCCTTCCGCTCTTGCCGCCGTCACCGAGCGCGTCTTTACAGGCCCGAAACCGCGAATCTTCTCCGGCATGGAAGCCAACGCCGCGGCAAGCGCCCTGTTTTCGAAATTCAGGCCCACGATCAGCTCCTCCAGAAGGTCAGTATAGTCGCCGATCAGCCTCCGCTCCAACTTGCGCTCGGCCGAATATCCGAACGGATCGAAAACCGTGCCGCGCAGGAACTTCAATTTCGCCAGAACCGAAAAGACCGGCCTGATCCACGGGCCGAAGCTCATTTTTCGCGGCCGGCCGGTAGCCGGATCCTTGCGCGCGAGCAATGGCGGCGCGAGATGGAATTCGAATTTCAGATCCCCTTCAAAAGCCGCCGCCACCTGCTTGTCGAACGAGCCGTCGGTGAAAAGCCGCGCGACTTCGTACTCGTCCTTATACGCCATCAGCTTGAACAGGTTTTTCGCGACCGCTTCCGTGATCGCCGTCTCGCCCGCAGCAATCGCCGTCTCCGCCGTGCGCACGCGCGCGACGTAGTCGCGGTAGCGCCACGCATAGGCGGCGTTCTGGTAGGCTTCGAGATAGGCCGCGCGGCGGTCGATCATCTCGTCGAGCGATTGCGAGAGGCGCCGCGCGTCGGTGGGCGCTGCGATGGGCGCCGCGAGCTTCGCGACCGAAGCGAGATCGACCGCCGCACGCCGGCCCCAGAAAAAGGCCGACTTGTTCATTTCGACCGCCTCGCCGTTCAATTCGATCGCGCGCAGGATCGCCTCTTCCGAAATCGGCAGACGGCCAAGCTGCCAGGCGTAGCCGACGAGAAACATGTTCTGCCCGAGAGAATTGCCGAACAGCGCGCTGGAAAGCCGGGTCGCCTCGACAAAATGCGCGCGGTCCCGGCCGCCGGCCTTCGCGATCTCGCGCTTCAGGCGCTCGATGGGGAGCGAGAAGTCCGCATTATGGGTAAAATCGCCGGGCTGCGTTTCGTGGGTGTTGACCACGGCCGTTGTCCGCCCCGGCTGCATCGCGCACAAAACCTTTTTGGAGCCCACCGTGACCATATCGCCGCCGAGCACGAGGTCCGCGCCGTAAGCGGGAATGCGGATCGCGTGAATGTCTTCGGGGCGTTTTGCGATCCGCAGATGGCTGAGCACGCTGCCGCCCTTTTGCGCGAGGCCCGCCATATCAATGATGCCGGCGGCGTGGCCGTCGATATAAGCGGCGGTGCCAAGCACCTGCGCGATGGTGACAATCCCTGTCCCGCCGATGCCGGTGATGATCACTCCGAAAGTTCCGTCGATCGCGGGGAGAACCGGCGAAGGAAGCGCGGGCAAGTCGCCCGCCGTCGCTGCCGCGCCTACGCCCTTTTTTAGCTTCGCGCCGTGCACCGTCACGAAGGACGGGCAGAAACCTTTCAGGCAGGAAAAGTCCTTGTTGCAGGCCGATTGGTCGATCTCGCGCTTGCGGCCCCATTCCGTTTCGACGGGCTGCACCGCCACGCAATTCGACTGCAATCCGCAGTCGCCGCAGCCTTCGCAGACGAGCTCGTTGATGATGACGCGCTTGTCGGGATCGGGAAATGTGCCGCGTTTCCGCCGGCGGCGCTTTTCGGCGGCGCAAGTCTGGTCGTAGATCAGAACAGTGACGCCCGGCGTCGCCGCGAGCTCCCGCTGCACCTTATCCAGATCGTCGCGGTGATGGATTTTCAGGCCCGCGGGCCACTGGATGCTCTTCGGATATTTCTCCGGCTCGTCGGTCACGAGCTCGATGCGCTTTACGTTTTCCGCCGCCACTTGGCGTGCGATGTCGTCGACATGCAGATTGCCTTCGTGCCGCTGCCCGCCGGTCATCGCGACCGCATCGTTGAACAAAATCTTGTAGGTGATGTTCACGCCCGCCGCGACGGCGGCGCGGATCGCGAGAATGCCGGAGTGGTTGTAGGTGCCGTCGCCGAGATTCTGGAAAACATGCCCGCGTTTCGAGAACGGCGCCTCGCCGACCCAGTTCGCGCCCTCTCCGCCCATATGGGTGAAGCCCAGCGTCGAGCGGTCCATCCATTGCGCCATGTAGTGGCAGCCGATGCCGGCATAGGCGCGCATGCCTTCCGGCACCAAGGTCGAGGTATTGTGCGGGCAGCCGGAGCAGAAATAGGGAATGCGGACAGCGACGTCCTGCGTGTCGGCAAGCCGGGCTTGCGCTTCCTTCAGGCGCGCGACACGGCCCTTCAGGTTCTCGTCATTGACGTATTTCAGAAGGCGTTCGCCGATGCAGATCGCGATCTCGTTCGGGTCGAGCGCGCCCTTCACCGGGAACAGCCAGTTGCCCTGCTCGTCCTTCTTGCCGATGCAAGCGGGCTGGTTCGCGGTGCCGTAAAGCTCCTCGCGGACCTGTACTTCGATTAGCGACCGCTTCTCCTCGACCACGATAATGAGATCGAGTCCCTTGGCGAAGTCCTGGAGTTCCTGCCGGCCGAGCGGCCACGGACAGGCGATCTTGTGGATGCGCAGGCCCCAACCGTTGGCCCTGACCTCGTCGATGCCGAGCTCGTCAAGCGCCTGGCGTACGTCGAGATAGCTCTTGCCGGTGGTGATGACGCCGATCCTGGGGTTCTGGCCGCCAGAGGTGATGACCTTGTTGAGCCTGTTGACGCGCACGAAGGCGAGCATGGCGTCCCGCTTGTAGTCGTGGAGGCGCGCCTCCATGCCGAGCACAGTATCGACCAGGCGGATGTTCAAGCCGCCCTCCGGCATGGCGAACTCGTCGGGGCCGGGAAGCCGGATGTCGAGCCGATCGAGGCCGCCATCGACCACGGCGGTCGATTCGATCGTCTCGTGCATGCATTTCAGGCCGACCCAGGTGCCCGTGAAGCGCGACATCGCAAAACCGTAGAGGCCGTAGTCGATGATCTCCTGAACGCCTGCCGGGTTCAGAATCGGAATCATCACGTCGACGAAGTTGAATTCGGACTGATGCGCAGTGGTGGAGGATTCCGCGGTGTGGTCGTCGCCCATCAGCGCCAGCACGCCGCCATGCTTCGAGGTGCCGGCGAAATTCGCGTGCCGGAACACGTCGCCGGAGCGGTCGACGCCCGGCCCCTTGCCGTACCAGATGCCGAAAACGCCGTCGTATTTGCCTTCGCCGCGAAGTTCCGCCTGCTGCGTGCCCCAAAGCGCCGCCGCCGCGAGGTCCTCGTTGAGTCCCGGCTGGAATTTGACGTGGTGGCGCTCGCAAACCTCTTTCGCGCGCCAGAAGGTCTGATCGAGCCCGCCGACCGGGGAGCCGCGATAGCCGGTGACATAACCCGCGGTATTGAGGCCGTTTAGCCGGTCGCGCTCGCGCTGCATCAGCGTCAAGCGTACGATCGCCTGCGTGCCCGTCAGGAAAACGTGACGCTTGGAAAGATCGTAGCGATCGTTGAGCGAAACGTCGGAAAGCGCCATTTCAGCCTCCGCGCCGCGATGCTTCTATATAGGAGCGGTGCGGCGCATGGTTAGGTCAGCATTCCCGGCCGAATCTCGCATAGGCGGGGTATGCGCGCAATTTCCGAAAAGAGGCGTCCCGCACAAGGAACGTGCTTTCGGGCCGATCAAAAAGCAATTTGCTGTTCATTCGGGATGGTTAAGCGGCGAAAAGCCGCTCCGAAGCCATGTAACCGGTGAGAAGCAGAACACCGAAGGCGGAGATCAGGATCGCCGCCGCGACCTCGATGCCCAAAACCGCGACACCCAATTGGCCGCTACCGCTGGTTTTCAAAATTCGCACGGCGAGCCCCTTGCCGAGAACGGCGATGAGCGCGATCGCCGCAACCGTGATCGCCGTCCCCGCCGCCATCGCGAAGGTCGCGATCACGCCGACCGCGAAAATCCCTTGGGATAGCGCGAAGACGAGAATGAAGATCGCGCCCGAACACGGCCTGAGACCGACCGCGAGCACCGCCGCCAGGCCCCGCCGCAGCCAGCCCTTTCCTTTGAGCTCGGAAGGCTCGGGCCCGTGCGCGTGATCGCAATGGGCGTGATCGTCATGGTGATGATGAATGTGCTCGTGGCCGTGATCGTGATGGCCATGATCGTGTGCGTGTGCGTGTTGCGAACGGCCGCGCAGCGCCGCGAGCAGCGCCCGGCCTTTTCGCCACGCCAGCATCAGGCCGAAGGCGATGATGCCCGCGTAAGCCGCGATCTCAAGCCAGCGCACAGTTGAGCCCATCGCTTTCGCTGTCGCACCGAGGATCGCCGCGGCGATCCCCACGATCGCGATCGCCGTGAACGCCTGCGCGAGCGCTGCGGCCGCGGAAAGAACGATGCCGCGCGTCACCGTGGCGCCGTCGGCGATGAGGTAGGAGGAAATCACCGCCTTGCCGTGCCCCGGCCCCGCCGCGTGGAAAATTCCGTATAGAAACGCGAGCCACGCGAGCCCGAATTCGGCGGTTCCGTTCGCCTTCGCCGCCATCACCGCCTGCGACATCGAGCGATAGAACGCCGCCTGCTGCGCGAAGATCCAGCCGGTGACGCCGGAGGCCGGCACCGGCTGCCCGCCGAATGCGCTCGCGGCAAGGGCGGCATTCGCAATCGCGACACCAGTGAGCGCAATCAGCACGAACCAACCGAACCGAATGGCAAGGCGGTTTCGCCCACACCCTATCTTTCCCCCGCTCGCGGGGGAGGGAAGCGAGCGAACGCGAGCAGGTGGGGGCATTAAATGAGCGCTCATCTCGACCTTCCTACGGGCACTTTACTGTGATGTGGTTCGCAAACTGCGCGCCATAGTCGGCGCCCGCCTGCAATTGCTGGAAAAAGGCTTCGGACGGGTTGTTGGCCGCGGAGCCGTCGGCGGTTTTGGCGTCCACCGCGCATCCCGCCGGCGCGCCGACGAGCGACACGGGCTTCTCGTCGGCGAGCGAAAAAGCGACGAAATAGCTCGGGTCGTACACTTCGAGCGCGATGCCCCCCTTCGCCGCGTTCTTTATCGGCAGCGTGAAGTGAAGCGTGAGGTTGTTCTTGTCGTCGGCTTCGAACCAGTAATCGGTCGGCTCGCCGAATTCGAGCGCCGTCTTGCCGCGCGGCGCCATGGTGAAATAGCCAAACTCCTTGAGCGAATCGACGTTTTCCTTGGCGAGCGCCTGCAATTCCTCGCGCGAGAGCTTGCCGTCGCCGTTCGCATCCAGGCCTTGCGCGGCGAATGCCGAAAACATCTCGTCGAAGGTCCAGGCATAGCGGATTTCCTTCAGCACCCCGTTGCCGTAGACGAACTCGCCTCTCGCGGTCACGAAGACGTGCGGATGCGCGAATGCGCCGCCGGTTGCGAACAGCAACGCGGCGGCGGCAATGATGAAACGGCGCACAACAGCGGCCATGAGGCTGGCAAATCCCTTCCCAAGTTCGAACCACGCCCAAGCAGTTCGTCGGAAGCATGGCGCGAGATTGCGCCAAATGCGGCGGAATGCCACCCCCTCTTTATGCGCCCGCCGCGCCTCCGTCGGAGCGCGGGTCATGTGCGCCCTCGATATTGCCCTTGGTGTCGATTTCGACGCCGCCCGCGTGTCCGAGGATTTCCTCATAAGCTTCCGGCAGCACCTGAACGTCATGACCCGCTTTCCTGAGCGCATCGATCACTTCCGGCGAGAACCGGTTCTCGACCCGGACATTGGTGATTTCCGTGCCCCAGGTGCGGCCCAGAATGAAACGCGGCCGGTCGATCGCTTCCGCAATCGGCACATTATAGGTGACGTGGCGGGTAAAGACGGTCGCATTGGTCTGCGGCTGGCCTTCGCCGCCCATGGTGCCGAACGAGAGCACCCGCCCGTCGGCAAGCTCCGCCATCGCCGGACATAATGTATGGAAGGGCCGCCGTCCCGGCTCGAGCGGGTTGAGCGCCTTGGGGTCGAGCGAGAAGCTGATGCCCCGGTTCTGCATCACGATACCGGTCGAAGGCAGTACGCAACCGGAACCAAATTCGAAGTACAGCGACTGGATATAAGAGACGGCAAGCCCAGATGAATCGACGGCGCCGAGCCAGATCGTGTCGCCCTCGCCCGCCGGCTGCGGCCAGGGCGCGGCCTTCTTCGGATCGATCTTCTTCGCTTCCTTCTCCAGCGCCGCCGGGGTCAGATAGTCCTCCAGGTTCGCCATCATCCTCTCGAAGTCGGTCACGGTGCGCATGCGAATAAGCATTCCGCGCTTCGCCGCCTCGATCAGGCCGTGCAGAAACTCGTAGCTTTCCGGCTTCGCCGGGCCGAGCTTTTCGTAAATCCCGAGCATAAGAAGTGTCGTGATGCCCTGCGTGGGCGCCGGCGAGGTATAGACGGTTCCCGAGCTCAGCCTGACCTTGATCGGCTCGCGCAGCACGGCGCGGAATTTCTCCAGATCCGCCCGCGTGACGGGGCTTCCGATCTTTTCCAGGTCGGAAGCGATCTCGCGGCCGACATCGCCGCGATAGAAGTCGTCGAGCCCCGCCTTCGCGAGCTGTTCGAAAGTATTCGCGAGCCGTCCGGGCTTCAGTGTGTCGCCCATTTTCGGCGGCTTGCCGTTAATGAAAAAAGCCTCCTCGAAGCCCGGCGCCTGAATATTCGACCCGCGGTCGGAGGCGAGCCGCACCGCCATCGAATGTGTGACCGGGCTGCCCTTCTTGGCGATCGCGATCGCCGCTTCCAGGAGCTTCGCGAGCGGCATCTTGCCCCCCAGCGCCTTGGACGCTTCAAGCACGACCTGCCAGCCGCCGATCGCGCCCGGCACCGTGAGCGCCGCGTTGGCGCCGCGTTCCGGGATCACCGAGATCCCCTGCGCCTTATAGAAGTCGATCGTCGCCTTCGCGCCGGCAAAACCGGCCGCCTCGATGTAGCGCACCTTCCCGGAGGGCTCGCGCACGATCCAGAAGCCGTCGCCGCCGATGTGATTCATGTGCGGATAGGCCGGCACGATGGCCGCTGCGGCCGCGACGGCGGCCTCGATGGCGTTCCCGCCCTCTTTCAGGATGGCTGCGCCCGCTTCGGCGGCCAGAACATGGGGCGCCACAACGACGCCGCGGCGGCTTTTCGCACTCAATTCAGTCATAGGGTTTCCTCAAATCGGGCAGGACAGGACGAAAACGGAGCGGACAATGCTTGATTGGTGTGGCGTAACACGCCAGATTGCGCCCATTCTAGCCCTCCGGCGCGTCAAAACGAAACAGCCGGGGCCGATTTGGGAGCCGAAGATATGTCCGAGACAGCGAGCCGACGCCGCGGCGTGAACTGGATCAACCTCAGCACGGTCGTCAGCGCGGCGATTTTGATCGGAACGGAGATCATCGGCGCCGGATTCGCCGCCGGCTGGGCGATCGCGGGCCTCTTCGGGCTCGGCGACATCGGCGCCTACGTGCTGCAGACACTCTTCGGCTTGCTCGCCTGCTACATCATTTTCAATTTTGTCCGCCGCGCGGCGAAGATCGAACCATTTTTTGTCGGCTAGAGCGTCGCGTGCAGCGCGCAGCGCGAGATTAACTTCCGATTCATTTCTGCTTCGCGCGCGCGATTCAAAATTTTTTGGGTGCGTCAAGCAATTTTCCCTTGCATATGAAAGTTTTTTCCCATACATGCGGAATTGCCCAATTTCGCACGTGCCTGTTGTCGCGTGCCGGTCGGCAGAAGTCCGGACAAGAGGCCGGAAAGCTGTCGGGGCAGACCGGTAGCCGGA
>JAJPHK010000116.1 GCA_021325315.1 Alphaproteobacteria bacterium
AAATTTCGGGCGGTTTCGGGTGTTTTCGGGATCTCCCCGAGCAGCCGGTTGATCGCTGCGTTGAACTTCTCGAACTCGAAATTCTGCGGGTCGTCGTGCTTGTCGTAGATCCCGTCGTCGATCACGGCGTGAAAGGCCGGGATCATCCAAGCGCCCGCGCGTACGCTCGCGGCGATGTAGAGAAGCGCGAGCCGGTCATATTGTGCTTGCGAGAATCCCGGTGATGGGGCTTGGAAATCGTTCTGCCATCCGCGCCCCGGCACGCCGCGCCGCGGCTGCACGAGCTCGTTGTGCAGAAACAGGCCCCTCAGTTTCAGGCCGAAATTGGCGGCTGTCTCGAACTTCGTCGCCCTCCACGGCACGAGATAGTCGTGCGCTTTCAGAATCCGCCCGAGACGGTTGATGAAATAGTGCGCGGGCTCGACCGCATTCGCGCAGCGGAAGCGATCGAGGCTATTGATGTTGTTGTGGAGATCGATTTCGTCGGGGAAAGAGCCACGGGCGTAATTAGGAGCGCTCGTGTCATGGATGACGAAATAACGCGCGGCCGGTGCATTCGGGTCGCCGTCATTTGCGTGCGAGAGCGGCAGCGGCAACCCGAAGCCGATTTCGCTCGCGAAGCCGATCGCGAGCACATAGGTCATGAGCGCATCGCGTTTCGGCAGATCCTGCGCGGTTCCGACGCGCTTTAGAAAATCCTCCGGCAGCTTCCCCGGCTCCTTCGCGATCTCGCCGAACTGGTAGACCGGACGCGCGAGGCAGGCTGCCTGCTCGGCGGGCGTTCCCTTGAACGAATATTTTTCCGGATCGAATTCGCACGGCCCCATATTCTTGAGCGTCGTCGGCGGGCGTTTCGGAAAATTGCAATTGCCGATTTCCGCGAGCGCCGGGGAGAGCGCCGCAAAAAAAAGCAGAAGGGAAAAGAACGCGGGCTTCTTCACGCGCGTGTCTTGCGTTTATGCTCGATCACGTCCCAGATGATTTTCGCGACGTCCGGGCCGCCGAGATTCTTGATCGCGCGAATGCCGGTGGGCGAGGTGACGTTGATCTCGGTGAGCAGCCCGCCGATCACGTCGATGCCGGTGAAGAGAAGTCCGCGCTTTTTCAATTCCGGCCCGATGCGCTTGCAGATTTCGCGCTCGCGCGCGGTGAGCTCCGTTTCCTTCGCGGCGCCGCCGCGCACCATGTTGGAGCGAAGGTCGTCCTCGGCCGGCACGCGGTTCACCACGCCCGCGAATTCGCCGTCGACAAGAATGATGCGCTTGTCGCCGTCCTTCACCTCGGGAAGGAATCTCTGGATGACCCAGGCCTCGCGGAATGTGGTTGCAAAGAGATCGTAGAGCGAGCCGAAATTCAGATCGCGCTCCGCGACGCGAAAAACCGCCTCGCCGCCCTTGCCGTAGAGGGGCTTCATCACGACGTCGCCGTGTTTCTTGCGGAATTCCTTGATCTCCGCGAGATCGCGCGTGATCAGCGTCGGCGGCATGAGATCGTGAAAGTCGTTCACGAGCATTTTTTCCGGCGCGTTCCGCACCGAAGCGGGATCGTTCACGACGAGGGTTTTGGGATGCACGCGCTCCAAAAGATGCGTCGTCGTGACGTAATTCAGGTCGAAGGGCGGATCCTGCCGCAATAGCACGACGTCGAAGCTCGACACCTTCACGCGTTTTTCCTCGCCGAGCGTAAAGTGGTCGCCCGCCTTGTCGCGCACGGACAAGGGCTGCACCTTCGCGAACACTTCGCCGTCCAGCATCGCGAGCCGGTCGGGCGTGTAGTAGGAAATTTCATGCCCGCGCGCCTGCGCTTCGAGAAGAAGCGCGAAAGTGGAATCGCCCGCGATTTTCACGCGCTCGATCGGGTCCATCTGCACGGCGACTTTGAGCGTCACGGGATTCTCCTTCAGCTTTCCGCCTCGAAGGCGGAAACGATGTGCTGCGGCAGCCGGCCGGGCGCGACCAGCACCGCATCGAAGCGCATGTCATATCCCGCATGTTCGGGGTGCGCCGCAAGCCATGCTTCGGCGGCCGCGACAATGCGCTTTTTCTGGCGCGGAAGCACGGCTTCGGCCGCAGCATCCAGCTTTGCGCGCGCCTTCACCTCGACGAAGACGATCAGCGCGCCGCGCCGCATCACGAGATCGATTTCGCCGACCGGCGTTTTCCACCGCTTCGCCAGCGTGCGATAGCCCTTCGCCGCGAGAAACAGCGCGGCACGGCTTTCGGCCGAAACACCAAGACGGAACGCGGCCGTGCGCTTCGCGGCTTTTGCGGTCGGCATCAGCGTTTGTCCTCCGAAAGCGCGAGCGCGCGGGCATACACATCGCGGCGCTTCATTCCGGTTTCCTCGGTGACTTCCGCGACCGCGTCCTTGAGCGAGCCGCGCTTAAGCGCGCGTTGCAATTTTTCGTCGAGCTCTTCCGTAGAAACGCTCTGCGCGGAAGGATCGGGCGGCGAGACGACAATCACGATCTCGCCTTTTGGCGCGCCGTTCTCTTCATAATAGGATGCGAGCTCATCGAGCGTGCCGCGCCGTGTTTCCTCGAAGGCTTTGGTAAGCTCGCGGCAGACGGCGGCCGCGCGTTGCCCAAGCGTTTCGGCAAGATCGCGCAGGCTGTCGGCAAGGCGCGGGCCGGTTTCGTAGAAAACAAGCGTCGCGGGAATTTCTTTCAGCTCGGCAATCCGGTTTTTGCGCTGGCCGGATTTCACCGGCAAAAATCCCTCGAAGAAAAATCGGTCGGTCGGCAACCCCGCCGAAACCAGCGCGGCGAGCGCCGCCGACGCGCCCGGCACGGGATAAACCCGAAAGCCGCCATCCAGCGCTTCCGCCACGAGCTTGTAACCGGGATCGGACACGAGCGGCGTGCCCGCGTCAGAAACGAGCGCGATCGCACGGCCCGCTTGCAGTTCCTTCAAAATTTTCGGCCGCATCAAGGCCGCATTGTGGTCGTGATAGGCAAGCAATTTCGGCTTCAGCCCGTAGCGGCCGAGGAGCTTGAGCGTCACTCGCGTATCCTCGCAAAGCACAATATCGGCGGATTTCAATGTCGAAAGCGCGCGCAGCGTAATGTCGCCGAGATTTCCGATGGGGGTCGCCACCACATAAAGGCCGGGTGCGAGCCGGATCGTCTCGATCGTATGCGGGCGGGGATCTTCGGAAACGGCGCTCATTTGCGGCGGAATGTTAGCGCCCGCGAAGGTTCCCGCACAGCCGCAAGATTGAGGGGTTTCTTCTTTGACACGACTGTTACAGTGCCGCAAATTGCAAAAACGGCGGTATAGCGGAGGCCGGACGTTCGTATGAAGTCGGTTGTAAAGATAGCGTGGCGCGAAAAATTCGAGCGCGCCCGCATTTCCGCGCTGCCGCTGATGCTTATAGGCTTCGTGCTCGCCGGCTGCTCCACGTCGCTCCCGGGCGGCATATTCGGCAAGAGCGAGAACGAGCCGATCCAGACCCAGCCCCAGCAGGGCGGACTTCCCGGGATTCAATCGGAGCCCCTGGGCGGCCCGGCGACGCGCGTGGGGCTCATTCTGCCCTTGAGCGCGGGCGGGAACGCGGGCGCAGTCGCCCAATCCATGAAGAATGCCGCCGATCTCGCGCTCGCCGAATTCGGCACGACCAACATCCAGCTGATTGTGAAGGACGATCGCGGCAGCGCACAGGGGGCGCGCGCGGCGGCAGAGGCCGCGGTGCAGGAAGGCGTCGAGATTATTTTGGGCCCGCTCTTCAGCCCTGCGGTCGCCGCGGCGGGTCCGGTCGCGAAACAAGCGAATATCCCGATGATTGCGTTCTCGACCGACACCAACGTCGCGACGCAAGGCGTCTATCTCCTGAGCTTTCTGCCCGAGTCGGATGTCGACCGTATCGTGAGCTACGCGGCCCAGGCGGGAAAGCGTTCGATCGTGGCGCTTCTGCCGGAGAACGCCTATGGCTCGGTCGTGGACGCACAACTTCGGTCGGCCGCCGGATCGCGCGGCGCGCGGGTGGTCTCGATCCAGAAATATTCGGCCGACGGAAAGAACCTGAAGGAAGCCGCAAAACGCGCGGCGCAAGCCGCGCGCCAGGCCGAAACCATCATGATCGCCGACAGTCCCGAGATGACGCAGCAGGCCGTCGCCGCGCTCGCGCAGTCCGGGGTTCAGCCCGGCACCAAGCAGTTGATCGGGACGGGCCTGTGGGACGACAAGTCGCTCTTTTCCGATCCGAAAATGAACGGGGCCTGGTTCGCGGCGACGGAGATGAACGGCTACAATTCCTTCGCGCAGCGCTATCGCGCGCGTTTCGGGCAAGACCCGGTGCGGACCTCGAGCCTTGCCTATGACGCCGTGTCGCTGGTCGCGGCGCTCGTGAAAACGCAAGCGGAGGGCCGCTTCTCGGTCGAAACGCTCACCAACCCATCGGGCTTTGTCGGCGTCGACGGCATTTTCCGCTTCCGCCGCGACGGCACGTCAGAGCGCGGGCTCGCGATCATGGAAATCCGGGACGGCACGACACGTGCGATCAGCGCGGCGCCCCGCGCCTTCACCGGTTATGCTGCTTCTAACTAAGCCGCGAGATCGGCGACGATCGAATCCAGAAGCGGAAACCCGCTTGCCGTCACGCGCAGCACGCCGCCTTTCGACTCGATCAGGCCGTGCTCCTGCAATGCATAAATCTGCGCAGGGTCGAGCGGCTCTCCGGCAAGTTTGAGGTAGCGCGCAAGATCGATTCCTTCGCGCAGCCGCAACCCCATCAGCAGATATTCGTCGGCTTGCTCGCTGCGGCTCAAGCGATCGCTCACGACGAGGCCGTGGCCGTCTTGCTCGACCCGCGCCAGCCACCGCTCGGGATGTTTTTCGGTCATCGTGGCAAGACGTCCGTCACCCGTGCCGAGGCGTCCGTGCGCACCGGGGCCGGCGCCTACATATTCGCCGTAGCGCCAGTAGACGAGATTATGCCGGCACTCGGCGCCCGGCCGGGCATGATTGGAAATTTCGTAGGCGGGGAGGCCCGCCGCGTTGCAAAGCTCTTGCGTCACGTCCCACAGCGCCCGGCCTTGCTCGTCATCGAGAATTTTCAAGCTGCCTTTCCTGAACAGCGTTTCGAACGGCGTCCCGGGTTCGATCGTGAGTTGATAGACGGAAAGATGCTCCATGCCTTCATGAAGCGCGCGCGAAAGCTCCTCGCGCCATGCCGTGGGCGTTTGGCCGGGACGCGCGTAAATCAGGTCGAAGGAAATCCGCTCGAAATTCTTGCGCGCGATATCGACGGCGTTAAGCGCTTCTTCCGCCGTATGCAAGCGGCCGAGAAATTTCAGCGCGTCGTTGTTCAACGATTGCACGCCGAGCGAGACGCGGGTCACGCCCGCCGTGCGATAGCCGCGGAAGCGCTCGGCCTCGACGCTCGTCGGGTTCGCTTCGAGCGTGACTTCCATGTCAGGGGCGGGCGTCCAGTGCCGCTTAATTTCCTGCAAGATTTTCGCGACGGTCTCCGCCGACATCAGGGAAGGCGTGCCGCCGCCGAAGAAGACGCTGTTCACCGTGCGCGGGCCGGTGATTGCGGCCGCGTGTTCGAGCTCTTTCGCGATCGCTGCCGTAAAACGCGCTTCGTCCGGTTTCTCATAGCGAACGTGACTGTTGAAATCGCAATAGGGGCATTTCGCGAGGCAAAACGGCCAATGCACATAGACGCCGAAGCCCGGATCGGCGGGTAAATTCGGAGCCGATGTCGCCGTCCTAGACAAGAACGATCTCCGAGAGTTTCAGAAAGGCCCGCGCCCGGTGCGAAAGCCCTTTGCCGCGCGGCGGAAGCCCGTGTTTTTCCTCCGAGCTCATTTCGCCGAAGGTGCGTTCATGCCCGTCGGGCAGAAACATCGGATCGTAACCGAAACCCTTCGTCCCGCGCGGCGGCCAGACAAGCGTGCCTTCGACGCGGCCTTCGACGCTTTCCGCGAAGCCGTCGGGCCAGACGACGGAAAGCGCCGCCACGAACGCGCCGCGCCGTTTCGAAGGATCGTTTGCGCCGGCGAGCTTCAGTTTCTCGTCGATCACGCGCATCGCGCGCGCGAAATCCTTGTCCGGTCCCGCCCAGCGCGCTGAATAAATCCCGGGCTCGCCGCCGAGCGCATCGACGGTGAGACCCGAGTCGTCGGCGAGCGCCGGCAACTGCGTGGCTTCCGCGGCGGCGGCGGCCTTGATGCGCGCGTTCTCCAAAAAGGTTTTTCCGGTCTCTTCCGGCTCCGGCAAATTCAGCTCGCCCGCCGAAATCGCCGTGACGCCATGCGGCGCAAGCAATTCGCGCATCTCGGCGAGCTTGCCGGGATTATGCGTCGCGATCACGACTTTGCCCGTGAGTTTCCGTCCCATCAGCCGACCGCGATCTTCTGCAACGAGATGAGTTTCTCGACGCCCTTGCGCGCGAGCGAAATGAGCTGCGTGAGCTCGTCGTCGGAGAACGGTTTTTTCTCGGCGGTGCCCTGCAGCTCGATGATGCCGTGCGAGCCTGTCATGACGAAATTCATATCGGTCTCGGCTTCCGAGTCTTCCGCGTAATCGAGGTCGAGCACAGGCGTGCCCTGATAGATGCCGCAGGAAATCGCAGCGACATGATCCTTCAGAGGGTCCTTCTTCACCATCGCGCGTTTCTTCATCCACTCGATGCAGTCGTAGAGCGCGATCCACGCGCCGGTGATCGAAGCCGTGCGCGTGCCGCCGTCCGCCTGAATCACGTCGCAGTCGAGCGTGATCTGCCGCTCGCCGAGCGCCTGCAAATCGACGACCGTGCGAAGCGAGCGGCCGATCAGCCGCTGAATCTCTAGGGTGCGTCCCGACTGCTTGCCGGCGGAGGACTCGCGCCGCGTTCGCTCGTGGGTCGCGCGCGGCAGCATGCCGTATTCGGCCGTCACCCAGCCGCGGCCCTGGCCCTTGAGCCAGGGCGGTACGCGGTCTTCGAGCGTCGCCGTCACCAGGACATGGGTGTCGCCGAATTTCACGAGGCAGGAGCCCTCCGCATGCCGCAGCATGCCGCGCTCGAAACTCACCGGGCGCATCTCGTCGGGCGCACGTTTGCTGGGACGCATGTCTCGAATATCTCCGTGGCGGTTAACCGTTCTAAAGCATGATCCGGAAAAGTGGTTACCGGTTTTCCGCAAAGATCATGCTGGACATAAGGGGGAAAAGCGGCGGGATACAAGGCGTGGCTATATAAAGCGGGTTGCCGCAATCGCAGAGAAGAACACATAATTGCTGGGAATAGGGTAAATTGGACGCATGAAAATCGACCCGCCCATCGGGATGCCGAATCCCGGTCTCGCGCAGCTGGACGAACGCTCGCGCGAGATTTTCCGCCAGATCGTCGAGTCGTATCTTGCGACCGGCGAGCCGGTGGGCTCGCGCAATCTGTCGAAGCTGATCCCGATGACGCTTTCGCCCGCTTCGGTGCGGAACGTCATGGCCGATCTCGAATCGCTCGGCCTCGTCTACGCGCCGCACACGAGCGCGGGAAGGATGCCCACGGAACTCGGTCTTCGCTTCTTCGTCGATGCGCTTCTGGAAATCGGCGACCTCTCCGAAAGCGACCGCCGCTCGATCGACGCGCAGGTCAAGGCCGCGCGCGCCGGCAGTCTCGACAGCGTGCTGGCGGAGGCTTCGCAGTTGCTCTCGGGCCTCTCGCGCGCCGCCGGGGTGGTCACGACCGCGACCACGAATGCGCGGCTGAAGCAAATCGAATTCGTGCGGCTCGAGCCCGGCAAGGCGCTCGTTGTGCTCGTCTCCGAGGACGGGCAGGTGGAAAACCGCCTCCTCGACGTGCCGCGGGATCTTCCCGCTTCCTCGCTGACCGAAGCGACGAACTTTTTGAACGCCCGAATTCGCGGAAAGACCCTGAGCGAGGCGCGCGCCGATCTCGAACGGGCGCTCGTCGTCGCCCGCGCGGAGCTCGACGAGCTTACGACCAAGCTCGTCTCCGAGGGGCTGGCGAGCTGGTCGGGCGGCGACGTCGCCGATCGCCGCCTGATCGTGCACGGGCACGCGAAACTGCTTGAGGACTTAAAAGCCATGGAGGATCTCGAGCGCGTGCGGCTCTTGTTCGACGATCTCGAGGCCAAGCGCGGCGTGATCGACCTTCTGAGCAAGGCGGAACAGGCGGAGGGCTTGCGCATTTTCATCGGTTCCGAAAGCAAGCTCTTCTCGCTTTCCGGCTCTTCCACCATCATTGCGCCCTATCGCGACGGTGCGGGCCGCGTGGTAGGCGCCCTTGGCGTGATCGGCCCGACGCGCCTCAATTATGCCCGGGTGATTCCGATGGTCGACTACACCGCTAGGGCCGTAAGCCGGATTCTGGGCATGCGTTCGAACGCTTGATTTTTTCGCCTTAAGACCTGATATCCCCGGCAGCAAATGCAACGGATGGCCATGGCTGAAGAGCAAAAAAGTGCGGGAAACCCGGAAACGCAGGACACGAATGCGCCGGCGTCCGAAGCCGCGAACGAGAACGATCCCGTCGCGACGCTGGAGGCGCAGGTCGCGGAACTCCGCGACCGCTTTTTGCGCGCGGTCGCCGAAGGCGAGAACATCAGGAAGCGTGCGGAGAAAGACGTGGCCGATGCCCGCGCCTACGGCATCACCGCCTTTGCGCGCGATGTATTGACGGTCGCCGACAATCTCGCCCGCACCATCGAGCATGTCAGCGCCGAAGCTCGCGCGAATGCCGATCCGTCGCTCAAGGCGCTCCTCGACGGCGTGGAACTCACCGAGCGGGATCTCCAGATGATCCTGCAAAAGAACGGCGTGAAGCCGATCAACCCGATGGGCGAGAAATTCGACCCGCATTTCCATCAGGCGATGTTCGAGGTGCCCGATTCCGGTCGTCCGCACGGCACCATCGTGCAGGTCATTCAGCCGGGCTACGCGATCGGCGAGCGGGTGCTGCGCCCCGCGATGGTGGGCGTCGCCAAGGGCACCGCCAAGGCCGCCGGAAACGGCGCGAAAGCCGGCAGGGATTCCGCGCCGGAATCGCAATAAATTCGCGTATTTTCGCGGGCCTCCCGCAAGGGCTTTATTAACGCTGCGCGCCTACCCTGCGGCCTGCTTAGGCCTGGACCCGGTCGCAAGGCTCGATCATGCACGCGCAATCCGGCGATGCCATCCGCTACAGCATCGTCGTTCCCATCTTCAACGAAGAAGCGGTGCTGCCGCTTTTGCTTCGCCGCCTCGACGCGTTGCTGGCTTCGCTCGACGCCCGCGCAGAGATCATCCTCGTCGACGACGGCAGCAGCGATTGCAGCTCGATCATCCTGCAGGCCAAGGCAAAGGACACACCGGGCTACCGTTTCATCAAATTGAGCCGCAACTTCGGCCATCAGGTCGCGATTACCGCCGGCATGGACGCGGCAGCGGGCGATGCCGTGATCGTCATGGACGCGGATCTCCAGGATCCGCCGGAAATCGTCGGCGACATGATAGCGCGCTGGAAGGAAGGCTACGATATCGTCTATGCACGC